>JBKPAC010000009.1:0-44740 GCA_046726175.1 Acidobacteriota bacterium
AGATAGGACTGCTGAATTGTATGGGGTTAGTGATGAACAGTGTGGAGTGGAAGATTCTTGGTCGATAGATAGGTCTAAGGCAGCGGTGAGCGCATTGGCAAGAAGCGACGTGGAGATTGATCGCAGTAGCACACCGGCTGGTTTTGGCTGGGTTTGGGCTCAACCATTGGGCTTGTCATCGTTAGCGCACTTCGTTTTTTGAAACGCCCGCAGAAGACCTGATTACCTTCGCCACTTAGGCGGAGCTCACAGTTTGCTTTTGACTCTTAATTTCATTCCGCGTAGCCGGCTTTGTTCGAAACTCTCTTAAGCAGCTACCCTCCCGGCTTGCGCTCAACTAGGCTGGCTATGACCAACGCCAGTTCGGCGGGCTCGACCGGCTTGGGCACATGGGTATTAAAACCTGCCGCCAGGGCGCGCATCCGATCCTCAGTTTTCGCATACGCAGTCAGAGCCACGGCTGGAACTTCACTGCCCAACGTTCGTATCCTGCTGATTAATTCATAACCATTTTCGTTTGGCATTCCAATATCACTAACCAAAACGTCTGGTGGAGATTTTTTCAGCGCCGTCATTGCTTCTGCAGCAGACGCGACTGCGGTTACCCTCGCACCGCAATGCCTTAACACCTCGGTAATGATTTCGCGTGCGCTAACCTCATCATCGACAACGAGGATTTCCACGTCGTCGAGGCTTGGCAACTGATCAAGCAACTTTCGGCTCTCGGCTGGCGCTTTTATCACCTTTCGCGCCTCTGCCCTCACAGCCGCGAGAGGTATCCGTACCGTAAACGTCGCTCCCTGATCTTCGCCTGCACTTGCCACATTAACGGTGCCGCCATGCATCTCGACCAAACTGCGCACAATCGCAAGCCCTAATCCCAAACCTCCATGTTGTCGCGTGTCACTGCTATCAGCCTGCCGAAATCGTTCAAACACGTAAGGAAGGAATTCCGGTCTGATGCCTGCACCAGTATCCGTCACTATAATCTGTGCGTGAGAGTCGTCGCGCTCAAGGCGAATCTCGACCCGTCCATCCTTCGGCGTAAACTTGACGGCATTCGACAGCAGATTCCAGACGATCTGTTGAAGGCGAGTCGCATCGCCCATTACAGCGCCAGCCGCCGAATCGAGCTCAGCCTCGAGTTGAATCGATTTAGCTTGCGCGGCCGGACGGACAGACTCAAGGGCCGCTTCAATAGGCAATAGCAGGTTAAGCGGTTTGAAATCTATTCGTAGATGGCCACTGATGATGCGCGAGACATCAAGTAGATCATCGATCAATTGGGCCTGCGCCTTTGCACTACGCTCAATGGTTTCCACAGCTTTGGTTGCGGCTTGCTCTTCGAGTTCGCCGATCCTCAGTAGTCTGGCCCAACCGAGAATCGCACTAAGCGGAGTCCGAAGCTCATGGGAAATGGTTGCCAGAAACTCGTCCTTGGCACGGTTAGCCGCCTCTGCCTCGAAACGGGCGGCTTGTTCGCGAGCAAACAACTGTGCTCGTTCTTCCTCCTCGCGTTTGCGCCCTGAAATATCCAGAATTGAACTCAGAATCAGAGTTTCTCCATTGACGTTGATCGGGTTCAGGCCAATCTGGACCGATACCTCGCTGCCGTCCTTTTTCAGTCCGAAGAGATCGCGCCCGCTTCCCATCGCTCTAACACTGGGCGAGGCTCCAAAATCGGCCCGGTAGGCTGGATGTCCGTTGCGAAAGCGATCCGGCACCAGCATCTCGATTGGTTGTCCAATTAACTCGTCTCTCGAATATTGGAACAGTTTCTCGGTTTGCGAATTGACAAGTACAATCCGACCTTCCTTATTAACCATTACCATTGCATTGGGCGCTGACTCGACCGCGAGTCGGAATCTCTCATCAGCAAGGCCGCGCTCGGTAATGTCGCGGAAGATCAGCACCACGCCAATGAGGACGTCTTTGCTTCTGATAGGTGCCGCGCTGTCATCGATTGGGACTTCCCTTCCATCCCTGGCAATCAGCCGAGTATGATTCGCAAGGCCCACCACGATGCCTTCTTTAATAACGCGCTCCACCGGGTTCGCGGCAGTTTCGCGCGTTTGCGCGTTTATGATTTTGAAGACCTCGGTTAACTGTCTTCCTTTCGCCTCGTCCTCTGTCCATCCAGTCAACGACTCCGCAACATGATTGATGAACGTTACGCGGCCCTTTGCATCAGTCGTAATTACCGCGTCTCCGATGCTCTCCAGAGTCACGCGAAGTCTTTCGCCCTGCTCGCGCTGTTTGGCTCCGCTCTCTTCTGTTTCTCTCCTGGCCCGATGCAGGCTTTCTGCAAGCATGCTGATTAGCACACCACCCAACATGAAAATAATGAGTTGCGTTGGCGCGGTAGGATCCGAAACAGTGAACGAGTATTGAGGTGGAAAGAAAGCGTACCACGCAATCACGGCGCCGAGCACGGTGGACATAACGCCGGGCCACAGGCCTCCGAACCACGCACACAGAACTACTGTGGGGAAGTAAAGAATGAAAGGAGCTCTTAGATCGAGAAGAGGATCGAGCGCGAAGCGAAACAGCGTGGACAACGTGACTGCCAGGACGGTGAAACTATATCGCGTAATAATCGAAGGCTTCCGCGACATCATAGGAAATCTTCTGGCAATGGATTAACAGCACTTCATAATGTACTTTAAGAAAATCCGGCACTGGCCCAAACAACCTGCGCTGACTTTAGCACGAAGGGGCGGTGCGTGATAACTTGAGAAAATACATCTAAAGACGTTACGAGCCTTTAGCGATGCCAAATTTTGCGTTTGGCGCAGTCTTAAACAAGACGCCCTTATTCTTCTCTGAGTCTTGAGACAAAGCTATTTAGACTGGATGTCGCGGGAAGATGAGATTGCCAATCGTATCGCGTCAACAAGCTCCTCAACGCTCGAAGGCTTCGTAACATAAGCCTGAGCGCCAGCGGCAAGCGCCTCGTCTTTGTCGCCCTCAAACGCAGCAGCGGAATAAAAGATTATTGGAGTGTGAGCATCAAACTCCTTGATTCTCTTGCAAAGCTCAAACCCCGACATACCAGGCGTCCAGCTATCTAATAAATAGGCATCGAATTTCTGTTCATTAGCTATTCTGAGAACGTCCTCTGAACTGTCCGGGCAGATGATTTCAAAGCCCTCCTTGACGAGAATTAGGCATACTATTTCGCGAGAGTCTGGATCATCCTCCGAGTAGAGAATGCGGAGATTGGGGGCAGTCATAGCTTTTGGCCCTCCTCTCAAGTACAGGACACGGAACTTACATCAGTAACGGATAAACTGTACGCCCTCGATGCATAGCAAGGGAGGGTTAGTGTCCAAATGTAAAAGACTGAATTGAATCCGTGCTTTCCTTATTACTTTAGAAGCCGAAAGGCGTAAGGTTTCCACATCCTACGGCTTCCCAGGTCCCGCGAGGGGGCCGAGAGGTCGAATCACCCGATTGAGACCGGCGTTTTAATTTGATGACGCGCGACTACTTAGGATTTTTTAGTGTAATGCGGTGACCTGGACTTTGAATTATGACCAGTTTGAGGTAAGTGCTCAGTAAATTATCGACGGGCGATCACCAGCGAAGGTTAAAAACAGACTAGAAATCATCGGCGTGTCTTTGAGGTCACAAATTATGACCTCAATAAAATTTCAGATAGTCCAATCTATTGGACCAGCACACAAGTATTTACCCATTAGGATGAGTCTTAAGCCACTCAGCGCTCGTTCGTGAGCTACAAATGGAAGCGCATCGGCAAACTATAACCGCTTCCTACGTAAGAGCGGGCCCGTCACCCGCTTGGCGTCATTCGCTCATCGAGTTGCTGGAGAACTTTTGGCCATGCCTTTTCGGCTTTATTTTTCGAGGCTTCGTCGGGAAAGCCGGCCTGCATAAGTCTCAACTGTGTTCCGTTACCGTTTGGCGTGAGTTCGACGGTGACTACAGTCTCGGCGCCATTAGTACCTCCAGCTCCGGTAAGCCATGTGATTTCCACGAGCCGATCGCGTTCTAGTCGAAGAAATCTTCCGTAGTGTGGATGGCGCTGACCTTCGAAATGCGTCTCCCAAAAGAATGGCTTGTTTATCTCGGCCGTCATCAGCACTGATCCTGGTGCCGCAAACCAGCGGTCCATCTGTTCTGTCCACGCCCGAAACAGGACGCTGGGCGACGCACTCATTGTGCGTTCGACTTTTAGATTAAACGGTCTTTGCGAGAGATCGGGTGGGCAAACTATTGACTCTGGCACTTTAGATGTTCGTGAACTCATGATTCATTCGCTCCTATTCATCCAAAAAGAGAACTAGCGGCAGAACATTCAAATTTTCAGGAAGAATTTAAAAGGGCCTTATGTGTTTCCTTCTCGGCGGGACTTGTACCTCTACGGTACGCAACTCGCTCTGGTCAGGTCGCGCTTCAACGGTCTGGCTCTCCTATTCAATAGTCAGTGCAACTGAGCGCAAGCGTGATGCCAAAGTTGCCCTTCACTCTTTACGCCGAACGCAGACAGTGATCTGGTCCTGGAAAAGGACATAACGATGACCAGGGGCATCATTATGTGCCTGATCCCAGCACTCATAAACAATGGGATCAAAACTCGCCGAGGAGGGAATGCCGCTTGGATAGGTAGTTAGCTGCTTACATCCTCTTGGCAACGATCAAGCCCCAAACCAGTACTAGAACGATGGCAATATGGTAAGTGATGTCAGCTACCGTTCGTGGCCCGACGCCAACCAAGATCGTGAAGATCCCAACCAGCGTGCCCAACAGTGCGAACCCCTGGGCTGCTAAGCCTGCCCGTCGTGTCCACGCCGGCCGGATCCAAGTCAGCACCGCGCCGATGAGAAGCACGATCGCGATCACTCCTTCGGCAATGCGGGCTTTCTGATGCTCGTATCCAGTGATCAACGCGCCGGAATGAATAAGGGAAGCAGCGACAAAAGTCGCGGCTTCGAATAGCAGAAAGACTCTAATCTTCGATCTCATGAAAGGGCGCAGTTCATTTCCCAGCTCCAGCCTGCGTGAGCATCCGAACCGTTTGATCGTGTCCGGCTTCAGCTGCCAACATCAGGGCAGTCTTGCCTTCATCATTTTTCACCTTCATGTCCGCCTTAGCCATTAACAGTGCTGTCACTACCTCATCGTGTCCGAACCGCGCCGCTTCGATTAGCGGTGTATTGCCATGCTCGTCGATGCCATTAACGTCCACGTTCGGAGAGGCCAGTAGTGCTAACGGTGTCGGCATTTCCTGCGCGCGCAGCTCGCAACAAGGCGTCCGTTTCTGAACTGCGCGTAGCTCGCTTAGCTACGCCACAAGCCTGGACCGCAAATAGCAATGAAACTGCGAACACGAGATTAATATACGTTGCATAAACTCTCCTGTGAACATCCTGGCTTAACGATCGCTCCAAATCGTTTCGCATTAAGATGGTCCATTGTTTCTCGCCTTTGCTGGAGACGCCTTTTCTGGCGAGGGAAACCTTTCCAATAAGTCACGGTGATAGGCCTGACCGCGTTCGTAACCGCGCTGGAATGCTTCCGTTTGGCAGTCGTTGCCAAAAGACCGACCTAAGAAGACGGCCGATTCAGCAAGCGTCTTGCCACGCAGGCGCGGGTGCAGCGCAGCTTCAAAGCCTCGGTGGTAGAGCGTTTCATCAAACGCGAAATCTCGTCCCTCCTCTTCGTATGCTGCTTTCTCAGCCCCTCGCAGATCGCTCCACCAATTTTGACGCGCTTCTTCCACTGTCTCCGCTCCGGCATCTGCCAAGACTTCACTCATCGCCTGGGCCTCTACCTCATCCTTCGCTAGGGCGACTAACACGCTCCGCCCTTGTCTGAGCGCAGCTTCGTAAAGATGTAACTGGTCATGACGCAGATGTTGGGCATTTTTCTCATCCAGGGCACTTCCCGCCGCCGCACCGAGTTTCGCTCCTCCAGTACCCAGTAGCGCAGCCGCGAGCACTCCCGCAGCAAGGACGGCACCGACACCCGGCACGAAGACGCTACCGACTGCTCCGCCCAGCATGATTCCTCCGGCGATACCGATTCCTCTGCCCATTGCCGTACCCACTTTCTCTCCTGTGCCCGGCGTCCCACTTTCCGTCACCGGCACCACATCTTCTACATCCTCATCTTCAGTGCCCGGAGACAGCAGGATTAGTCGCTCACCGGCACCGTCGATATCGCCCAAGAGGTTGATGGCACGCACCGCTTCAGCGCGCGAGTCGAATATTCCTGAGACTGTTACCATACAATCGAATCCTCCTTAGTGGTCGTCCGCTGGACATCATGGGAAAGACGATAAACTACCTTCTTGTCCTTTATTAAGAGCAGCGCACACCCTCCGAAGCGCAGCTCGCCGAAGAACTTTCTCAATGATCGTAAAATCGTAAGAGGTTTGAGTTGCCTCTTCGATGCTCTTAGAGGTAGGAGTAGTTTGAGTATATGTTGGCAGATTCCTGTTCCACTAGCCAACATGTTTGCAGAGGGCGCACTCACCGACGCGACATGGCGCTGTTGTGTCGGTCCGCCAAAGTACCGAAGAAAAACAAGAAAGTTACTTTCCAGCCGCCGACGCTGCCGAGCTTGGTTCTGATACCTCTTTGACGACCTCCGCAGCTACGCTTTTCTCGGCATGTAATGCGATATCGGCAAGGGCAACGATGCCACAACAACAACCGGCGGCATCCACCACCGGCACGCGGCGAATCTTGTTCTCTTCCAAGATCCTGCTGCACTCTTCAACCGACATGTCTGGCGTCACTGTTACGCAGGGTTTGCTCATACACTCGCCGACGGTTAGATCGAGCGGATTGAGTCCTTTCGCAACTGTACGACAGACGATATCGCGATCAGTGATTACACCAATCGGGAGTTTTGTTTGGTTGTTCTCGACAACGGGTATCTCGCCGCAATCATGATCAACCATCATTTGCGCGACTTCTTGTAAGGCCGTTCCTGAAACACAGCATGCTGGGTCGGCAGTCATAACGTCTTTCACAAGCATAGCTTTTCCACCTCCAATCATTCAAAATGAACTTCTTAAGAAACAGTCGCATCAGGACGCGCGTGCTACCGAAACCAAGAGCACCAAGGCAAGCATCCCTAATACGGATCTGAGTCTAAAATGATTCTTCACTGCTTCCACTAATGCTTCCGCAGTTCTAGTTCGCGGCTCTACGCATAAACTTTCGAAAGGAAATTCGCGGCAAACATCTCACTCAGTCTCAGCCGCAACCAAGTGCCGCTGAAACCATTCAGCAGCAAAGTGCGCCACTTCTTCTAATGTGCCCTGTTCTTCAAACAGATGCGTCGCACCTGGAATAATTCTTAGTTCTTTTTCGCAATGTAGTTGGCGGTACGCATCCTCGTTCATTCTGATCACTGGTTGGTCCAGGCCGCCAACTATTAAAAGCGTTGGCGACTTAACTTTCGCCAATGCATCTCCAGCAAGATCCGGTCGCCCCCCACGAGAGACGACCGCTCCGATCTCCTCACCTACTTCGGCAGCAGCCGCCAGGGCCGCACCGCCTCCGGTACTTGAGCCGAAGTATCCAACTCTCAAGTGCCATGTGTCAGGTTCTCTTTTGATCCAGTTAGTCGCATCAACAAGTCGCTCGGCTAGCAATCCAATGTCGAAGCGTAGATGGCGTGTGTTGATGTCCACGGCTTCTTCCTCTTGCGTAAGTAGATCGAAGAGCAGCGTGCCAACGCCCGCCTCCCGTATAGTTCGCGCCACGAACTGATTGCGCGGACTGTGGCGGCCGCTCCCCGAACCGTGGGCAAACAAAACGACACCAGCAGCGCCCACAGGAACACTCAGTTCACCTTCTAATGTGATTTGTCCAGAAGGAATTTGCTCTATGCGACTAGGTGAAGTCCCTGCATGACCAGCGTGTCCCATTTCGATCTCCAGTGGAAAGTCTTACTTGGCCAACTTGTTTGTTACTCGCACGGAATCGAAACGTCGCTTTTCATTTCCGTATTAGTAGCACACACACTAAGACCTAGGGTTTAGTAAACTAAAAAGCCAACCCCAAAATCGTCCGGCAGGCTGCGTCAAACTAATCCCGTCTCTTATTTGCCTAATTAAGAGGCAGTACATTGTTGAATAGGCAAGACTCATACCGGGTCTCCGACCATCCGTTTGTTCCGTAGATTTATCTGATCCAAAAACAAAGTCTCGTTCATAACGGGTGCTCAGTTGGCATCTCGTTTGCGACAAGACTGCGTGTAATCCGAAAAAACAGAAACACTTGGTCTTCTACTTCAGATAAAAAAGGAAGAAAGAGAGTAGTGGAACATCTAATCGAGAAGTTAGCGGCTTTTGAACCCGAAGACGACCTGCCTGTCGTGAGCTTATATCTCAACGCTCAAGCAGATGAGCATGGGCACCATAACTTTCTGACTTTTGTGCGCAAGCAATTTCCTGAACGTGCCAAAACGTATGAAGCCGACACTCCGGGCAGGAAGAGTCTCGATGCGGACTTCGCGCGGATAAACCGATATCTCGAAGAGGATATTCGGACTACCACTCAGGGCATCGCGATTTTTGCCTGCTCTGGTGTGAACAACTTTTTCGAGCCTGTTCAACTGGAAGTTCCAATCGAAGCTGACCGAATGTTTGTCTATAACCATCCACACTTGTATCCGCTGGCACGACTGCTGGATCAATATCAAGGCTATGCTGTGGTCCTAGCTGATACTAATGCAGCAAGCATCTTTGTCTTTGCTATGGGGCGCGCGATTAAGCGCAAGGATCTTCAGAATGTTAAAACGAAGCGAACCCAGGTCGGCGGTTGGTCGCAGAAGCGTTTTCAGCGTCACATTGAGAATTACCATTTGCATCACGCAAAAGAAGTAGTCGACACGCTCGAACGACTGGTGCGCGATGAACGGATCGAACATGTAATGCTCGCTGGGGATGAGGAGACCATCATTCCACTCTTGCGAAAACAAATGTCTAAAGATCTTTCCGAGAAAGTCATCGATGTACTCAGCCTCGGAATCGATACTTCAGAGCGTGAGCTATTGGAGGAATCTCTTGTCGCATATCGCCGTTACAACTCGCTCAGCGATATGGAAAAGGTGGATCATTGGCTCCAGGAATATCGCGGAGATGGCCTCGCAGTTGCGGGCGTGCCACAAACACTTGCCGCGCTGTCTAATGGTCAGGTAGAGGAACTGCTCATAGCTGCCTCAGATACAATTCGATTTGACAAATCCGAAGTCGGCAAAGTCATGGCGTTGTACGGAAAGACGGGACTAGAAACTGAGGAATTAGACCAACGTACAGTGGCAGATGAGCTAATCAAGCGGGCAACCGAACTCTCGTCGGCGCGTATAACTTTTGTTGAGGATGACAGTGTCCTCAAGAATGTCGGCGGAGTAGGGGCGTTACTTCGTTACCGCGTTTCGGCCGAGAACGCCGCACCTTACGAACAGGGCCGGGCTGTATCACAGGCCGAAGCCCTTGTTGAGGTGGACACTTCTACCAGGGAGGGAACAAATGTCGGACAAGGATCGACAAAAGAAAGATCACAAGCGAAAGGACAAGGAAAATAAGGCGCTGAGCAAGGCCCAGGGCAATCCTCGCAAGCAGCAGGCCTCCCCGCGGCACCAGGCGAAGGATGAATCGAATCTTACCGATTCGGAACCAGGATCCGATGCACGAGGAGGTCATCGTTAGCATTTGGCTCGTGACTTGTCTTTGCAATGTCAGTAACAGAATTAAGAAAGAATAGCATGATGGCCCATCTGATGGATGCGCTTTCACAGGGCCAGGATATTGGTCATTACGGAAGGCTGGTATTCGTAATGGTGGCGCGTCACTTCCTTTCGGAAGACCAGTTGTTCAAGCAGCTAGAGTTGGACCCTGGTTTGGACGAAGAGAAAGCGCGAGCTCTGATAGAACAAGTGATAACCAAAGGGTATAGTCCTCCAAGCCGGAAGGTCCTTGAGTTTCAGAGACAGCAGCGGTTTCCCATCTGCCCAAATCCAAAAGATCCGGATTCGTGCAACGTATACAAAGATCTGAAATTCCCGCCGCAAGTCTACGAAAGCATCACCGAATATCACGAAGAAAAGGCCGAGGCTCAGGGTACGAACTGAAAGAGGCGCACGGGCTTTCATTCTGCCCATGTCAGAGAAATCACTGGTCCATAGACGAAGCACACTCTGGTTTTGGGTTACTCTCGCAGCAATTATTCTGCTCCCTGCGTTGCTTCTTTACTCTGCGACGTTCAGAAACTTCATTGATAAGTCGACCGACTGGGCTCGAGTCATCATGAATGCTCATCCTCTCATGGGTTCTTTAATCTTCTTCTTGTTTGCTGCAATCTCAGCAATGCTCGCCTTCACTTCTAGCGTAGTCCTCGTGCCGGCAGCAAACCTCGTTTGGGGAAAACTCATCACCTTTTTGCTTCTTTGGGGAGGATGGATCGCAGGAGCAATTGCTGCCTTCGGAATTGGAAATGTGGCGCGCCCGTTACTCATTCGTCTTGGTCACCAGGAAACCTTGGATAAGTATCAGCAATTCGTTTCAAAGCGAATGAAGTTTTGGGCCGTTTTACTGTTCTGTTTTGCAGTCCCTTCCGAGATTCCGGGCTATCTCTTTGGTGGATTGCATTACCCATTTTTGAAGTTTCTCGGGGCAATTGCCATTGTTGAATCAATCTATGCATTCGGCATAGTCATCGCCGGAGAGAATCTAGTTGCTCACAAACCTCTTTCTCTTCTGGCCATAGTTGGCCTCTTAATAGTCATTTGGATTGCTGCTCGCTTGCTATTGCGCACGCTAAAAAAACGCAAACTAAGAACGCCTTAATGTTAAGCGAGCCGGCATGTGTTGAGCAGATTGAGTGCGTTGCTTGCGATAATTGCTATATGGAGGAAGCATCATCATGAACAAACAAGTATTGTTTATCCAAGGCGCGGGAAAAGGCGCCTATAAAGAAGACGAAAAGCTAGTAGCTAGCCTTCGGCAGGTGCTTGGCCGCGAATATGAAGTCCACTATCCTGCAATGCAGAATGAAGATGAGGCCAACTATGAGACGTGGAAGCGTCAGATCGAAAAAAACTTAGCGGCATTGGATGGTATGGTCGTTGTCGTAGGTCATTCGGTAGGGGCCTCGATTGTAATAAAACGCCTTGCCGAAGGAGATATAAAAAAGATTACCGGAATCTTCCTTATTGCAACGCCATTTTGGGGCGGGGATAAGGGTTGGAAATATGAGGGTTATGAAGTCCTTGCTCTGCCGGAAAGTCCTCCCAACGGACTTCCTACGAATGCACGAGTATTTTTTTATCACAGCCGAGATGACGAAATAGTGCCATTTGCTCATCTTGCGCTATACGCTGAGAAATTTCCAAAGGCAACCATACGCGAGCTAAACAGGGGTGGACATCAACTGCATAATGATTTGTCTGAAGTCGCAGAGGATATAAAAAGCCTGGAACATTAGCGTAGCTCGGACCAGCTTGCATTGTCTGACGCTTGGTTCACCAAACCGAAGACGCTATGAAATGCTGGTCATTATCCTCGTCCTACCAATCGTGAGTATCAAGTGAAGAAATTAGAACGTGCAGTTCTAACCACCTTTGTTGTTCCTGCCACCATCATGCTCTCCTTTATCTCCTTCTGGAGGGCGGCTGCAATCGTTCTAAGCGATCTCGGTTCTTCTGCTTATTACGTAGGCGGCATTGCTGAACGGGCGATCGGAAAGTCCGCGCCCTGGTTCATCCTGGCGATAATGCTCTTCTCTTATGCTGTACGCGCTGTCTACATAGAAAGCTGCAGCATGTTTGTTCGGGGTGGTGTCTACCGCGTAGTGCGCGAAGCCATGGGCGGCACAGCGGCCAAGCTCTCAGTCTCAGCTCTCCTATTCGATTACGTTCTCACTGGTCCCATCAGCGCGGTAAGTGCTGGACTTTACCTGGCCGGTCTGATTAACGAGTCACAGCAATACTTCCAAATTTCATTGGTGCGGATTCCTGCACCCCTCTTCGCCGCTGGCTTTGCCATTCTGATTACTCTCTACTTTTGGTACAGCAATCGGGTCGGCATCCCATTCTCGAGTACCAAGGCGCTGAGGATCATGCAGATCACCACCGTGATGATCGTGATCTTAATCATCTGGTGTCTTTTCACGATATGCAAAGACAGCTACCAACCAGTCCCTGCACCGATACCAGCAAACCTGCATTTTAGTGATGAAGCTCTTGGATGGCTGAAAGGAACTGTCGCACCAAGCATCACTATCATCGCAATCTTAGTCGGCCTGGGCCACTCGTTACTGGCAATGAGCGGAGAGGAAAGCCTCGCCCAGGTCTATCGTGAGATTGAGGCGCCGAAACATCGCAATTTAATGCGAACCGGGCTTGTGATTTTTGTTTACAGCCTAGTGTTCACATCGCTTGTCTCATTCTTCGCGGTAATGATCATCCCCGATAACGAGAGAACCAAGTACTTCGACAATCTTATCGGTGGCATTGCGATGTTTTTGCGAGGACCATTTGCGGTCAAGCTGGCCTTTCACGCTTTCGTGGTTCTTGTCGGAACACTGATTCTTTCTGGGGCTGTGAATACAGCCATCATCGGATCCAATGGCGTGCTCAATCGTGTAGTCGAAGACGGAGTATTGCCAGACTGGTTTCGTCGGCCGCACAGAAAGCATGGAACCACTTACCGGATCATCAATCTGATCGTTGGATTGCAGGTAGCTACAATTATATTTAGTCGTGGCGACGTCTATCTACTCGGCGAAGCTTATGCATTTGGCGTTGTATGGAGCTTTGCCATGAAAGCTCTGGCGGTTGTGGTCCTTCGATTCAGCAACCCCCATGTAAAGCGCTGGAAGGTTCCTTTCAACATCCGTTTCAAAGGGATTGATGTGCCAGTAGGGCTCATGCTTATAACTGTGATGCTTTTCCTATTGGCTGGTATCAACTTAGTTACCAAGAAGACTGCAACGATCTCCGGTGCTACTTTCACTCTGGTTTTCTTTCTTGTCTTCACTCTTTCAGAAAAATACCTGCAGCCTGATGAGTCCAAACAACCCAAGCCGCGAAGTACCATGGAGGAAGGCGAGATTGAAAGGTTTCGGCTCAAAGTCGGAAACAACCTCTCACCCGAGGCGTTGCACGTGAGACCCAATAATCTTCTCGTCGCGGTCAACGACCCGGATAGTGTAATTCACTTGCAGAAGGTAATGTCGACGATGGATCCGCGCAAAGTAGATGTCGTGGTGCTTTCAGTGAACCCTCAATCGGAAAGTGGCAAAGCAAGACCGGCCGAACTGGCCGAGCGAGTTGTCGATGAGTGTGAAGCACGACTATTCAGCCGGGTCGTGCATATTGCCGAGAAGGTTGGAAAGCCTGCGACATTGGTTGCAGTTCCAGGCGACGACCCATATAGTCTGATTCTGCAGGCGGCGCAGAAACTTAACTCCTCCCGCATAGTTATCGGCCCTTCGGCAAACAAGAGCCTCACTGAGCAACAGGAGGAAATGACAGAGGCTTGGAAACAATTGCCGATGGCCCGTCACAAAGTGTTAGTCGAAATCATCCCTGATATCGATCAAACACCCGTCCAAATCAACCTTGAATGATGGCAAGTCTCTTGTTCAATTATTCAAGCCGCACATCGAGGTAAAATTAGCTCGTTCTCGGACGTTTCAGAATACGAAGGGCTGCAGTTATCACTAAGCCAAGCGTCGAACCCAAACCCAGCCAGAACCATTTGAACCATCATTACCAACATCGGCTTAGCCGATGAGGGGAAGATGAGGAAGAGAATGCGATGCATAGGCCCCAGGAGTTGAGATTGATCTGCTTCGTTGACAGTAAGGCTCCGAGAACTTTACAATCTGCAAGAATGTGCAGATGCGAATATCTGCGCGTGCGAAAGAGAGTCCTGCGAAGGGTGCGGGCGTCTTAGTGAGACAACAACTGAGCGAATTCAAAGCCGACTTTTTCAAAGCCCTCGCTCACCCGTTGAGAATATCAATTCTCGATGCGTTGCGAGAGGGTGAGCTCACGGTCAACGAGATCAGCCAACGTTTTGATGTTGAGCCCGCAAACGCCTCACAACAACTCGCCGTGCTACGCAACAGAAATATTGTCTTCACGCGCAAAGAAGGCGCGAACGTCTATTATTCCGTGAGCGACAAAAGCATATTCAAGTTGCTGGATGCGGCCAAAGAGATCTTCAACCACCACCTGATCGGCGTCCGCAGCATGCTTGAGGAGATCCACGGAGTCCTCCCAACTAAGACGGCACGCCGACCCCCGCCTCAACGCATTCGTTAAAGGAAGCCCACGAAAACCAGACGTGTCGTTAAGCAATGAGAATAATGAGCCAAGCCGTGAATGCTGACAGCCATCAGCTGGAGATTCTTTGCGAGCGATTGCTCCGCCAACAGCCTCAATCGCAGCCCCTGCTAAAGCGGCTACTTGCGCGCTCCAGCGCTGCCTTCGCGCTTATTCACGATGGGCGCTGTTCAGCTTGCAATATCACGATTGCCACCGCCCGGTTACAGACAGCTAAGGAAGACGAGTTCATCAACTGCTCTAGCTGCTCGCGTTTCCTTTATTGCCAGCCACCTTGTCCGACGCGCCCGCGGCAGGCCTACCCTGATCCGGCTTTCTCCGAACAAAGGTCGAATGGCTAGAGTCATGGTCAAAACATTGGCAGTGCGACATACAGCGCTTGTGCCAGGTCCCCCTCCAAGGAACAGGGAGAACTTAGAACAAGGCTTGTGCGTCATGAAGTCTCCGCTCCACGGGTTCGGCTGTTTCGCGACGGTGCATTTTTCAAAAAACAGTCCAATAGCGGAGTACGCCGGTGAAAGGATTAGTCACAGCGAGGCTATGCGAAGGATGACAGGAGCCGGCGGCAAGCGCATCAGCGAACTCGACGTCGATTGTTACATCGACGCAAGCGTTGATGGGAACAACACGCAATTTATCAATCACTCCTGCGAGCCTAATGCTGATGTCTTCGTTTTTGAAGGATCCCTGATCGTCTTTGCACTACATGAGATTATGCCCGGCGAAGAGATTACCGTCGATTACTTAAACTCTTTCGCAGAAGACAGAACCGTCTGTCGGTGCCGCGCTGCTTCATGCCAGCAAAGCCTCCTTCAGAAAGCCGCGTAAAAATCTGGGACGAGCACAGACCGCCAACAACACTCGATCTCCTCATTCCAATAAAACCAAAACTGTGATAGCGCCGAATGAAAAGTGGATTCCGAAATCGGTTCAATGCTTGCGCGCTGGCTATACGCGTCAGGACCTCATCTCAGATCTCATTGCCGGTGTGACCGTCGGCTTAGTCGCACTCCCGCTGGCTATGGCCTTTGGAATCGCCTCTGGTGTCACTCCTCAAGCGGGAATTTACACTGCCGTCGTTGCCGGGTTTCTTATATCGGCTTTGGGTGGTTCCCGCCTGCAGATCGGCGGGCCCACTGGGGCGTTCGTCGTGATCATTGCAGGAATCATTGCGGCACACGGAATCTCCGGACTACTGATTGTGACAGTGATGGCCGGATTAATCCTCATGCTCATGGCGGTCACGGGTCTGGGCACGGCCGTGAAATATATCCCTCGCCCGGTCACAATCGGCTTCACCAATGGAATTGCCGTGCTGATCGCCTCAACCCAGATCAAGGATTTTCTGGGCTTGGAGACAGGTGCTGTACCGAGTGAGTTTGTGCATCGCATGCACGTTCTCGCGAATAACGTCGGCAGCGTTCAGTGGCCCGCGTTGGTGATTGCGATAGTTTCGCTTGCCATCATTCTGCTGTTCCCAAGAGTGACAAAGCGCGTTCCCGGTTCCATCGTGGCCCTGGTGCTGGCGACACTCGCCGTCGCTGTGTTTGGACTTCCCGTTGCGACGATCGGCAGTAAGTTCGGCGGCATTCCGACTGGCTTACCCCACATTTCCTTGCCACAGTTTCAACCAGAACTGATCGTCCCACTCCTGCCCGCTGCCGTCACCGTCGCCATGCTGGCCGCAATTGAGAGCCTTCTATCAGCAGTAGTCGCCGATAGCATGAGCGGCGACAGGCATAACTCTCACATGGAGCTGCTTGCGCAGGGCATCGCCAATCTCGCTGTCCCATTTGTTGGAGGTATACCGGCGACCGGCGCGATCGCACGCACCGCCACCAACATCAGGTCAGGCGCTCGCACTCCCGTATCGGGAATGGTCCACGCATTGACATTGCTCGTCATTTTGCTGGTCGCCGCACCGCTGGCGCGTTTCATTCCGCTTGCCACGCTAGCAGCCATCCTCTTCGTCGTGGCTTACAACATGAGTGAGTGGCGCGAGGTAAGGACAATACTCAAGCTGTCGAAGACGGATATAACCGTGTGGGTGATGACCTTCGCCCTAACCGTGCTGGCCGACCTGACTGTCGCCGTCGAAATTGGAATGCTCCTCGCCGCGCTGCTTTACATCTACCGCGTTTCTCAGACAACAACCGTGGCCCCGGTGACGGAGGAGTATATAGAGGACGGGCGTCCTCATGTCCTGCAGGATAAACTGCTGCCTCCGTATGTCCTGGTGCTGCGCATACATGGTCCGTTCTTGTTCGGAGCTACAGAAAAGCTGTCTGAAGCCACAGTGGACATAGACTCACTCCCACCAGTGGTCATCTTGCGTCTCAGAAACATGACAGCCATTGACGCTACGGGTCTGCACGAGTTGGAGAAGCTCGCGGAGCGCCTGCACGTCACGGGTCGAACACTGCTCTTGTGTGGGGCGCGCAGCCAACCAGAACAGTTGTTGAGGCAGTCGCCATTCCTCCGGTATCTCGGCGAGGAGAACATGCTTCCGCACGTTGAAGCGGCGTTAAGCCGCGCGCGCGAAATTCATGAGGGGCGGGCCGGCAATCCTCGTGTCCCCAGGATTCTCCAACAGATATAGTCAAGTGGGTAGGTAGATGATCTCTTAGGTCATTTGGGAAATAAGAATCGTCTGTTGAACAAAGCCTTTCGATCCTCCGACAACGATTCTGCCAATCGAAGTTGTTCAAAGTTGCAGTTTTTTTCGGAAGATCTGTATACACTGAACTTCTGGCGACGCACGTCCGGTTGGCTCATTGGTAGAGGCGATGTCAGTTCCTCGACAAAAGAGATGGCACACGGTTTAATCCACCCAAGTTCAGCTCTCAACTTTGGCAGACCAGGTGGATCTATTTAATGTCCGTTGCGGCTAAGTCCAAACTTACTTCCATCAGCGCACTTCTCATCACAACATCTTTGACTCTTACCTTAGTCGGTGCGGCACCGAAAGCTTCAGGTCAAGACCCTATCGATGAGGTCAATCCAATGATCGGCACAACTGGCCCAAGTGTCTACGATTACGGCGGAATGATTCCGGGGGTCGCCACTCCGTTCGGCATGACACATTGGACAGCAGTGACTCGTCAAAACAAAATAAGCGTTTGTCCATATAACTACAATGACACAACTATTCAGGGTTTTCTGGGAACTCACCAACCCGCGATCTGGATGGGTGACTACGGCTATGTAAGTCTAATGCCCTCAACTGGGGAGTTGAACGTTGCGCGAAAGCTTCCTTTTAACCATCAAGACGAAGTCTCCTCGCCCAACTACTACTCTGTTCAAATGGACGATGGTGGCAGGCCACTTAAGGCCGAGCTAACTGCAACGACGCGCGCTGGATTCTTGCGGTTTCGGTTCCCCGCGTCGCCAACGTCACACATCGTCGTGACCGCTATCCGCTCTGAGCAGTTCCAAGGTTTTGTACAGATTAATTCACAGGAGCAGGAGATTACGGGTTATAACCCTGATCGGATGTCAGCTGAACTTGGCCCACCACTGCCGAATTTTAAGGGATACTTTGTGATCAAGGTGAATAAACCCTTCGCGGCATTCGGTACCTGGAACGAAGACGACATTCACCGGGGCAGTATTCAACAAATGGGTCATCACATTGGTGGCTACGTCACTTTTCCCACAACCCAAGGTGAAGAGATCAAAGTCAAGATAGGCACATCATTCATAAGTCTTGAGCAGGCCCGAGAAAACTTAAGAAGAGAGATTCCAGATTGGGATTTTGAACGGATCAAAAAGGACGGCCGTAATATCTGGAATGACGCACTTGGCAAAATCAAGATACAAGGAGGTTCCAAAGACGATCGCGTCAACTTTTACACGGCGATGTATCACACCCTGTTGTTCCCAAGAATCTTTTCCGAGTACGGGCGCTATTACAGTGCCTTCGACGATCGAATACACAACGGGGTTTCGTACAACGACTATTCGCTTTGGGATACCTTCAGAGCCGAGCATCCGCTGCTGATGCTGACTCAACCGGACAAAGTCCCCGATATGATTAATTCCCTGCTGCAAATGTATGATGAGGGCGGCTGGATGCCTATGTGGCCCAATCCTACGTACAGCAATATCATGATTGGCACACATGCAGACAGCGTAATTGCAGACGCATATGTAAAAGGGATCAGAGGTTTCGATCTACAGAAGGCCTACGCTGCAACTTACAAAAATGCAATGGTCCCGCCTGACGGCGACGCTACTAACCGGTGGGCAGATCGCGCACCCTGGACGGCGTTTGAAGCCAGAGGCGGACTAAGCTGGTACAAATCATTGGGCTACGTTCCTATAGATAAAACCGACGAGTCAGTATCGCGGACGCTTGAATTCGCTTACGACGATTTTTGCGTGGCGCAGCTCGCCAAAGCGGTGGGTCGGCAACAGGACTATGAAATGCTTATGGAGCGCAGCCGCAACTACAAAAACCTGTACGATCCAGCTATTGGGTTTATGCGCCCGAAAAAAGCCGACGGTACCTGGGATGAAGAAGCCTGGGCGTCGCCCGAAGAACGGAAGCCGGGATTCACCGAAGGTAGTCCGTGGACTTATCTATTCTGCGAAATGCAGGACATCCATGGAATGATTGCGTTGATGGGTGGCGACCAGAAATTCGCAGCCAAGCTCGATGAGAATTTTTCGGGAGGCCATTACAGGCACGACAATGAGCCTGGCCATCATTACACCTACCTCTACGACTATTGCGGTCAGCCATGGAAGACTCAGGAGAAGGTTCGGGAGACGATGGCTAGGAATTACCACAATACGCCAGATGGTCTAAGTGGCAACGATGACTGCGGACAGATGTCTGCGTGGTATATCTTCAGCGCGATGGGATTCTATCCAGTGACACCAGGCAGTCCGGTCTACGCTATAGGAAGCCCTCTCTTTGAAAAAGCTACCATCTTCTTAAGCAAGCCTTACAGCCGCGGTCCGTTTACCGTCATTGCGCGCAACCAGTCACCGACTAATACATATATTCAGTCCGCAACACTGAACGGCAGACCCTTACGAGAGCCATTTATCAAGCATGATGACCTTGCGAATGGCTCAACCCTCATCTTTGTCATGGGTCCGCATCCGAATAAAAACTGGGGAGTTAGGAAGACCGCGAAGCGTTAATCAGTGGAATGCTTTCGCTGACCATGGCTCTGTCGAATGCGATTCCGTTCTCATTCACCCAGGCTTCAGCCTGGGGTTGGCGCAAGTCTGAAAACCGAAAACCGTTTTAACGGTTTACGTCGTTCCACACGAATAGCTGTCTGTTCCGCTGATTTTCGAAACTGTTAAAACGGTTGGAGAACAACTTGCGCTGGTTCCCCAGGCTAAAGCCTGGGGTGAATGAGAAGTGAAGGGGTCGGACGAATGAAAGTCTATCTCGCCGAAGTTATCGGCACGATGATCATGTTGCTGCTCGGTGATGGCGTCGTCGCCAACGTGCTATTAAACAAATCGAAGGGCCAACACGGCGGCTGGATGGTGATTACGACAGCGTGGGGTTTGGCAGTAATAATCGCCATCTTTTGTGTCGGACGTATCAGCGGCGCGCATCTTAATCCCGCCGTGACCATTGCGCTTGCTTCGATTGGCTCGTTCCCCTGGATGCAAGTTCCGGGATATATCCTGGCACAAATCGTCGGAGCCTTCCTCGGAGCCATCGTTGTTTGGTTGTTATACCTGCCCCATTTTGAAGAAACCGAGGACGAAGGTCTAAAGCTCGCTGTGTTCTGCACCGCTCCGGCAATTCGACATCGTACCTTCAACTTCATCTCGGAAGTAATCGGCACCGCGATCCTATTATTTGGGATCCTGGCAATTGCTGCCAATGCGCAGAAGTTAACAACGCCAACCGGAATCGATCTGTCCGTGGTTTTTAGTCAGGGCTTACAACCGATTCTGGTTGGCTTTCTTGTCTGGGGGATTGGTCTTTCACTCGGTGGACCAACGGGATACGCGATCAACCCGGCGCGCGACCTGGGACCTCGCCTCGCTCATGCTGTTCTTCCTATTACTGGCAAAGGACATTGCGACTGGGGCTATGCCTGGATTCCCGTAGTCGCGCCACTCATAGGTGGCGTGATTGGCGCCGGTCTGTTCACAATTATCAGATTCTAACCCGAGAGACTGAAATCATGACTCGGTACGTCGGCGCAATTGACCAGGGCACCACCAGCACCCGCTTTATGGTTTTTGACCATGCGGGCCGTGAGATGGCGCGTGATCAACTTGAACACAAACAAATCTTGCCGCAATCAGGCTGGGTTGAGCACGACCCAGTGGAGATCTACCACCGTACCTGCGACGTAATTGAAGGAGCTCTCTCCAAAGCGAATCTCGACGCTACGGATCTTGTCGCGGTGGGCATCACCAATCAACGTGAAACGACTGTAGTGTGGAATCCCAACACGGGCGAGCCGCTTTACAACGCAATTGTCTGGCAAGACACACGCACAGACCAGATTATGCGCCGTCTGGACCAGCAAGGATATGGCGATGCAATTCGGCGAAAAGCCGGACTGCCGCCCGCGACTTATTTCTCGGGAGGCAAGATTCAATGGATTCTCGAGAATATCAAAGGGGCGAGGCCTGCCGCGGAGCGTGGTGAAGCCATCTTCGGAAATATCGATACGTGGCTAATCTGGAACCTGACCGGGGGTATTTCGGGCGGCGCACACATCACTGATGTTACAAACGCGAGTCGCACCATGCTGCTCAACCTGGAAACACTGGATTGGGATGATGAACTCCTGGCTTTGTTCAAGATTCCACGCCAGATGCTTCCCGCGATCCGTCCATCGTCGGATTCACGGTTCTACGGCATGACGCGCAAGAGCGGACCTTTCAGGGCCGAACTTCCAGTGTGCGCTGATGTCGGTGATCAGCAAGCAGCGACCGTCGGACAGGTTTGTTTCATTCCTGGTGAAGCAAAGAATACTTATGGCACTGGCAATTTTATGCTTCTCAATACGGGAACGAACATTGTGCCCTCGCACGCCGGGCTGCTCACAACTGTTTGTTATCAATTTGGGAATGATCGTCCCGTTTATGCACTCGAGGGCTCGGTAGCTGTAACGGGTTCTGCCATTCAGTGGTTGCGCGATCAACTAGGTCTCATCAAACAAGCTGGCGATATAGAAGCTTTGGCCAACAGCGTTCGTGATAGTGGTGGCATCTACTTCGTGCCTGCCTTCTCCGGGCTGTACGCTCCGTATTGGCGTGCGGACGCGCGCGGGTGCATTGTCGGACTCTCTCGTTTCAATAACAGCGCACATCTAGCGCGAGCAACCCTCGAATCGATCTGTTACCAAACGAGGGACGTACTCGACGCAATGGTGAAAGACTCAAGCGTTAGATTGGAAACGTTGAAAGTTGATGGCGGAGCCACAGTCAACAACACCCTCATGCAGCTACAAGCCGACATTTTAGGAGTGCCTGTCGTACGTCCAGTCGTTGCAGAAACCACAGCGCTGGGTGCAGCTTATGCCGCCGGGCTGGCCGTTGGTTTCTGGAGTAATTGCGAAGAAATGCGAAGCAACTGGCAACCGGATCGAAGTTGGGAGCCTCAGTGGAGCAACGACCAGCGAGAAGCCGGCCATGCCGGTTGGAAGAAAGCCATCGAACGTACGCTGAACTGGATCGATGTGGAAAAATGAAGTGGCTGTTTTGATTGGTGTAGTTTCGTGTTTTTTCGTGGATCGCGTTGCGCGATGCAGCAAACCGGATCCACGAAACAACACGAAACAAACACGAAATGGACCACACACATGAACTAATAAGGCGTAAAGATAAACACCTATGACGCTCGCGCGCAGACCCTTTCTAAAACTCTTCGGTTCTGGCATCGGATTTATTGCCGCTAAATCCCTATCGCCCTCGCTTGAGGCCAGGTCCACAAACTCACGGAAGATTCTTGTAGCGCATCGTGGTGCATCGGCTTACGCTCCTGAACATACGATTGAATCCTATCGATTAGCCCTTGAACAGGGCGCTGATTTCGTCGAACAAGACTTGCAAATAACCCGCGATGGCGTGCTTGTTTGTCTGCACGATCTCACGCTTGAGCGAACGACGAACGTAAGAGAGGTTTTTGCCACACGGTTTCGTAAAGAACTCGTTAATGGTTCTGAGGTACGCCGCTGGCACGTATCCGACTTCACTACACAAGAAATCAAGCAGCTTGACGCAGGCTCGTGGTTCAGCGAGAAATTCAAGGGTGCGCGCGTGCCAACGTTTCAAGAAGCCATAGACCTTGTTCGAGATAAAGCCGGACTGTATCCGGAAACTAAGGCGCCTGAGGTCTACAGGCAACGAGGCCTTAACATGGAACGGCTGCTGCTTGAGAGGCTCAGGAAAAACCGTCTAGACGACCGAGGCGCGGCAGATCACACCCCCGTCATCATTCAGTCTTTTAGTCCTGAGAGTTTGAAAAAATTATCCCTGAATCTAAAAACGAAAGTACCGTTGGTATTCTTAGTGAGCGATGAAAACCCTGGCAAGTGGTTAACGGCAACAGGTCTTGCCGAAGCAAAACAATTCGCGGAAGGAGTTGGGCCAGCAAAGGCTCTGGTCGATCCAAAACTCGTCACACAAGCGCATTCGCTGGGTCTAACCGTGACGCCATACACGTTCAGGTCCAGCAACACAGGAAAGTTCAAAAACGTGCGCGAAGAAATGAGCCACTACCTATACAACTTGGGGGTCGATGCCCTCTTTACTGATAATCCGGACATGTTTCCCCGTACACGAGTTGAATCGCACGAAGATTTAGAATTTAGAATTTAGTGTGCTTTCGTGTCGTGTTTCGTGTTACTTCGTGGATTACGTTAACGAACGCAACAGGCACTATCCACGAAAACACACGAAATTCTAAATTCTAATTTCTAAATCCCAAGAACGCGTCCAGCTCTTGCCGCATAGGTAAACCCGTTCGAGCACCTAGACGTCTACAACCAAGTGCGGCGACAGCACATCCCAGGCGCAAGCTCGTTTCAACATTTTCTCCCTGTAGCAAGCCATACAGAAATCCTCCGTGGAAAGCGTCTCCCGCTCCTGTGGTATCAACGCAGCCGCCGGGAACCTGAAACGCAGGAGTCTCCAGGAATTCTCCGTTGCAAAGAACAGTGGCTCCTCGGCCTCCCTTGGTCAGTCCTACAAGCGCACAACCGTAACGCGCTTTGATCTCAGATAGAGCAGCGCGTGTGTCGCTTATGCCGGTCAAGAGCCGCGGGAACTCTTTTGATGAAATAAGAACATCAATCAGAGGCAGCAGCTCTGGTAGACCATCATAGACGTTGTCGATGTCAGCTGAAACGATCGTGCCGGCGTTGCGGGCTGCTTGCGCCATTCGGGCGCAGGCACGCGGATCATGTGAATCTAAGTGAAGTACGCGGGCCTTTCCCGCAAACTGAACAGGCGCCTCGGCGGGCGTATAAGCGAGACGCTGATCACGATCCCAAATAACCGTACGCTCGCCTCTTTCTGCTTCGATGATGATGTAACCGATCTGAGTTTCTGCGTCTTGTATGACTTCCGCGAATGCGAGATCAACGCCTTCGTCACGCAGCGATTGCAAACCAAAGCGGCCTTCGAGATCACTGCCAAAGCGGCCGGCATACGCCGTTCGCATTCCTAAACGCTGCAACGCAACAATCGCCGAAGCTGTTTGACCGCCTGCGGCCTTCTTGTATTCATTTAACCGCGTCTTTGTAGAGTACGCCGGAAACCCTGGTACGAGCAGAAGATGATCGACAGCATTGACGCCAAAACCCGCTGCGTCAAATTGCTTGTTAGTCGGAAGCGTGAAGGGAAATTGCACTTTCTACACAAAAACGGTGCGCAAAGTTAACCTTCCCACCTTGCGCACCGTCTCGTCCAACTTTTTTCAGAAACTAAATCTCGCTGCGAACTGCATCAGACGAGGATCTCCTGAGAGCGTTGTGATGCGACCAAAAGCGTTGTTGTTGAAGTTCCGTTCCGGAAGACCAAACTGCGGTGTATTGAACATATTGAACATCTCCCAACGAATCTCGAGGCTACGGCCCTCGCCAAAGTACTCGAAGGTGCGGGCAAGAGCGATGTCAAAGTTAGTCAGGCCCGGGCCGCGCAGCGTGTTGCGTCCGCAGTTCCCTAATCTCGCTTCCATCTTATTGTTGGTAGGATTCAATGCGGTTGGTTGGGCATATGCCGTCGTATCAAACCACCGGTCGATATTCCGTTCGCTCTTAGACAAAGTTCCATCGCGCAGACAATCAGCGAAGGCGCTGACGAGGCCTCCGCCACGGGGACCCCCGAGGGTTGAATCGTTGGTACCTGCGCGCACGGTGAATGGTCGACCAGTCCTCCAACCACCCGTACCGCTAACGCGCCACCCACCAACGATGTGTGATATCGCTCCAGATTTGAGATAAGCACGACCACGACCGAATGGCAGTTCATAGATGTAGGCACCGGCAACGCGATGCTTAATGTCAAAATCACTCGGTCCGCGCCGTTCTCCGAGATTGTATGCGTTCTGGGTAAAGCTGCCTGTGCCGCCCGCAGCGAGGTGTTCCTGCGATTCATCAATCGATTTGGAGAAAGTATAAGAAGCGCGGAACGAGAGCCCTCTACTGAATCGCTTCTCTAGAGTCGCCTCGCCTCCGTGGTAAATCGAGTTCCCTCCATTATCGCGATATTCAATTGGACCAAGAGCCGGATAAGGCAGAACTGGTTGCAACGTACCATTTATCACGGCGTTTCTGATCGTGCCGTTGGTGTTGAAGAAAGGCTGATTCAAGTTGCGAAGCGTCGACAGGTGTGTGCCCTTTGTCCCAACATAATCGATCGTCGCCACCATGTTGCCGGGAAGCAGATGTTGAACACCCAGGTTCCATTGATCGACGGTGGGATCAACCGATTCCGGGTTTACAGCGCGCAGCCGAACCAGCCTCGCATCGACCGCGTTCGGATTCAGCGAGAGATCGAAGCCTGTAACGAGTCGCATGCCATGTGCCGTGCGCGTAAAGTCCGGCTCACTTACGACGTTATTAACCAGATAGGGCAAGTTCAACGCCAATTGATCCTCACTACCTGCCCGCTCAAAGAGCATATAAAACCTGCCATAACCCGCCCTCACGACTGTCTGGGAAGTAAGTTGATAAACCAATCCCAAACGAGGCGCGAAGTTGTTCTTGTCCGGCTTCACCAGGCTCTTACCAAAATTTGAATTAGCTGGCGTGAACCTCAGACCAGTCTCCGGATCCAGATTCGTCAGGCGGTCGGCGCCTTCGTAGGGCCAGGTTGCGAAATCGTAGCGAACGCCGAGATTCAGCGTTAGCTTTGGCGTTAGCTTCCAATCATCCTGGAAAAATCCCGAAAACATCTTCAGACGCGAGTCGACGACCGCAAGATTAGTCAGCTGAGCTCCAGAAGGATAGCCGAGCAGAAAGTCAGCCACGCCAATACCTGTTCGGTTTCCGTCAAAGTTAAAGCTCCCGCGAAGACCCGGAACGTCGAGGTAGATATTTCTCATTGGGCCACGCAGATCAGCGCCAAACTTCAATTGATGCGCGCCGTACGCGACGCTGAGCGTATCGGTCCATTGAAATTGGTTGGTGACCTGAGATTTAGGTAAGAAGTCTGGGGAGCCGAGTCGATCAAATCCGGATTGGCCTCCAAGAACTACTGTTCCGCCACGTGCGGAGATGTTTATGCCGGATATTCCGCCACTGTAAACGGGAGAGTCCTGGACACCTCTGAAACCAAATTCTGCGAGCGTGTTCAAACCGAAAGGATCTTGATTGGCGCGTGAGTTATTGCGTCCCCAGCCTATGCGAAACTCGTTAACGATACGCGCGCCAATGGTTCGCGTCCAACCAACTGCCGCCGATTGCGCCCCCATAAACAGCCGGCCGTTGGCTGAGGAACTAGTGCCATCAATGATTCCGCCGAAGATACCGGGCAGGTAACGAAAACGATCTGAAAACGTGTAGCGAACGAAGATATTGTTGTTCGCGTTCGGCTGCACATCCACTCGCGCGGTGTAGCTATCGGTGTCGTCAATAATGCCCGGGGCCCGTAGAAAGTTGCTGATGTTAAGCGGCCCAGATCCTGGAACGATGTTGGCAGCTGGAAGCAGGCCCAGGATTTTTTGAGCAAGTGGATCCAGGCAGGCCGCAGGAATCTGGTTGTTGATAAATGATCCGTTCGGATTGAACGCTGAGGGTACTCTCGCGCGACAGTCGCCTACGCGGTCAAAAATCGTTGCGTAGGTAACGCGATTCGCTGCGCCAGCAGCAGCTGAAAAGTCACCCCGGATTTCGTTTGGCAGCGGCACGTTGCCCAGTCGTGTCACTCCTTTGCGAACGCGTGTGCCCTCATAGTTAAAGAAGAAAAACGCTTTGTTCTTCAAGCTGTAAGTTGATGGGCCACCTTCGCCAAATCGCGGCAGGTAAATTGGTCCACTGAAGTTGCCTCCAAACTGGTTCTGAACATGAGGAGGCTTCGGAGCTCCGGCGCGATTCTGAAAGAAATTATTAGCGTCAAAAACGCGATTCCGGTGAAACTCGTAGAGGGTTCCGTGGAAGGCGTTACCCCCACTCTTCGTCGTGACGCTGACCAGCGCGCCAGGACTGCGACCATTTTCCGCTGAATAGGGATTTGTGCTTACCTTAAACTCCTGAATCGAGTCTACCGAAGGACGAGCTATCTGCGTGGTCAGCTCCTGCACATTCTCAGAGATAGAGTTATTGTCCACCCCGTCCAGGACGAAATTGTTCTGCAGCGATCGAACGCCATGAACATTGGCGCCGCCGGTGCGACCATTCGCCGTCCCACCACCCTGTTCCGTGTAGCGATCTGCTTGAACACCAGGGACTCCACCGAGTAAGTCGTCCCAGTTGCGAGCGCTCAACGGCAGATCTGAAATCATCCGGTTTTCAACAACCCCGCCGGTCGTGGCTTCCTGCGTGGTTAATAGCGGCGGAGCCGTGGCAACTAAAACCGACTGGCTAACCGCACCTACTTCAAGGGCGAAATCAATTCGCGCCTTTTGACCCACTTCCAAATTAATGCTGTCTCGCACTCCCCTCTTGAAACCTTGAGTTTCAACCGCGATCGTGTAGTTGCCAACCGGCAGGCTGGCAAAAGTGTAATACCCGGATGAGTCCGTTGTAGTCGTTTGTTCAAGAGTAGTTGCGTTGTTCTTGGCGGTCACTGAAGCATTCGCAATCACGGCTCCAGTCGGGTCCGTAACCAATCCGGTAAGGCTTGCGGTATTAACCTGAGCTGAAGCTTGAATCGTAAAGCTCACAAAAAGAAACAGCAGGCCGGCAAAAACTCGAAGGGGTTTCATCGTGTTCTCTCCTTGGATATGGAGTCGGAAATAGTCTCTGTTCGTTGTTCTTGAAGAGTAAACCTCGACAATGACAAACAGGTTAACTCGGGTAACTCAATCGAGATTAGGTAGATTTAGAGTCCGTATTTCGAGCTCGCTGCACGAGGCAAGAGCCTTTCATGGTGTGCGGGAAGATTAACACACATTTCGCGTGACGAAGGAATATTTCGAACTGAAAAACCCACTCTGTCATAAACTAAATCGTATATAAGCATAAGTGCCTGCTATGGAAGCTTTCGAAACACGTCAAAAGCAGAATCCCCCACACGGCAGTGTGGGGATGCATTCAAATCCTTTCTACCAGATTGGACGCCGACTGCGTCCTGCGCGCTGCGCGCGCGATAGTTGCTCTGCGAGTCTTGGTAGATAGGATCTGAACGATCCGCACGCTGCCGTGTGCGGGATTCTCTTACTCTTGATACATTCCGAACAGTTGGTGCAATTTGAAGGCCCGTTATTCTTACTAAATGAAAATCTCTCTTACTGTGTTGCGCTTACTTCTCTCGATCCTGATTTGTTTGTCGTCGACACTTGCAAGTGTCCAGAATGTCTCTCGCAATGCCAAACCTTTGGCAACTCAAACCGTCAACCTAACCGAAGAAACAGAGGTTGGATTGGACATTGAGGTGCGATCTCCCGGCGCGTCGTGGGCGCGAGAGCATGCGGAAGCGGCAGCGCTCCAGATCTCTGTTGACGGCATTTACAATCAGGATCTCTTGCTTTGGGCGGGTGATGAATTCTTTCATTATCGCGTCATGATAGGGCGCCTCAAGAGAGGCCCCCACACGATTTCTGTGACGTTGAATAAAGACCGTTCTGCGGCGGATGCGCAACGCGCTGAGGTGAAGTCCGTACGGCATCTCCTTGTGACCCCAGGAAACAAGACGGCGAACGCCGATGAAGAACGATGGGCTCTCGCGAATTCACCAATGCTCTATGCACGTGCAAATACCATCGATCGCTTCACTGACCTTCCGCTATTGATGTATTACGAAACCCTGCGCGAAGCCGGCGATCTGATCGTACGTTACACCGCAATTTTCACGAACGAAGACGGTGGCACTCGTACTGCGGCCCTGATGGCGCGCTGGGGTCGCGCCACTGATATCGAATGGGTTTATCAGTTTCGGGTCCGTGAAGGAAGAATAACCGAAGAGATTTACCAGGGAGTGGAGCACGAAACAAAACCGTTTACTGGTCCACGGGCTAGCGGAAACCATCCACTGCTTGCCGTCGCCTCGGATAACAATAATTTTTCCGATCTGGCATGCTCGTCAGTCCGCTATGCGCCCTTACCAATCAGAGCTCATCTCGAAACAGCAACACGCGAGAGTGTGATGGACATGTATCCACAAACCTACCGCGTGATGACGGAAGAGCTGTTGCGAGAGAAACGCATCAGCGAGACACCTCTCGATATAAACACAATCGCTGATCCACGGGAGTACCTTTACATTGAAGCTCGTTCGGAAGAAGACGGGACAGCCTTGGCATTTGATGTGAAGATTGACGATCAGCCGAGGGACTTCGCCTCTGACATGGGTGACCCGCGGTTGCGGATAGATCGTAGCGGTAATTTCCGGACTGCCGTGCGTTTGCCTAAGGGGGTTTTGTCATCGAAGATTGAAAGTATTACAGCTCGCTGTCATTCCATCTCACAACCTGTCGCCAAGCCAGGTTGCAAACAACTGAAACTGCTAAGAGTGCTTATGCTCGACCAAAACTTCGAGCCGCACTCGTTTTCTCTGCAACCTCAAGATGCGATATCGCTTGCGCCGGGTGAAACAAAAGTATTTAGAGTGCAGCCATAATCGGCTTAGACACTTGCCTCAAAACGCCTCTGAAGAGAAGCTGAACTCTCTGCGCGATCTCGAGTTGAAGTCGGTTAGTTTAAGCCGCCTGACTACCGACGTTTGCCGACTCGTACATAGATCGGATTAGTCAGTGCCAACATTCCATTTGTCGTATCACGAATCTCGACTCGAAAATAGGCATCGTTCCGGCATTCAACCGTGACTGGGCCATCTGTTTTAGCCAGAATTCGACGAAGGACTTGACCGTTCGAGATCAGCGAGATCGTCGCATCGGGCGGGACATCTTCAGTGGCAATGAAAAAGCGGATCGCTCGTGGCGCCCTCAGGCGTATATCATCACCAATTTTCGCTCGAGATCTACTTTTGTTGCCGGCCGCTGCCTCAAAGTTAACAACAGGCTTACTAGCCTCATTCGATAAGAAAACCCGCCCACGGCGAATTGAATCGAGCAGTTCGCCTTGGGAAAGGTTCGTTGCCCTCACATTTGTCGTCGGCTGTCCGATTGGATTTGCGGCACGGTGTGAATCGCTCGAGGCGATTGCCGTTATATGTCTTCCACTTTGCAAGATCTGATCCCACATTACGAGTGCCTGTTCATCAGTTTGATCCCAGGTTCCATTCCATACTTCGATCGAATCAAAATCATGGGCCTGGGGGTCATAGCTCCAGGCGCAACCGCCGCATAAAGCGAACGGATGGTTGATTGAAATGAGCGCGCCGCTTCGATGCACCTGCGCGGCTATCCTCGCAATGCGAGCGCGGTCACCTGGACGTGAACGGAAGTCAATCCACACACCGGATGGAAGTCCCAGCGCATTAGTATGGCCGCCGTAAGTTGTAATCTCTTCGCCTCGCAGGAGCAGTGGGCGCTGTAAACCCTTAGCTAAGCGATCGATTTCAGCGTGGTGGCTCGAAGTATTGTGATCAGTGATAAAGATGAAATCTAAACCTGCACTGCGCGCACTGGAGATCAATTCTGGGATCGTCCATTCGCCATCGCTGTGCACCGTGTGCATGTGAAGGTCGCCACTCCACCACCTCGCACCGGCTCCAGAGTTCTTTCGGTTTGGCCGTATAGTGGTTGCGCCCGCATGGGATATTGAGGGTGAGCCTGAAAAGACGGTGGATCCCTTCGTGAGCCCAACATCTGCCCCCTTGGACGCATCGGTCACAATTTCGATTTTGTAAGAAACATCAACTCCGGCAGGCGCAATCTGATATAGACCAAGAATGATCCGCCATTTGCCCGCCGGCAACTCGCCGGGCAGATAACCGGGCGTCGCCTCGTTCCGTGAAACGAAGAACTCGGAGCGCCGGCCGCCACTCCATCCACGAAATCCATTAGGGTCGGTATCAGAGCCGGTCGAATGCGCGTCGAATAGTCCAATGTCAATCGTGTTCGCCCCGTTTGCGCGATCGTATTTATAACTAATGTTTATCCGCGCGGCACGCGGCGGCACATCAAACGGAATGTAAACATAACGGCTTTCATTCGCGCCCGGAGGATTGAGATGAATGCGCTTTTCGGCCGCTTCAGTATGGGGAACGTTGGCGAGAGTGATGACAACGCGTTTCGGTTTCGCTTCAAACAGGGAGAAGACCAGAAGGGAGGACGTAAAGAATGAGATTATTGGAGCTTGGAAGAAGACCATGACTAGTCGTCGTGTGAATTCCACCTCTTGGAGAGACTGTCTCAAACCCAATAATTGGTATGAAGTCAGAACCGCAACGCGGTAGCATCGGGTCTACGCCGTCATATGGTCCGCAGCGATTGAACAGGCGTTAGTCGCGTCACGATAAACGCTGAAAATCGTTCGCACAACAGCGTTGCTTCGGTGTGTCGCAACGTCTACCCGCCGATACCGCGTTGCGGTTCTGACTTCATGTCACTGCGATCCAACTTTTTGTGAACCTCCAAACTCATTTCGCCGACATTGACGGCGGTCTATTGTCACGACCCCAAGTACTGGAGGCTGGACCCATCTGGAGGACAAGTCGCCCACCGCGCGCTATTTCTTCGTGCTTCAGCCAGGCGCGATCAAGCGCGCGCCCGTTGAGCGTCGCAGATTGCACGTACAGATTGCGTTCAGAGCTGTCCGCCGCTTCGATAATAAAGGTGGTGGTACCAGTCAGGTTGATCGTCGCACGCCGAAACAGCGGACTGCAGATATAGTAGTAGGGCTGGCCGGCATTTGGATAAAGTCCCAACGCTCCCCATACGTACCAGGAAGACATCGCTCCACTATCATCATTGCCGGGAAGCCCGCCGCGGCCCGTCGTGTACTCGGTGCCGAGGATGTGCCGCACACGTTCTTGCGTGCGATCAGGCCGGCCTGCGTGAATGTATAAAAAAGCAGCAAGGAAATCCGGTTCGTTGTTGTGATTATACAACCCGCGATTGAATGACGGATTGCGCGTGTGAGCATTGTTGAAGAATGCATCGAGCCACGCGATAAAGCGCTCGTCGCTTCCAAGCTTGTTGATTAAGCCCTGCACGTCATGTGGGACGTAAGTTCCGTATATGTACCCACTGCCTTCATAAAACGGCGCGTCCCAGTAACTGTAGTCTTTATCTGGATAGAAATGCGCTGCTTCGAAGGGCGTGAGCCAGCGCCCATCCGCATAACGTGGACGGGCTGATCGCGTTTCATCGCTCCAGACATTCATCCAGTTTTTCGACCGGTCAAAATACTTGCGACTGTCGGCACTGTATCCCAGAGCCTGTGCCACTTGAGCAATACAGAAATCGTTGTAAGCATATTCAACTGTGCGCGACGCGGAGCGCGGATAATTCATGCTCACATAACCTAGCCGCCGGTACTCCGATGCCTCTCGTCCTTCATACAACGGGCGTGGACTATCTACTTCCGCATTCTTGACCATTGCCTCGTAGGCTTTGCGGTAGTCAATTCCGGTCACACCTTTTACTAGTGCATCCGCTACGACCACGTCGCCATTAGAGCCGCCTTGAGTCATTCCGTTGGCGCCGGCGATGCGGGAATCCGGCATCCAACCGGTATGTACATAGGTGTCAACCAGCGAGCGCACCATATCGCGCTGCCGTTCACGTTGAATTAAAGTAAGGAGTGGGAAGTGTGTTCGAAAGGTGTCCCATATTGCGTAGAACTCTTCATAGTGCGGTTCACTGGAATTCCACCACACGTTTTCCCCTGTGAGATCGTGCGGCATATAGTGTGAATGAAATAGCGCGGTATAAAAGATCCTGCTCTGCTCTTCGGTCCCACCCTCAATTGCAATTCGACCCAACACACTCTCCCACGCCGCTTCGGTTTGTCGACGAACGAGGTTGAAATCCCAGGTCGGAATCTCTTGCAGAAGATTTTTTCGTGCCTTTTCCGCGCCGATGAATGACACACCCATTTTCATCTGCACGGTCGGGTTACCTGTGGTGTCGAAAGTAACATAAGAGCCGACGCGGCTTTCACTGGCAGCCGCCGCAGTCCCTGCGTCAATGCGATTGTCTCGCCACGTCCCGAAAGCGGTAAACGGTCGATCGAATTCAGCGGAAAAATGAATCGTATAAGGCGATTGGTTCCAGCCACCGATGAAATTGCCGGTACCTTCAACACGATTCGGTTCAATAACGCGCACCCAACAGTCAACCGGGTGTGGATTCTTAACCGCGTCTTTTCCGGTCTCAGGTTGGACCACTGAACTAACGTCAATCAACACATGAGAAGACGTTGACGCAGGGAATGTGTAACGATGCATCGCAACTAACCGCGACGCCGTCAATTCTGCTTTAACGTTGGAGCGGGTGAGACGGACGGTATAGTAGCCGGGAGACGCTGCTTCGTCGCTCTTGCGTGAGCCAAGATCGTTCACCCGCAACTTGCCGACGAGAGGAGTTGTGAGAAAGTTTCCGTATTTGCTGGCTCCCCCCGTGCCGCTAACGTGTGTCTGGCTGAAGCCAATAATGTTTTCGTAAGGATTGTAACCAGCCGTATTTGGATTAATGGTGTCGGGACTAACGTGCACAAAGCCGAATGGGATTTGCGCACCGGGTACGATGTTCCCGCCATTATCTGTGCCGACGAACGGATCTGCGTAAGTTATTACGGATTGTGATCGGCTCGGGGTCTGGCTAAATGCCGGGGTTACGTCAGCGATTGCAATCGACATCACCGCGAAAGCCAGCACGAGTTTTTGTACAAATGGGGCCTGCATTCTAATGAGGTCGCGCGTTCCTACACTCCGAGCGTCAGGCAATCCTTAACTTGCTGGCGATAAAAGGACCTTTATTGCTTGCTTGTTTAAGCAGAGATCGAACGCATCCCGCCATTTTTCGAGTGGCATTTTGTGAGTGATCAGATCGTCCAGGCGCACAGCCCTTTGCTCAAAGATCTTCACCAATCGCTCCCACGTCCTAACTGAGTATGCGACTGATCCTGCTACGCGGAGCTGCTTATAAAAGATCATGTCGAACTCGACATTGATTTCTTTACCAAAGATTCCTACCTGCGTGTATTGACCCAGGGGCTTCAGCGCACGCAGACAGTTACGAGCAGACTGCGCTGCGCCGGCGCATTCGAATGCTACATCTACGCCCAGCCCCTGTGTTTCTTCGGCAATAACGGTTGAAAGCTCGTCGCGACCGGTATCGACCGTTGTTTTTGCTCCGAGTCTTCGGGCTCTCTCAAGTCGCAGCTTGTCGTCAGACGTGCCTGCGACAATTGTCTTTATACCTTCAGCTACGAGGAGTTTGAGGCACAACAGTCCTATCGGTCCGGGTCCGGAAATCAACACTACGTCCCCGAGTCGGACATTCGTGACCTCAGTGACAGCCTGGACGGCGGCTGCAAAAGGCTCGCTAAGCGCCGCTTCTTCTAATGTCAGATCTTGGGGAACTTTATAAGCCTGATCTTGGCGAACAACTGCGTATTTGGCGAAAGCTCCGTTGATTCCGTGGCCCATTCCACGCCGGCTGGAACAAAACATGAAGTAACCAGTGCGACAGAAAGCACAACTGCCGCAGACCACGGCTGATGCTGGCAGCACTGTCACCGCATCTCCCAGTGCAACATTACGCACGTTCTCGCCGAGTTCGACTACGCGCCCTGAAAACTCATGTCCGAGGATTACCGGTGGGTAGTTTCTAAAAGTGTCTTCGTAAACATGAAGGTCGGTGCCACAAACTCCGCAGTAGCTCACCTCGATCTTTACCTGGTCATCGCCGCAGCGCGGATCTTCAACCTCGCGAAGTTCGACGTTACCAGGTCCAGACTTATATTTAACCAAAGCCTTCATGAAAGAACTCAGATTCCGATCTCTCTTCTGAGGTATTGCCGGCTGTGAACAGCACTCTCAAACGGCTTGACGCTCTGCGTGCGAGTGTCGACATCTTGCTCAACGATAGCCCATCCTGAATAGCCTCTAGCAATCAGGTCTTTAATGACTTTATTGAGATCAACCCACCCGTGGCCCAGCTCGCAGAAGACGCCACGCCGCACCGCTTCGAGGAAACCAACGCCTTCTCGGCGAGCGGATTCGAGGATAGGAAGTTGTACATCCTTCAGGTGAAGATGTTTGATTCGCGCGCCATATGAACGTACCGCCTCAACGGGATCGCCACCGCCGAAGAAGTAATGCCCCGTGTCCAGGCAGAGACCCAACAAGTCAGGATCTACATTGTGCATGAGTCGTGCGACCTCGTTAGGAGTTTCGATGAACGTTCCGGCGTGATGATGGAAGACTGCGGACAATCCCAACTCGCCAACCGCCTTGGCGATTGTTGATAGGATTTGCGCCGCCCCCTCCCATTGGGGATCCGACATACCGTCACGAGACTCGTCGACGCGCCCAGAAACAGCCATTCGTTTCTTGTTCATTTCATCAGCAAGAACGATCAACGGAGCGCCGGTCTGCGCGAGTAGCTGAGCGACCGTCATTGCCTCGCGTCGTGCGGTTTCATGCCGTTGAGAGTCCGCCAGCGGAATGGGCACAAAGCTCGCGACCAGTTGCAACGAGCGTGCTGATAGTTCGGACTTTAGTTGATCCGGTTCGGTTGGGAAATATCCGAATGGTCCAAGCTCTGTGCCCTCGTAGCCCGCATCAGCAATCTCATCCATTACTTTGCTGTAGGGTATTTGCTCGCCCCAATCCGCGACTTCCATAACACCCCAACTGACTGGTGCATTCCCAACCTTGATGGTCATCTTAATGTTCCTTAACCGGTCGGCCAGAAACTTCATTCCAGCGCGTACGTCCTCACTCCGATAGGAGTGAAATGTTTATAGACTCGGCTCACTAAAAGAACTGGCGCCGTTCAAAGGAGCGGAACTCAAGTTGAAAGATACCGCAGCGTCCATTCCGCTCCTTTGAACGGCGCCGGAGGAGAGAGTTTGGCGGTGGACTATAAACATTTCACCCCTACGGGGTGGAAACCTTTGCGTTTCCATCTGCGGCTAATCTCTTATTGTTCCAACGACTCAATTCTTAACTTAACTCTTCCCCGTGAATTTTCACTGGGCGATTCTCTTTGAATGACAAAGTAGCAGCGGCGCTCGCTTGTAGCGCGGCCACACCGTCGGCGCACGTCACCGATGGAGGCTTTCCTTGTAAGAGGTTATTTACAAAGTCCTGAAGTTGCGTGATGTAGGCTTGTTCGAAGCGCTCTGTAAAGTAGGGTACCGTGTCATGATTGATGCCATCCTTCGTCATTATCAGGATCGGTGTTTCACGAAGGTACCCAATTTTTAGGGTACCTGCGGTTCCCAATATCTCGGTACGAATGTCATAGCCATATACACCATTGCGGCTCAGGTCGATTACTCCGAGCGCACCGCTGTCAAAATAGAGACTCGTGATCGCGTTATCGATGTCACCGATCGTTTTCATCTCAGGATACGCTAGAGTTCCGCCGACACTATACACACTGGCAATTTCTCCCATGAACCAACGCGCAAGATCCAGATCATGGATGCCGCAATCGACTAACAATCCGCCGCTTTGTGCTGGATCGAGATACTCCAGGCTTGGCCGGTACGGATCGCGCGAAGACGACTTAAAGACGACCGGCGTGCCGATACCGCCGGCTTCAATCTTGCCCTTGGCTGCGACATAACCTTTATCGAATCGCCTCATGAAGCCCATTTGAAAGAAAACGCCTGACTGTTGGACCGCGTCGCACATCACGCGTGCCTCATCCAACGAAATCGATAGTGGTTTCTCACAAAAGATCGCTTTGCGTTGTTTCGCAGCCTCAATCACGATTTCTTTGTGCGTGCTGGTCGGACTGACGATAACCACAGCCTCGACTTCATCGTCCGAGATCAAATCCTGATAGTTGATGTAAGACTTTGAAACGGCCAGTTTTGACGCGATTGAAGTTACCGCAGATTCACTCACATCGGATATTGCCACCAAGGTCGCGCCATCGATGCGACTATTGAAATACTTGGCGTACGAGCTACCGAGCCGGCCCAACCCGATCACACCGATGGGAATCCTCTTGCTCATAAGTTGTTACTCCGGATAGTCACGCAGGCCGTTCATTTGTTCGCTTCGTTCGAAGCTAATGTTTCTTTCGTGATCAGCTTAATTGGAACGACGAATTCCTCTTTAACCTGTTCGCCCTTGATGAGGCGGAAAGCATTCTCAATCGCGAGTGCACCCATCTCAGCCGGTGATTGGGCGACAGTGGCATCCATAGTTCCACGCCTCACCGCATCACGCGCTTCGTTCAAAGCGTCGAAACCAACAACAGCTATCTGCCCCGTCTTCTTGGCTGCGGCAATCGCTTCGACGGCTCCCAGGGCCATCAAGTCACTGCAAGCAAACAGGGCTTGCACGTCAGGATGAGATTGCAAAATGTTCTGAAAGACATTGAAGCCCTGATCTCTCTCCCAGTTTGCTGTCTGCGAGGCCACGATTTCTATGCCTGGATTCGCTTTGATCGCATCGCGAAACCCTCGCAATCGGGAGTCGCCTGTCTCGTGGCCGGGAATACCTTCGAGCACCGCGACCTTCCCTTTTCCGCCAAGCCGTTTGGCCAGGAATTCGCCCGCGATTTTGCCGCCCTCATAATTGTCTGACCCGATAAACGTCGCGATTTTTCCTTTCGATTCACTCATCGCTTTCGGGTCAACACGAGTGTCTACAATAACCACAGGAATTGACGCGTTATTGGCCTTTTCAATTGCGGGGACAATCTCGCGCGACCCGCTCGGAGTAACGCACAACGCAGCCACTCTCGCCTGAATCAGGTTCTCAATAATCTGCATTTGTTTCTCGACGTCAACCTCACGCTCCGCCGCTTGCACAACCAGATTAACATTCAGTTTTTTCGCAGCGTCTTCGGCACCCTTTTGCATGTCAATAAAGAACGGGTTGTTCGCTGTCTTCAAGACGAGCGCTATCCTGGGAGCACCACCTGACTGCTCCGCGCCACGCTGGCAGCTTAAGAAAGCAAGGGACATTAATCCGACGAGGATGACCAGGGCTTTCTTCATTTAGGTTTCTCCTTATTATGTTTTCGCGTTCTTTCGTGATGTAATTTCGTGGATCGAGTTTATCGCCGCTGATAGATCCACGAAATTACAGACGAAAGAAACAAATGCTGACTCCTCTTTTTACTTGCCTCTTTTTTTCAATGCCATGTCGATCAAGACAGCGAGGATAATAACCGAACCAATCACAACCTGTTGGATAAACGAGGAAACACTCAACAGGTTCAGGCCGTTTCTCAGGACCGCCATAATCAATGCGCCAATCAGAGTTCCGACAACGGTCCCTTCACCACCCAGCAAACTCGTCCCACCAATCACAGTAGCTGCAATCGCATCTAACTCATAGTTCATGCCGGCAATCGGTTGAGCCGAATTCAACCGAGCTGTTAGCAGAATCGCCGCCAGCCCACTAAGCATTCCCGAAAGACCGTACACAATTGTCTTATACGTACGAACGTTGATTCCCGATAGTAACGCTGCTTCTTCGTTGCCACCGATCGCATAGGTGTAACGGCCTAATTTCGTGCGCAGTAAAACGAAGTGAGCCACGACGTATACTAGCGCCATGATGATTACCGGAGTCGGAATGCGCAGCACTTCACCCGTTGCCAGGGAGCGAAAGCTTTCGGAAAAACCCGAGATCGGTCTTCCCTCTGTGAACATAAGGGCAGCTCCGCGAGCAACGCTCATCATCCCGAGTGTCGCAATAAACGGTGGGAGACGCCCGACTGTTATGAGCACACCATTCACGAGCCCGCACAGGAAGCCCACACCCAGGCCAACTAGAAGCGCGACCGGCAAGATCACTCCGTGTTGCAACGCACTGGCCATGACCACGCCGGAAAAAGCGAGCACCGAACCGACAGACAAATCGATTCCGGCGGTTATGATCACAAATGTCATGCCGACCGCAATAATCGCGATGATCGTCGCTTGCTCTGCAACATTTAGAACATTCGAGATCGTAAGGAAGTGAGGCGTCAATACCCATAACACGACGGCCATCCCCAACAATCCCGACAAGGTGCCGAGCTGTCGTCCATAGTGCGAAAAGAAATTCTGTTGCAGCGCTATTCGCCCAACGCGCATTGCAAGATTCTTTCCTGGGTCGCCTCTTCAGCGGAGAACTCAGCTGCTATTTGACCTCCCCGCATCACGAGGATGCGATCGCTCATACCCAGCACTTCGAGCATTTCTGAAGAGATCATGATGATCGCTACACCTTGTGCCGTGAGACGGTTCATGAGTTGATAGATCTCTGCTTTCGCTCCTACATCGACGCCGCGAGTCGGTTCATCAAAGATGAATACCTCGGCTTGAGAGCAAAGCCATTTGCTGAGTACGACCTTTTGTTGATTGCCACCGCTCAAGAAAACCACTTTTTGATCAAGGCTTGGCGTTTTTATTCGAAGCTCAGATACGTAACGACCAGCGGCGCGACGCTCCTGGCCAGTATTCATAACTCCCCAATTTGAAAACTTATCAAGACTCGAGAGGCAAAGATTCCGTTCCACGGAAAGCGAGAGGACCAACCCCTGTGATTTTCTATCTTCAGTAAGAAATCCGATGCCTGAATTGATGGCTGTCCTTGGCGAAGTGATCTTGTGAACGGCACCGTTGATGTGGATGCTTCCCGAAGTAACTTTGTCGAGGCCGAAAATTGCGCGAGCAAGTTCAGTTCGTCCGGCGCCGAGAAGTCCAGCGATACCCAAAACTTCTCCCTTGTGAAGTGAGAAACTAACGTCTTTCAAAACACCCTTCGTGCTTAAACGATCAACACGCAAGACCTCTGGTCCAATTGGAGCTTTCTGTTTGGGAAATAAGTCGGTCAATTCTCGATTGACCATAAGGCGGATCAGTTCGGACTTGGTTATCCCCTTGACATCGTAAGTGCCGACTGAGCGTCCATCTCTCAACACGGTCACTCGATCCCCGATCTCAAACAGTTCTTCCATGCGATGGGAGATGTAAACGATGGACACGCCCTTTTCTTTGAGCCTTCGGATGGTAGCAAAGAGTTCCGCGATCTCGTATTCGGTAAGAGCCGCGGTAGGCTCGTCCATGATGAGAATCCTGGCATCGAGGGATAGCGCCTTCGCCACTTCAACCATTTGCTGTTCGGCAACTCTCAAATCTCTAACAAGGATGCGCGGATTAAGATCAAGACCCAGGGCACGCAGCGCATGCGCCGCCGCTTTAAAAATTGCTCGTTGATTGATCACTCCGGGAATTTGTGCGGGCTCGCGCCCGAGAAAGATGTTTTCACCTGCGGACAAGTGTGGAATTAGATTGAATTCCTGGTAGATAGTGCTGATGCCCAGGGTTTGGGCGTGCTTGGGATTTTTTATTTCAACTTCGCTGCCGTCAAGAAATATTTGACCGGCGCTTTTTTGATAAGCGCCGCTCAGAATCTTCATCAATGTGGATTTGCCTGCGCCATTCTCGCCAAGAAGGATGTGAACCTCACCGCGCCGCAACTCAAAGTCAACATCATCCAAAGCCACGACACCGGGAAACGTCTTCCCGATCTGACGCATTTCCAGAACTGGGGCTTCTGCCATCAGGGGTTGGTGTCCCTCAAGCCTATAGAAAATACTTCTCGCGTTTCAATGCCTCTTCGTAACTCTTACGCGCTCGCTGAACCGATTCGAATTCCGAAACTTCAGCGACCGCAACATCCCACCAGGTTTCGTAACCAGGTACGCGAATTTCTTTGTCGACCTCGACCACAATAACTGTGGTGCGTTGCTGCTCCCGAGCTTCCTCCAGCGCACGCCCCAAATCCTGTCGTGTTGTGGCATTAATCACGTGGGCTCCCAAGCTCCGTGCATTGGCCGCGAAATCCACCTCGAGCCGCGCCCCATCGAGCTGTCCAGTCTCCGTATTTCGCTTTCGATAATCCGTGCCGAACCCGCCCGAGCCAAGCGCTTGCGACAGACCTCCAATGCTACTGAATCCATAATTATTCAGGAGGATAATAGTGAGCTTGTAGCCCTCCTGGATCGATGTCACGATCTCTGAAGACATCATCAGGTAAGAACCGTCGCCGACCATGACATAAACCTCACGAGCGGGATCGGCCATCTTCACGCCAAGCCCGCCAGCAACTTCATAACCCATACACGAATAGCCATATTCGAGGTGGTAGCCTTTAGGATCGTGCGTTCGCCATAACTTATGAAGATCTCCAGGTAAACTACCGGCCGCACAGATCACTACATCTTCGGCTTTTGAAAACTTATTGACGATTCCGATGACCTCAGCCTGGCCGATCGGCGGTCCGTGTTGTTGATTCAGTAACTGGTTGACTTCATCTGTCCATTGCTGCTTTAAAGAAGCGATGCGAGCCGTGTACTCGTCCGTGACACGGTAACCTTCCAGTAGTTGGCACAGTTCATCGAGTGTAGTACGCGCATCAGCCACGAGCGGCAACGACGCATGTTTGTGAGCATCGAACTCCGCTACGTTAATGTTGATAAATTTTACCGCGGGGTTTTGAAACGCAGTTTTAGATGCGGTAGTAAAATCACTCAGTCGCGTGCCTAAAGCGATCACAACGTCAGCTTCGCGCGCAAGCACGTTAGCACCGCGTGAACCTGTCACCCCCAGCCCCTCGAGGTTTTGTGGATGATTCCATGGCAATGCGCCTTTGCCGGCCATCGTCTCTCCAACTGAAACGCCAGTCTGCTCGACAAAACGGGCCAGTGCCTGGCTCGCCTCGCTGTAGATGGCACCTCCACCGGCGATCAGCAAAGGTTTGCGAGCGGAACGGATCCATTCCGCAGCGAGCGTGAGTAAAGTTCGATCGGCCAGTGATCGCGGTATATGCCAAATACGTTTCCGGAACAGGTCGACGGGATAATCCCAGCTTTCTGCTTGCACATCTTGCGGCAGTGCGAGAGTGACAGCGCCCGTATCCGCCGGAGATGTCAAGACACGCATCATTTCCATTAAAGCTGAAACCAGCTGATCGGGACGGTTGATCCGATCCCAATACCGTGAGACAGGTTTGAAAGCGTCGTTTACCGAAATGTCCTGCGTCGTTTCGGACTCCAGTTGCTGTAGCACTGGAGCGACGTTGCGTCGGGCAAAGATGTCGCCGGGCAGCAGCAAGACTGGAAGCCGATTGATCGTCGCTGTTGCTGCTCCCGTAATCATATTCGTCGCGCCAGGGCCGATCGAAGAAGTGCAGGCGAATGCACGGAGGCGATTGCTCATCTTTGCGTAAGCCGTCGCCGCGTGCACCATCGCTTGCTCATTACGGGCGAGGTAATAGCGAAACTCGGGTGTTTGCTGCAAGGCCTGACCTACGCCAGCAATATTTCCGTGTCCGAATATTCCCCAGACCCCAGCAAAAAATGGACGCTCCTGCTGATCACGTTCGGTATATTGATTCATCAAAAACCTGATGAGGGCCTGAGCTGTAGTTAACCTTTGAGTTTTCATCGTCAGTTTTGTAACAAACGAAATCTCATTTTAAGGAAGCCATCACCCCGTAGGGGTAAAATGTTTAGAGCGCGGATCTCCGACCTTCCAGCTGCGCCGTTCGGAGGGGCGGCCGCAACTTCGTTCGTACTCGTCAAGATACATTTCGCCCTCCGAACGGCGCAGCGATTTCACTGGTACCGATCTATAAACATTTCACTCCTAAAGCAGTGATTCGCCAGTCCGTGATTTACGACTTAAAGCGAAAGTCGATTTAAGAATCCGCTCAATTCGTTTTCATTGCTTTGCGATCGCGATCGCCCAGCCTCCATTGCACGCTCTACATCCGAGTTCCTGTGAATAATTGCTCCCGCCGCGTGAGCAACAGTCAACGGATCCTCTTCGCCCGGATAAAGAACGTTACGCCCTACTAGAGCACCCCTAACATTTGATCCTGCCCCCAAGCCGGCTATGATTTCTCGCAGTAAAGGTGTAGCGTCACCCACCGATTCACCCCCAAGCAACAAAATCGGCAGTGTTGATGCGAGTGCCACAGCCCGATAGTTTTCACAGTAAGGTAACTTCAGCCAAAGATACCGGCTACTATCACCTAACGCCGATGCTACTCCCACGATCTTTGCTAAAGCTTCTGACGTCTTAATTACTCGGTAGGTACCGTTGTCTTTGACAACGGGCAATGGCTCAAGAAAAGTCGGCAAACGCAACGCGTTCATCTCCGAAATCGCGCGCGCGCAATACAGCATGGTGTTAAGCGAACCCTTTTCTTCGTCACAGATACGAAGTAAGAGTTTCGCTCCGTCTAATCCCATCGCAGCGCAGTTCTCGGCCGATGACCCCGTAATCGGATCGTCCATTTCCCAAGCTGCTCCAGCCAAGCCTCCACGATTGAGACTTGCGATAAGCAACCTGTCATCGAGAAATGGTGGTCCACCTATTTCGACGATCAGATGTTGGAGGATCAACAAGTCCTCGATTACATCCATTGTTGCCATAACGCCGTCAACCAGATCGGTTTCCAGCACGCGAAGAATGCGTGCAAGATAACTCTGACGATTGCTCATCCTGGTTGAATCATCACTGACTTTTGTGACTCGACGCGCCGGATGATCGGCGGCCAATATGTTTAGCTTCCCATCCGATGACAGAGCTTTCCGACGCTGCCGGTTCTGGGCAGTGAGCGATGAGCACTCAGGGTTTGTGAGGCGTATTTCAGTTATTTTCGCCAGTGCAGAAGCGGGGAGAAACTCATTCTCTACGAAATGCAAATCAAAAGCCTCCGCTTTCTTCGATTAAAGTGAGCGCTTCTTGCTCGTACGGCATAAAATTGGCGCAGCCGTGACGAGTCACCACAATCGCGCCACAAGCATTTCCCATTCGTGCCGAGCGGTACCAATCCCAACCCTTGCAGTAGCCATAAAGAAAGCCACTGGCGAACGCATCGCCGGCACCTAACACGTTGTATACCTCGACGGGAAAAGTTGCAGCCTCGATGGTCTCGCCACTTGGTAGGTATACCGTTGTTCCTTCACCGCCGCGCTTAAGCACTAAAGCTTCGGGACCAGCGCTGAGGATCGTCTCAACCGCCTGCAACAAATCCCCACTTACGTGTGCCCCCGACACTTGCGAATGCTCAACCATGACAGAAGCGTCTTCTGCGAGCGCGCCAGCCTTGGCTTCGTCGGCCGTGCCGATAATGATGTTCGTCAAATGCAACACGGATCGGATCGCGACACCAAACGCCCGGGCGTCGTGCCACTGATCAGGTCGAAAATCAAGATCAAGGACCACTTTCGTGTCATAGGATTGAGCCCGCTCCGCAGCGAAGATTGTGGCGCTGCGACTTGGCTCGCGGCTCAACCCCGTACCAGAGATCAAGAGAACTCGAGAGTCTGCGATGGGTGCCGCCAATACGTCCGCGAAGTTGAGTTCGATGTCGGCGCAATTGTCTCGGTAATAGACTAGCGGAAACTTATCAGGCGGCTCGACACCCAGAATGACCGCGCTTGTGCGATGTCCTTTTTTGCGTGGAATGAACTCTGTGTTTACACCTTCTTTTTCCAGGAAGCGCAGCACGAAATCGCCCACCGGATCCTCTCCGACCGCAGTAAGCAGTACAGAGCGTAGTCCCAATCGCCTGGTTCCCACACTGATGTTAGTGGGACAGCCGCCCACATAGGCCCCGAAACTCTTTATCTCAGGGAAAGGTGCCCCGATGTCGTTTGCATAAAGATCGATAGAACTGCGTCCCATCAGCAGAATATCGAACCTGGGATCCGTCGTCA
>JBKPAC010000010.1:0-10110 GCA_046726175.1 Acidobacteriota bacterium
AGGCTAAGGCGCAAGAACAACTCGAAAAGGAACGCGAACTCGATCGCAAAGCACTCGTCCTCGTTAACGAGATCACAGGCGCCACCACCAGTCTCAAACTTCCCGAGAATCGTTCTTATCTCCTGTCCAGAACAGCCGACCTCCTGTGGGACCACGACGAAAAACTCGCTCGAAACCTATTTTGGGAATCAGTAAATAATCTCAATTTGATTGGCAGTTCGATGTTGAATAAGAGTTCCGGCCGAAAAGCCTCGAACGAACAAATTCTGATCTCGTATTCTGCCACCTATTCCCTTAGGCGGGATCTGTTGGAAACGATCGCCAAGCACGATCCGCAGTTCGCCTTGGAAGTTTTGAATGCTACTCGCCAGCCCCCGCCTGAAGTCAAAAATTCTCAATTCCAACTCCCAAACGAAAGTGACCTCGAACAACTAATTGCGCTTGCTGCTACCGCGCACGACCCCAAGTTCGCTTTACGGTCTGCGAAAGAGAGTCTGGCGAAAGGCCTCTCGCCGGAATTAATAAATCTCTTGTTTCTGCTGAATCAGAAAGATCCCGAGTTGGGCACAAAGTTCGCCGGCGACATTATCGACAAACTTCGTTCTGAAAATCTCGCGGTTGGTTATGTGGCCCCGCTTATCGCCGTCAACCTTTTACGCGCGAGCAGAGCGCCGGCAGCCAACGAAGCCGAGAAACCATCTCCGGGGGGTAAGTTTCGTCGGCTTACACTTGCCGAGGAACAGCGTCGTGAACTGGTCGAGATGATTACCAGTGCTGCTCTAACAGTCTCTGGAGACGGAAAAATATCTTTCTCAGCATCTCGGAAATCATGCCTGAAGTTGAGCAGTTTACTCCCGGCCGGGCGCTGTCACTGAAGCGAAAACTCGCTGAGATCAATCGGACCCTTAACAGCGACCAGAGGGCCTGGAACGAGCACAATGTACTTATTGAAGGGGGTGACCCGTTAGCCATGCTCCGAGCCGCTGGAAACCATGATGGAGATCGACGCTCATCCCTGGAAGACGCGGCAATCATTACAGCTGTTATGCGTCGCCAGGTCGACTCAATGCGCGACGAAATAAACAACGAGATTGATGATGAATCACGGCGGAAAAAGCTGATTGAGCGGTTGGATGGCGAAGAGGTCGAGTATGCTGCTAGTCGAGGCGATGCCGAAGCATTGCAAAAAGTGTTGGCGCAGGCGCGTCGCAAGGAGGAACGCGCTCGGGCGATGGCTAGATTGGCAATTCTCCTCGAGAAGAAGGGTGAACATGAAAAGGCTTTGAAGTATCTCGAAGAAGCTCATTCGCTGGTGAGAATTAATATAAGTGACGAATCCAAAGCTAACGCGTTATTGGACCTGATACTCGCATATGCATTAATTGAACCGGCGACTGCATTCATGCTCCTTGAACGGGCAATCGATCGAACAAATGAAGAAATCTCAAAAGCATTATTGCTCGAGATGTTTGTGAAAAGCGGCATGATCAGAAAAGGCGAGATACTTTTTCAGAACAACGGCGGCATTCCCGCCGACTTTGCGGTCTTCAAATATGGAGAAGGAGTTGCTGCACTAGCAACTGCTGATTTCATCCGGACAAAGGGACTGGCAGATCGCTTTCAACGCAACGAACTTCGTCTGATGGCCCGCCTTCTCCTCGCCCGGGCACTTCTCACTCGCCAAAGTTTCGAAAGCGCCACTCAAGTTCCTCAATAGGTAATTGTGACGTGAAAACACTTGGTCTAATTGGTGGCGTTGGCCCGGAATCGACGATCGAATACTACCGATCGATCATTGGCGGCTATCGGGAACGTACAAACAACAGCTCCTATCCTTCGTTCATCATCAACAACGTCAATTTGCAGAAGTTGCTCGACCTGATGGCCGCGAATGACCTTGCCGGGGTGACTGATTATCTCGTCCAGGAAATCGAAAGACTCGCAAAAGCCGGAGCAGACTTTGGTGCCATCGCCGCTAACACTCCTCACATCGTTTTCGATGAAGTCCAGCAAAGTTCAAGAATCCCACTGATCAGCATTGTCGAGGCCGCATGCGAACGCGTTCGGGAATTAAAGATTGAGAGAGTCGCCCTGTTCGGAACTCGTTACACAATGCAGGGTAGTTTCTACCAGCAAGTGTTCACTCGTGCAGGCATCAACCTTGTAGTTCCGAGCGAGGAGGACCAGTCGTTCATTCACCAGAAATACCTGGGAGAGATCCTCAACAACATCTTCCTCCCTGAAACACGCGAAGCGATTCTGCGGATAGGCGATAAGCTCAAGGGCGAACAACGCATCGAAGCCATAATTCTGGGCGGCACTGAACTCCCACTACTGTTGCGCGACAACGAGTACAACGGGATTCAGCTACTGGACACAACAAAGATCCACGTTAACCGGATCGTCCAGGAACTCACAGCTGCTTAGATCGACTCTTTGTACTGCTCGAGATTGGCGTGGATCTTGATTAGCAGACGAGACTTTGGTGTGTTTAGTTTGAACTGTTCCGGCTCGACGGGCTGCCACTTACCAGGAATCAAAACCTGCGACTCGATAAACGTATCAAGCGCCTCCTGCAAACCGCTAGCGCGGGTCTGTCCTTTCATCGCAATTACTTCTTCGATGATCATGACCAGCGCGTCTCCCGTTAACCGGTGTCGATGATTGATGACCGCAGATCGCTCTTGAATCGTGCGTAACACTTCGTCGACAGGCTCACCAAGAGAAGCGACAAGCCGCAAATAACACGCTTGCAGATTTCTGATGTTCGCGATACGAGCGGGCGTTAGTTTCAGGTCACGTTTGCCGACGTACGAAGCCGCCATGATTCCGCAGAAAATTGCTTCGGGCATGTACGCGCTTTCGTCGTCTGGGCTCGTAACAGTTTGCGCGACGTAATAAGCCGGCAACTGGCGAAGCAAGCTGCGAATGAGGAACACCGGCTGATGAGTAAGCCCGTCGGGTAGCTTTTCGATGCCTTTTGAGACCTTCAACAATTCGAAATAACTGAGCGCGCGGTGAAAGTCCTTAATCTCTCGCTGTGCCGACTCGAGGAGATGGTTTATCTGGTCCGGTGTGAAACCAATTCTCCACAGAACGCGATAATCACGTTCGGCCTCAAACGCGAGATCAAATGTCTTCAGGCATGGATCGTCTTTAAATTCGCGCAGGTTCTTCTTTTCACCTGAACAAATAAAGTCCATGGCCTGCGCAAACGTTTGCACAGTCACACGAGCCCAGTAACGCTGCTCAGTAAGCGATGCAGAGTAGCGGTCGACATCCTTGAAACGATACTTGTCATGCTTGGCCGCAAACTGCCGGATCGATCCGTAGTCAAGTATGGCGCCGCTCGCCAGCATGTTGTCACCATCCCACGCAAGCCAATTGAAGATGTACTCTTCCTCGAGCACTGCGGCCATCTTTCCGTACGAGCGCGCCAGATAATCAAGCGCCTTCGCGTACCTGGCATTTCCCTTAGCAGGGACCTGCCAAAAACCATTTTCGACTTCTCTGTCGATGAAGTAATCAACGGTGGCTTTCGTTTCTTCCTGCCTGGCTTGTTTGAGGTAGCGAAAGATGTGGGCGGGTCGAACCAAATTCGGCGCACTGCGAACACCGATCGCGCTTCCATCCGGATAACCAATTACCGCCAGGCACCGCTCCGTTGGAATTCCCTGCCGGTAAAAGATCTCTGACATGACCGCGCTTCCAAGCATCTCGTCGAGTTCAGCGAGTCCGGATGAATAACCGTAGCTCTCATCTCCTGTCTCGACTGCTCCGTCCGACTTCTGTGCTCCGGGACTGAGAATCGTTGCGCCGGTACCTCTGCTGGAAACGTCGAACATCAGACTTCTGGTTTTCAGAACACCATTCCAGATGCTTCTGCCGTCGCCTGAAGTCTTTCCCTGTTTGTTCTTATGTTGTGTCTGCAGGTAGCGCGTTGCCATGTAGCGACCGGGCTTGACCGTTGCAGGAGCGAACCGCTTTCCGAGCTTCAGATCGTACTCATTGATGATCTGCAGCGAGAATGTCTCAAGGATTACGCGTTCGAGATGTTTGTTGATTGTGGAGGGATGGTTCTGAGGAATCAGTTGCATCTCCCTTGCCAGAGGGAAGTTGAAATAGAGAACGCGCCCACGAGGCCGGTAGCGAGCTTGATAGTCAATATAACCATCCGAACTCACTTCCCGCCAAGGGTGGTTTCCATTCAGCTCTTTGAACTTCTCATACATCGTCTATCTACGATGAGAAGGGCAAGACAACCCATGATCATTTGAAACGGAACGAGCGGGTGAGTCAATACTTTTTTTGAGAACTTCGGTCAGATTGAATTAAAAACTTGCGATTTCTACGTTGAGAGCATGGTTTCGCTGTGCATCCTCCGTGTCTTTGTGTCCTCTCTGGTTCTAGCGCTCGCAACGAGATCACAATCACAGAGGACAGTGAGACACGGAGGATGCACAGAGATACTTCGATTTGACGAACTATCTCGCCTGTCTAAAATGGCGCGCATGAAAGAAGAGAAAATCGCCGAAATTCAGCGTCTCTATCCGCAAATTTACCTCGCGTGCCATGTGGACCATGTTCGCGCTAACTCCAACGCCTGGCGCCTCTCATCGCGTGACTCATCAATCCTGGCCCATCTTGATACACGACATGGAAAAAGCCCGCGGGCGCTCGCAGCTCACCTTGGAGTTGTAGCTTCGACCTTATCGGCCGCAATCGCCAGGCTCGCCCGGCTGGGATACATCACGAGCACACCAGTACCGGGCGATCGCCGGCACCGCGAGCTTCTGCTGACCGAAACTGGAGCTCAAGCGAGATCCTCAACGTCTGTACTGGATAGCCAACGGATCGAACAACTGCTGCAGCAACTTTCGCCGCAGGAGCAGCGTGAGGCTATCCATGGACTCTCTCTCCTGGCGCGAGCGGCGCGACAAATGAAGGAAGGATATTCAAATGAGAATCGTCCTGATTAGCGTACTCGTAATCGTCGGCATAATCGTGGTGACGCTTGTCGCAGTTTTTGTGATCGCATCAAGACTGCCCGAGCAGCACAAAGCGTCGAGATCGATTCGGCTTAAACAGAAGCCACAGGACGTCTACGCAGTTATCGTCGATTTTGCATCTGCCAACACCTGGAGGCCCGATCTCGAACGTGTTGAGATACTCGAGAAGGTTGATGGCCATACGCGTTTTCGTGAGCATGGGCGTCACGGAGCTGTAACGTTTGAAGTTGTGGAAGATGTGCCCGCATCAAAAGTGGTAACGCGAATAGTGGATAAAGATCTCGGGTATTCAGGATCATGGACGTATCAGTTCGAGCCAACCTCTGATGGCACGAAATTGCGCATCACCGAGGATGGAGTTGTGTCGAATTTGTTTTTCCGATTTATGTCTCACTACGTTTTTGGGCAGACATCTACAATGGATTCGGTTCTTACGGCTCTGGCAAAGAAATTTGGCGAAGCCGCCCTTCCCGAGAGTGAGGTATAATATGCGCCCCCGAAAAACTTCAGACGCGAGTATGGTTCGATTGCCGTTCGTGGCGACGCGCGACGACGAGCCTTCAGCCATACTCTTCGACACGGAAGGAGATCGGTAATGGGTTTATTTGACAAAATGTTCGGACGAGGCGCGTCCGAAGCTGAACAACAGCAGGGAGCTCAACAACGATTCAACGAACTCAAAACAAAGTACCAGTCAGTCCTAAACATGGCTGACCAGCAACACATCCAATTTCAGAACTTGCATGTTCAGGACAACAAACTCTTCATCAAGGGAGTCGCACCCTCAGAGGATGCAAAGAACAAGTTTTGGGATCAAATCAAGCTCGTGAACCCCTCGACGGACGATATTACTGCTGACATTTCAGTGTCACGTGCTGCTGCCGCTGCAGCTGGTGGTGGGCAAGCTCAGGGACAGAGCTATACCGTGAGACCCGGCGATACACTGTCGAAGATCAGCAAGCAGTTCTACGGAGATGCAAACGAGTACATGCGGATCTTTTACGCCAATCGAGATAAGTTGCGCGACCCCGACAAGATCCAGGTAGACCAGACTCTGGTAATCCCTCCTGCGAGCTAGCTTCTGAATGTAAGCTTGGCCGCGGATAAACGCCGATAACGCGGATTGGACATAAACGTTGGCACGTCTTGCTCTGATCCGCGTCGGCGGCTGCACTTTCTGACTTTCCCACCCACCGATTACAGAATGGTACAATCCGCACGAGTATGATCTGGGATCAAATGCCAACAATTCGGGCGGAGCGGGTGTGCCTGCGCCCAGTCAGAAGTGATGATGTGGACGCATTATTCACGATCTTTTCTGACCCTAAAGTGATGCGCTACTGGAGCACTCCTGCTCTTGTAAATATGGCTGAAGCGCGTCAACTCGTTGACGAAATCTACGACTGTTTTGCACGTCAATCGATGATCAAATGGGCCGTTGCACTCACATCTGACGACTCTCTAATCGGCACAGCTTCCCTGTTCAATGTGAATCTTGAGAACGGCCGTGGAGAAATTGGATACTGCCTCGGCAGCGCTCACTGGGGGAAAGGTTATATTAACGAAGCACTCAAGGCGCTTGTCTCCTATTGCTTCAACGAGCTCAACTTCAGGCGGCTTGAAGCTGACGTAGACCCCAGGAATACAGCGTCATTGCGTACTCTCGAACGGATGGGGTTTAAACACGAAGGTCACTTGCGAGAACGTTGGCGCGTCAATGGAGAGATTCAAGACACCTACTTCTTTGGTTTGCTGCGACATGAATGGGAAACCGATGGAATTCATCACTGACCAAATCATATGGCGGATCTGAAACCTACCTTTTTTGTTTCCGCGGCCAAATTTCGACAGTGGCTTGAAAAGAATCACGACAAGAAGGCCGAGCTGCTGGTTGGGTTCTACAAGAAAGACTCAGGGAAGAAGTCTATAAGTTATCCGGAAGCAGTCGACGAAGCGTTGTGTTTCGGGTGGATCGATGGCGTCCGTAGAAGGGTTGATGACGAGAGCTACTGTAACCGTTTCAGCCCGCGACGGCCAAACAGCATCTGGAGCGTTGTAAACACTAAACGGATGAAAGAATTGATCGATGCTGGCCGCGTCGCGGAGCCCGGCCTAGCAGCGTTTAGTAATCGTGACCCAAAACGAACGCAGCTTTACTCATTTGAAAATCGACCTAAGTCCCTTGAACCCTCGCTTGAGAAGAGGTTCCGCGCGAATAAGAAAGCATGGCAGTTCTTCGAGCAACAGCCACCAGGGTATAAGAAAATCGCGATCTTCTTCGTTATGAGCGCAAAACAGGACGAAACTCGTGTCCGTCGGCTTGACCAGCTGATCTCCATCAGCAGCCGCAATGAGCGACTTGGACTGATCTCAAGCAAAAAGTCTTAATCCCTTTCTGCTTCGCATCGTTGCTTCCTTCAGATCTTTGCGTGGAGCTTATACATGACACTGGTCTCTTATCAGGAACTTCTGAGCGTTCTCAGTACAATCCTAAAACGTGTCGGATTCACTGACGAGCGTGCAAAACTTTGCGCCCAGCTGTTTGCCGATGCCACTTGCGATGGAGTCTACTCCCATGGCCTGAATCGCTTTCCGCGATTCATGGAGATGATCCGCCGTAACGTCGTACACATTGATGCGCAACCGTCACTCGAGAAAGCTAACTGCGCACTAGAGCAATGGAATGGCAATCAAGGCCCTGGGAATCTGAATGCACAGTTTTGCATGGCTCGCGCAATTCATATCGCGCAGCAACATGGTATCGGGTGTGTCGCGCTAGCTAATACCAATCACTGGATGCGTGGTGGCAGCTACGGTTGGCAAGCAGCGAATGCAGGTGTGATCGGTATCTGCTGGACCAACACACTACCGAACCTGCCGCCGTGGGGCTCAGACGAACCACGATTGGGCAACAATCCTCTGGTCATCGCTGTTCCGCGTGAGCAAGGCCACGTCGTGTTGGACATGGCCATGTCACAGTTTTCATATGGTGCACTTGAAACTTATCGATTGAAGGGTGAGCGACTACCGGTCATTGGAGGGTTCGATACGAAAGGCGAACTAACGCGCGAACCGGCGGCCATTGAAGCCTCAGGGCGCCCGCTGCCCATTGGTTTCTGGAAAGGGTCTGGCCTTGCGCTACTGCTCGATCTCGTCGCAGTAGCACTCTCAGGCGGCATGGGTGTTCACCAGATTCCGAAGGACTCGTTGCAGGAGACCGGATTGTCACAAGTCTTCCTTGCGCTGCAACTGCCTGAATCTGATCGTGGTCGGTTAATCGATCAAATTGTGGAATTCACCTGCGGAGCAAGAATCGTTGGCGATGGGGTTCGTTATCCTGGCGAGCGAACGCTCGAGATAAGACGGAGGAACCTCGCTGAAGGAATTTCAATCGATCCCAACGTTTGGCAAGAAGTACAAGCGATGCTTCCGTTGCCCACCACTGCCTCTCGTTCGCAGGAACAAGTAAATTCATGATTCATGTTGGCATCATTGGTGGGGGCAACATCAGCGAGACGCATGCACGCGCGGTGTGCGAAACAGACGGTGTTGAGATCGCCGGTATCAACGGTCGGAATCTGGAAAAGTGCAGCCGGCTCGCCCAGCTTTACGGCGGCAAGGTCTACTCAGAACTAGGTTCTCTCCTATCTCACAAGCCGCTCGACATGGTTTTGATTGGCAGTCCCTCGGGCCTGCATGCTGAACACGGCATTGCGGCAGCGCGTGGTGGACTGCACGTGCTGATCGAAAAGCCGATCGATATCATAACGCAACGCGCGGACGAGCTCGTTGAGCAATGCGAGCGCGCAGGAGTGAAGCTTGGTGTTTGCTTTCAGGATCGAGTAGCGCCTGAAATTCGAAAACTCCGGGAGTTTCTGCTCGCCGGCGGTTTAGGAGATCCTATTTTGGTATCCGCAAGAGTGAAATGGTATCGACCACCTGAGTATTATGGCACTTCACGTTGGCGTGGCACGAAAGCGCTGGATGGAGGAGGAGCACTGATAAACCAGGGCATCCACACAATCGATCTCTTGATCTGGTTGTTGGGGCCAGTACGCCGCGTACAAGCCACTGCGGTAACCGCTCTTCACCAGATAGAGGTTGAGGATACTCTCGTGGCGACGCTCGAGTTTGCGAGTGGCGCAATCGGTACGTTCGAAGCGTCCACTGCTGCCTACCCCGGCTACGATCGACGAGTTGAATTAACAGGCTCAAACGGAACGGTAATTCTCGAAAACAGCAGTGTTCTCCGAGCCGACGTGCGAGGCGACGCTAGCTCACTCTTGCGAGCTGTTGGTGAAACAGCTAACCGAAGTGCGACTTCGGCGGTTGTCTCCGACATTTCCGGTCACAAGCGATTGTTGGAGAATTTCCTACAAGCGATACTCCATGATGGACAACTTGCTTGTGACGGCCGCGACGGGAAGCGCAGTCTCGAGTTAGTTGAAGCCCTCTATGCATCGTCGATTTCAAATGTTGCTGTAACATTAAACTCCGCAAGATAAAGATCCATGATCACACAGCCGACGCTAACAACGCCTCGTCTTGTACTCAGACCGCTAACGCTTGCCGACGCACCCGTGCTGCAGCGATTGGTCGGAGAGAAGGTCATAGCGGCGAATACGCTGAACATCCCTCACCCGTATGAGGACGGAATGGCTGAGACCTGGATCGGAACTCATGCTCCGGGTTGGGAGCGCGGAGAACAAGCAACGTTCGCGATCACCCAACCTTCCGAAGGTCTCGTCGGGGTTATTGGCCTTACAATTGAAGCTGCCCATAAACGAGCGGAAGCCGGATATTGGATCGGTACTCCTTTCTGGGGTCGAGGCTACGCCAGCGAGGCGCTTAAGGCGATTATTGAATTCGGCTTCAAGCAGCTCGACCTTAATCGCATTCATGCTTCTCACTTTGTTCGAAATCCGGCTTCCGGTCGTGTGATGATTAAAGCCGGAATGAGCTACGAAGGACGTCTTCGGCAGCACATTCTGAAGTGGGGACAGTTTGAGGACTTGGCAAAGTATTCAATCCTCCGTTCCGAATATGAGAACCGGTAACTCGCGAGACTCAATCCTTTCGATGGACTTGGTCAAGTCCGCAC
>JBKPAC010000011.1:0-36338 GCA_046726175.1 Acidobacteriota bacterium
GCCCGGGACCGGTCTAGCTGCTGTGAAAAGAGGGATGCCCCATGATTGGCCATCGAATGGACCTCCCGACGCAACATACGTCACGAACCTGGAAGGCAACGGCAGGTTTGTATCCACGAAGTTCGGCAAGTACCGGCCGTAACTGAAGAGGTACGACGCGGATACGATAGTGTTGCGCGCGATCTCACGTTCGAACACAACGTCGACCTGGTGAATCTGCGGCAACTGGAAGTCGTCCTTGAAGTACTGAACATCAGGCGCCACCAACGAAGCAGACGGAATTAGATTGGGGTAAATAGGCGCTGCTGCAGCTGCAGCGGTTATAGTGACCTGTCGTTGCGCGCGGTCAGCACCAACGCCGGTATTGATCAGCGCGTTGTAAATAGTCGAGTTAATTACGCGCCCGTAGTAGATGCCGTAGCCACCACGTAAGCTGGTCTTTCCGTCGCCGTTGATGTCATAGGCGAATCCAAACCGCGGACCAAAGTTGTTGCGGTCGTCAACGATGTTCGCCGTTTGTGGAAGCGAGGGATTGAAGGCAACCGGTTTCGGGTTTCGCTGGTACTCGTATCTCAGACCGAGATTCAACGTAACTCGCGGCGAGACACGCCAGTCGTCTTGAACAAACAGGTTTATGTCATGTGTGTTGAAGCTAAGACCCAACACCCCAAATCCTTGATTGAAGTTTCCGGCGTAGCAGCGACCGCGTGTACGAGTGCTGCTGTAGCACGGAGTCGTTGAAGGTAGCGCCGTCAGGAAATTGGTGTAATCAATGATGAAGTCACCAAGGCCGCCATTGAAACCGACGGCGTTAAGACCACCGGTGTAGTTAAACTCACCGCCTTCAAAGCGCAGATTGTTGATGTCGTCTTTGACGCGGTTGTAATCGCCACCCCACTTCACAGTGTGATTGCCAAGAGTGGCAGTAAACGTATCGGCAATCTGAATCCTGCGCTCATCCGGGAACTTCCGTCTCTCGAGAAACTCAGGAATGCCGAAGCTGAAGCCATTGGTGATGAACGTCTGTGGTGATCTACCACCGATTGAGTTAGTAGGCTCACCGGGAAATGGTGGCTGGCTGAACTGTCTTTCAAGATCTCGGGACCACTGGAAGCGAAACTCGTTCACCTGGTTTGGCGGAAATGTCGAAGACAACCTCAAGTTAAGGGCATCGACATCGACAAAGTCATCGCCAAAGTTGTCACGCGCGCGAGTGTTGGTGGCTTGGGTTTGAATGCCTGCGGGTGAATCCCAGCGCAGCCGGTTGTAAGTAGCTGTGAACGTGTGGTTGTCGTTGAGGTGCCAATCAACCTTCGGCAGAAGGAGGATTTGGTCGCCGCGCCGCGGCACAGCACCAGAAATACTGTTCAGGAAGTTAATCGCCGTATTGACTTGAGCTGTAGTCAAACCTTTGCCGACGCCCAGGGATGCATTTCGGTTGATACTGCCGGTCGTTCCAGGAAACGCAGGACATTGCGCAAGCGTCACCGTCGAACCCGCTGCTGCGGTAAGCAAGCAGGTATCCACACGATTTAAAAAGTCCAACGCGGTGAAGGTTGAGACACCCGGAAAGTTCCTGCGCTGCTGATCGTAGCTAAAAAAGAAGAACGCTTTATCCTTTACGATTGGCCCACCAATGGTTCCGCCGAACTGGTGACGCACGTCCTCCGGCTTGAAGGCTACCAGCTGTGAGGCTCCATTAACGATCTGACTGATAAAGCTGCGCGGATTACGAGCGCCCCATTTGTTGTTGCGCTGGTAGTAGAAGCCTGACCCGTGAAACTCGTTTGTACCCGACTTCGTGACGGCGTTTACCACGCCGCCTGCAGACCGACCGTACTCAGCTGAATAGCTCGAGGTGTTAACCTGAAACTCACGAATGGCAGCCTGACTGATAACGTAGCTGATACGAGTGCGACCACGCTCTTCTGCGAAGAACGCCTGATTGTTGTCGCCACCGTCAATCGTGTTGTTATTCAGCAAACCAGAAATGCCACGAAAACTGATAAGTCCGAAAGTACCGTCTGGTACTGCACCCGGAGTTAAGAGCGCGAAGTTCGACCAGCGGCGGCCGTTGATCGGCAACTCGTTAATCGATGTCTGGTTGATGTTGGTCGAGAAATCTTGCTGCGTAGTGTTGATTACCGGAGCTTCCGAAGTAACCTCGACCGTTCCCTGAACGGCGCCGATCGCCAGATTAGCGACGACCGTTGTCTCGCGGCCTACTTCGACGACGACACCATCTTGAGTGTATGGTCCGAACCCCGAAGCATTGATCGAAAGGGAGTAGTTTCCCGGTTGCAGGTTTACGATACGAAACCGTCCTGCGTCGTCAGTGGTGATCGAATCTTCTTTGTTCGTTTCTGTGTTACGAACCGTCACTGACGCACCGGGCACGACCTCCTTGTTAGGATTATTTACAACACCGCCGATTGCGCCCGCTGTGGTTGACTGGCCCATAGTCAGCACACTCAAAGCAAGTGTCATCAGAACTGCAAGGGTTAGCCTGACAATTTTCGACATACTGGGGAACTCCTTAAGAGATGTTTAGAGGTTTACGGGGCGTCGGCACAAAAAGGTCGGCGCAACTCAAACTTAGGAATCGAGAGCAACTGGAAACACAGGAACAAAAGGAATTGGAAACCGCTGATGTTGACGCGTTTTTCTACCACGCCCAAAGTTTTCGTGCAAGCCTAAGCTTCGAATAACTTCAATTAACCCATCGTTAACCGGACTCGGTGCCAAAGCCGTTGCAGGACGTAGGTCATCCGCGCCGAGTTTCGCAATACCTGTGCCGAATTATACACATCCGCACACTCAAAGGTAATGCAATATATTTCAATAGTTACAAAAAGAGGGCTGCCGCTCCGTCCGGAAAGGAAGTCACGAAATTTGGATTTACATCTAAAATTCCGGACGACGGGCAGCCGCGAAAGCGATTCTCTAGGTCCGTTCAACGATCATTGCGATGCCCTGGCCGCCGCCGATGCAAGCTGTGGCAAGTCCGTACCGACACTTACGTCTCTGCAATTCATGAAGCACGGTCAGCACCAATCGGGTGCCAGTTGCGCCCAATGGATGACCAAGCGCGATTGCTCCACCGTTGACATTGGTCCGCGAGCGATCAAGACCAAGCTCTTTTTCAACGGCAAGATATTGCGCAGCAAACGCCTCGTTCACCTCAATCAAATCAATGTCCGACAGTTTCAACCCCGCCTTCTCCAGGGCGTTACGTGTTGCCGGAACGGGACCGATACCCATGATCTCCGGTTCAACTCCTGCGTAAGCCCAACTAACAATGCGGCCCATGGGCTTGAGGTCACGACGCTTCACGTAGTCTTCACCTGCAATTACTAACGCAGCTGCACCATCGACGATTCCTGACGCATTGCCGGCAGTTACAAATCCATCCTTCGCAAATGCAGGCTTTAATTTCGCCAGGCCTTCCAATGTAGTTTCGGATCTCATGTGATCGTCGCGATCAAACATGAAGCTGCCCTTACGACTTTTTACTTCTACTGGAACTGTCTCAGCTGCAAAGTAACCTGCATCGCTTGCGCGCTTTGCTTCTCGTTGAGAGCGCAATGCGTATTCATCTTGTTCTTGGCGGGTGACCTGGAACTTGCGGGCGAGGTTTTCAGCAGTGCCGGCCATCGGAGTATTGCAGTATGTGTCGAGCAGCGCGACCATCAAACTATCTTCGAGCGTTCCCTGACCCAACGCGAACCCGGAACGTGCTCCGCGAATCACGTGCGGCGCCTGCGACATCGACTCCATGCCTCCGACGAGACATGTCTCCGCTTCACCGAGTTGAATCAGATGCGCACCCGAGATAATTGATTGAACGCCGCTGCCGCAAAGGCGGTTTACCGTTAGGGCAGGTCGGTCGAAGGGCACTCCGGCTTTTAATGCGACATGTCGTGCTCCGTAGATAGCATCGCCGGAAGTCTGCAATGCATTTCCAATAACAGTGTGATCGATTTCATCCGGACTGACGCTGGAGGATTCGAGCGCTGCTCTTGCAGCAGTAGCTCCTAAATCGATCGCGGAAATATCTTTCAGCGCGCCGACATATTCGCCCATGGGCGTCCGTTTACCGCCGAGTATGAAGAGATCTTTTGCCATTTCTAAGTAGCCCTCCCATTGTGAGAAATATCCGTCCCTTCGGAACCGAGCAGAGTAACATGAGTGCGGTTATTCGATGAAACGGTGAGTGGCGCGGTAACGATGTAGAAGTTCTTCCAGAAAACCCTCGTAAGTAAAGCTAGCGACATCGTATTGAGGCCGAATCTTGTACATGATTGGCATCGCAACTCGCCATGCCATCCACTGCCTTGGTCCATCGGCGAGATCCCATCTTCTACGGAGAAAAGTTTCGACGACTTGAATCTCGGTTTCAGTCAGGCTGGTGAGGCTTGCCGAGAATAATACTGGTTGAAACGATCGTCGCAATGCGAGATCGGTGACTGAAGCGCCAAACACCTGTGCGAATGCCGGTGCTTCCGCCTCGCGTTCACGAACGACAACAGTCCCTGCCACCATGTCTCCGACTCGTTGATCTCGCGAGCTTATGAAGACTGAAATGAGTCCAATCGAATAGAAGGGCCACGGCATGATATCGAACGTGCGAAGCAGGTTCCTGACGGCTGCTTCCCAGAACGACACTGGCCGGCCGTCTTCGCGGATTACACGAAGTTTCAACCAACGCTTGCCGGGTGTTTGACCATTCCAGATCCATTCGAAGAAGGCGAAATACCCTGAGAGGATCAAGAAGACTAGAAGAATGCCTACGGCCCAAACCCATTTTGGAGCGCTGGAGACCAACGTTCCGATCCCGGAGTAGTCGGCCAGAAAGAGAATTGCCAGACCGATTAGTCCCAGCACCAACATTTGCAGTGTGTGATCAATGGCGCAGGCAAGAAACCTGTTACCAATCGACGCGAGTGCAAAGTGGAGTGGCACTCGCTCAGGAGTCTCTATGACAAGGATGTCTTCAGTGGGAATTGCTGCAGACATTTTAGGATTCGTGTGATTTTGCTCTTCAGTTTCGTGTTATTTCGTGGACCGGCTTTACTCCGCGGGGAAGAACGATCCACGAAATAACACGAAACTGAGGACACGAAAATCACACTGAACTTCGATTACTTGAAGCGAAACCGCACGAACCGCCTTTTGCCCACTTGAACCAGTGCACTGTTGTCACGTTCGGACAAATCGACTTCGAAATTTACGTCGGTGATCCGCTCGCCATTTACTTTGACACCGCCTTGTGTGATCAGGCGACGCGCTTCGGCCACTGAACCAGCCAAGGAAGGATCTTCTGCAAGCAATTTGGGGAGGGGATATTTTGAGTGAATTACCCACCTCACCTGAATTTCATCAGGAACATCGCGCTGTCGAAATACTCGATCGAACTCTTCTGCTGCAGCATTCGCCGCATCGGCAGAATGAAAGTCCGTAACAATCCTCTTAGCGAGTTCCGCCTTAATGTCGCGCGGATTGAGTTCCCCAGCTTCGGCTTTGCGGCGGAGCGCCGCGATGTCAGGAACAGTCAGGTCCGTCAGCAACTCGTAGTAACGCCACATCAGTTCATCTGATATGGACATCGTCTTACCGAAAATTTCCTGCGGCGACTCGTTAACGCCAATGTAGTTGCCCAAACTCTTGGACATCTTCTGCACGCCGTCAGTACCCTCGAGTAGCGGCATGACCATACAAATCTGCGCTTCCTGGTTGTACTCTCTTTGTAGATTCCGTCCCAGCAACAGATTGAACTTCTGATCCGATCCGCCAAGCTCCACATCAGCTTTGAGTGCAACCGAGTCGTACGCCTGTGCTAAGGGATAAAGCAGTTCGTGCAAAGCAATCGGCCGCTCTTCCTTGAGCCGCTTGGCAAAGTCATCGCGTTCGAGAATCTGTTTCACAGTGATATGCGACGCCAGGCGGATGAATCCATCCGAGCCCAATTCGTCCATCCACTCAGAATTGAAACGCATCTCGGTCTTGCTCGGATCCAGAAGCTTAAGAATCTGCTGCCTATAAGTTTCAGCGTTGGCGTTGACCTCCTCGCGGGTCAATTGTGGCCGTGTCGCTCTTCTTCCCGATGGGTCGCCGATTAAGCTCGTAAAGTCTCCGATCAGAAAGATGACCGTGTGGCCCAGCTCCTGAAATGCTCGCAACTTACGAATGACGACGGTGTGTCCCAGATGAATATCAGGAGCTGTAGGATCGACACCAAGTTTTATTCGCAGAGGTTTTCCAGTTTTCGCCGACCGCTGAAGCTTCGCGCGTAACTCATCCTCCGGAATGATCTCCGTAGTCCCTTTTCGTAGGAACTCTAGTTGTTCATCGATGGTCATGATTGATTCGTGCGCAAAACTCTGCGGCCTACAATCTGGTAGTTGCCGCCGGCAATCAGGGCAAGAGCTTCCGGGTACAGTTTATGTTCTTCGCGCAACAGCCGCTCGGAAAGGCTCGCTTCAGTGTCATCATCAAGTAGTTGCAAGACGCGTTGAGCAATGATTGGACCACCATCAACCGTGTTATCCACGAAATGAACGGTACAACCTGTCCACTTGACACCATGTTCAATCGCTTGCTGCTGCGGGTGTAGGCCGGGAAACGACGGCAGCAAACTGGGGTGTATGTTCAAAATGCGTCCGGCAAAGAACTCAACGAACGCCGGTGAAAGTACGCGCATGTACCCCGCCAGGCAAATCAGGTCAATCTTGTGTTCCTGCAGCGTGTTGATGATCTCGCCTTCGTGCTCTTCACGAGTGCGACCGCCACGGAGGATCGCGACTGCGTGGAGTCCGCGTTTCCTGGCGAGCTCGAGCCCCGCAGCTTCGGGTTGATCGCTGATAACAATCTCAATCTGAGCGTTCGTAACCGTTCCAATGCTGATCGCTTCCGCAAGGGCCACCATGTTGGATCCGCGGCCGGAGATTAATATGGCGACTTTCGCGAGTGACATAGGAATTTTCGATTTTAGATTGCCGATTTTCGATTGCCAGATTCAATTCTGAGCTTTACCAACCAGAAATCGAAAATCGGCAATCGAAAATCAGCTGATTATCACTTCGCCCGCGCCTTCGATCACTTCGCCAATCTGAAAACATTTCTCACCGCGTGCTTCGACATGATCCTTTATCCGAGCCACTTCTGGCGGTGAACACACCACAACCATGCCGACGCCCATGTTGAAGGTGCGAAACATTTCCTTTTGTGAGACGCTGCCAATCTTCTGCAGCACATTAAAAATCTCAAGCACGGGCCATGTACCCTTACGAATCTTGACTGCCGTCCCAGAGGGAAGGATTCGGGGAATGTTATCTGTCAGCCCACCTCCTGTGATGTGAGCGAGTCCTTTGATCGCTCTTGCTTCGATGAGATTTCGCAACACGTGGAGATAGCTGACGTGAGGTTGAAGTAGTACCTCGCCTACCGTCGCGTTCAGCTCCGGTACTTTTGTGTTGACATCAAACCCGGCAACCTCGAAGAAGAGTTTGCGCGCCAGCGAATAACCATTCGTGTGCAAGCCCACTGAAGGAAGAGCAAGCACGATGTCACCCGCAGTGATCTGCTTTCCATCAACAACGCGATCGCGATCGACAATACCGACGATGAAACCGGCTACGTCGTATTCTCCCGAGCCGTAAAAGCCCGGCATCTCAGCAGTCTCACCTCCCAGCAGCACACACTCGTTTTCACGACACGCGTTCGTAATCCCTCCAATCACACTTTCAACAACTTCCGGCGACAATTTTCCAGTCGCAATGTAATCCAGGAAGAAAAGGGGACGCGCACCCTGGACCAGAATGTCATTGACGCAATGATTAACCAGGTCCGCTCCCACGGTGTTGTGAATTCCGGCCATGAAAGCGATCTTGAGTTTCGTGCCTACACCATCTGCCGATGCCACTAGGACAGGCTGGCGCAAGTCGGGGAACGAGCCATCAAACATCCCTCCGAAACTGCCGATCTCAGAAAGCGTGCGCTCGTTGAAAGTTTTTCGAGCAAGCTCCTTGATCTTCTCGGTGGCCCGGCTGGCGGCATCGATGTCTACGCCCGCATCCTTGTAAGCAATTTGTTGTTTCATCTGACAGTCACCTGGCGGTTCTATGATCACTAGCACTGCGGATTACCGCGACCGTGTCTTCTCTGAACGTGGTTTGGGTGGTGGTCCAAAGTCTCCGTACGCAATGAATCCCGATCGAGACGAGTCATCCTTTTCTGCGAGCCTGCCAACCCATGGATCGCTAGTCGAAGTCTTTGAGGTCTTTATTACGTAATCGTTCTCCCTACCGCGCGTGGTAAGCAAGATTTCGCCCTGCTGGTCGGTGCGATAGAGCTTTACGTTTGCTGCTTTCAACCGATCTAAAACAGCTTGCGATGGATGTCCGTAACGATTCCACTCTCCTACGGAAATAACCGCAACGGCCGGAGCTGCACGCTTGAGGAAATCATCCGAAGTCGCATATTTCGATCCGTGGTGCGAGATCTTCACCACCTTCGCTGCCAGGTTCACATCCTTACTCGTCATCCGATGTTCAGTCTGTTCTTCTGCGTCACCCGGAAGCAGCAGCGAAAAGTCGCCGTAGTCAAGTCGAGCTATTACCGAATTCGCATTCGTTTCGTTGCCTCCGGCTTTCATCTGCTCACGAGTGAACATCGGCTCAGTGGGCCCGAGGATCGTCAGCAAAGCTCCACCGCCGAGATCAAACTTGGCGCCTGGTTGAGCCTGCATGTAGTGAGCTCCGCTCTTCGCGACCGCATCCTTGTAGTCATCGTAAAACTTCGTGAGCGACTGGGTCTTACCGCGCTTAGCCGGAGGTGGTTGCGGCGGCTGCTTGCCTTTGACGTTTGCCGGTTTGGTCTGAGGCTGCAGTCGCTCAGGAATGACTGGTGCGAGACCGTTGTCGACTACATTCACCACCTTCATCCCCTTGATAACTGCAGTGGCGCCGCCGATGTGATCCGGATGCGGATGAGTACCGATGAAGTAGTCAATCTGCGTAATGTTCTTCTTCTTCAACGCATCGAGCACAACTTTACCCTTGGTCGTATCGCCGGCATCGACTAGCACTGTTTGTCCGCTGGGACAAACGATCAGCGTTGAATCCCCATTGATTGGTCCAACATCGAGGAAGTAGACCTGGAGCTCGCCGCCCGAGGCAGGAGGTGGCTTAGTTTTCCACCACGGATAGACAAACTTATACCCAACATAACCCGCAGCACCTGCAAGAAGCAGCAATACTGCAATTGCACATCCGCATCCACGCCTGGCACGACCCACTCGGGATTGAACCTCTCTTACCGGTATTTGTTTTGCTGTATAGGCGCATCGACGTGATTACTGACGCGCAGCACCTTGGGTATTGGGGAATAGTCACCAGAGGCATACTTCTCTAACGTCTGCCTCGCCTTCAAAACTTCCCAGATCGATACTTCACCGATCACCTGATCCAACATGAACTCGAGCCGCGCGATATTTTTCAACTTCAGCTTGAGCGGAGTGCTGAAGGTTATCTTCGACGCGGAGTTCCCCGGGAGACTGCAACCTTCAGAACGCATGATGGCAGGACGAACTGCGTTGTTCGAATCGACCATCACCAGCAGATATCTGAAGCCGAGAATCTTCTGATCAGAATTTGTAGATACTGTGCCGTTCAGCACGTACCCTTTCTCGTTCTTCGTTAATGTTACGTCGCTCACCGTGAGCGGCAGATCGAATACCTGGAATGTCTCGATCGTGATATCGGACTTCTCAGCCGCAGTAGTCGTTTGAGTTTGCAGAGTAGCGGCTGAGATCGCGCACACTCCTCCGCTCACAATCAAAAGCAAGCACAGCGCTAAGCAATTACGCACGAGTCTTCTAACCATGATCAAAGTCACAGCTCAGTGAGGGTTGCTACTTCGTGGTCGCGTTCCCACATTGTTTCAGCCTGTCGTGTAATCCGCGTTGGATAATCCTCATTCCAACACGCCACACAAACTGAATTCCGATCGAGTCCCGACGCCTCGATCATTCCTTCGAGCGAAAGATATCCTAACGAGTCAGCGCCGATGAATTTACGGATATCTTCGACGGACATTTGGGCAGCAATCAACTCCGATTTGTTCGGTGTATCTACTCCGTAATAACAAGGACTGATTGTCGGTGGACAACTGATGCGTACATGGATCTCCTTCGCTCCCGCCTCTCTCACCATCTGCACAATCTTCTTCGACGTCGTTCCTCTCACAATCGAATCATCGATAAGTACGACGCGACGGCCGCTTATAAGATCTCTGACCGGATTTAGCTTTATGCGCACGCCAAACGAACGTATCGATTGTTTCGGTTCGATGAACGTCCGGCCGACGTAGTGGTTTCTCACCAAACCGAAGCGAAAGCTAATCCCACTTTCGGCTGCATAGCCAATCGCAGCTGCTGTACCCGAGTCTGGTACTGGAACCACGATGTCGCCATCCGCCGGCTGTTCTCTGGCGAGTTGTCTTCCCATCTTATGACGCGACTCATTGATCGAACGTCCGTAAATCAGAGAATCAGGACGGGCGAAATATACGTGCTCGAACATGCACATTGAATGTTTTGCCGGCGGCAATGGATGCGACGAACGCAGCCCTTCCTCGTCGACGACGATCATCTCGCCAGGCTCAACATCGCGCACGTACTTGGCATCGATGAGATCAAACGCGCACGTTTCCGAAGCCAATACCCATGCTTCTCCCAAACGGCCCAGGGCGAGCGGACGAAACCCATGACTGTCGCGAATGGCAATCAACTCCGATGGAGTCAAGAACAGCATTGAAAACGCGCCCTCGGTGACACGTAACACTTCCGGAATTGCGGAACGAACGGTAGATGTTTTCGAGCGAGCAATGCCGTGGAGGACAACTTCTGTATCTGAGGTCGATGAAAAGATAGCTCCGTCGCGCTCGAGTTTCTGTCGCTCGTAACGAGCAAACGGAAGGTTACCGTTGTGACAGACTGCGATCTGGCCGTGCTGACATGTGACGAGAAACGGTTGCGCTTCGCGAATTGAGACCTCGCCGGCAGTTGAATAACGAACGTGACCGATTGCGTTCATACCCGGCAGCCGATCGAGCCTCGATTGATCGAATGCCTCTGAGACGTGTCCCATCGCACGCTCGAGACGCAACTCGCTGCCGTTTGAGGCGACGATACCGCATGATTCCTGACCTCGATGCTGCAATGCATAAAGGCCAAGATAAGTCAGGCGAGCAGCGTCCGGATGACCATAAATACCGAAGACGCCGCACTCATCGTGAAATTTGTCGAAGGAAGTATCCGTCAAGGTTTTATGCCCTTGTAAAAGAATCTTAGATTCAAATGTGAGCTTACTTCTCTCGTGCAAAGCTTTCAACTAGCAGGACGAGGCACATAGTTACACAAATCCTGCTCCGTTGGGTATGATAAGACTGCGAGCGCAAACTACCTGCGTAAGCCTTCCCGGCAATCTCCCTTTCAATCTTGGAAAGCAGCGGAGATCCAAATCGGATGAAGATAACTCCTTTCTTACTGGCGCTTGCACTCGTCTCAATTCTGTTTTTACCCACGAAGGAACTACGCAGCCAAAATTCGAATGCGCCTAGAAGCGCCGGCGAGCTGTATCAATTACATTGTCGCACGTGCCATGGCGTGGACGGCCGCTCGAATACGCGGAAGGGAAGACTCAATCATGCCCGCAACCTCGCGGACCCCGCATGGCAGGACGACGTAAGCGACGAACGCATCTTTAACTCAATAATGAACGGGCGCTCTGTGCGGGGAGAGATGCCGGCATTCGGCAAAAAGATTACCGAAGCAGAAGCCGATTCCTTAGTAACCTACGTTCGCAACTTAAAGAAGTAGAGCAGTGAAGATCAACAATCGCTTGTACAGCGTTTTGGTAATCGTCCTCCGATTAAGCCTCGTGGCGGCGCTCTTTGCGGCAGGTTGGCTGGTCTTCAGAACTCTCCCGCAGTCCCCTGATACTCCGACCGAGGCCCGCACATCCACTACAACTCTCCAGATCGTCCTCCGTGGTGACCAAAGAAGTGCGGTATCAGCTCTTAGCGTGCCCGTCGAGGTTTACCCGATCGATATTGTTGCCGTTCGTCACGAGTTCTTTACCGAACGACGTGCGGGTGAACGGTTTGACGAGTTCCTCAAACAACGAATGAAGGGTCGTTCGCCAATAAACACTCGATTCGATCTTCAGGGACAAGCCACAGTTACGTTAAGCCCGGGGAACTGGTGGATTCATGCGACCTTGCCCGGCGATGAAGAGCTCGAGTGGCGGCTTCCGATAACTGTTGGTGGAACAAAACAAGTTGTCGAGCTGACTCCGCAGAATGCTTACACAAAATCAAAAAGCTTCTGATTAATGAAGGCGTTACGCGTAGAAAAGAATCGCCTCGCAATTCGTGAAGTGGAAAAACCCGCTCCTGATAACGAGGCTCTTGTTCGCGTCTTGCTTTCAGGCATCTGCAACACTGACTTGGAAATCGCGCGCGGATATGCCGGCTTCAAGGGAACAATAGGCCACGAGTTTGTCGGCCTGGTAGAACAAAGTCCGGACGCGTCGCTGATCGGTCACAGAGTTGTCGGAGAGATCAATGCTGGTTGTGGCAAGTGTGATCTCTGTCGCGCCGGTGATGCTCGTCATTGTCCAGGTCGCACTGTACTTGGCATCGTCGGACGCGACGGTGCGCATGCTGAGTTCCTACGACTACCTGCAATCAATCTCATCCCTGTCCCGGACCGAATTCCCGACGAGCATGCTGTTTTCATCGAGCCGCTGGCTGCAGCTTACGGCCTAACCGAGCGAGTCGATATTCAGCCTTCGGATCGTGTGGCGGTGATTGGTGACGGTAAGCTCGGTTTGCTCTGTACTCAGATTGTGGCGTTGACCGGCGCGCAAATCTTGTCAGTGGGCAAACATCCTGCCAAACAGAGAATTGTAGAGCGTCGCGGTATTGAAGTTACTTCTCCGAAGAAAGCTGCGAAACGAGCTCGAGAGTTCGATATCGTAGTAGAGGCTTCAGGGTCTGCTTCTGGTTTTGAATTAGCACTCAGCCTGCTTCGACCGCGCGGAACGTTATTACTGAAATCGACCTTTCATGGCACGACTGAAATAGATGCCGCGCGAGTCGTAGTCGACGAAATCAGCATCGTGGGCTCGCGCTGCGGACGCTTCAGCCCTGCCATCAATCTCTTGAAAAAGGGTGCGCTCGATATCGACAGTTTGATCAGCGAGGAATACTCGCTGTCCGAAGGAGTGCACGCCATGGACCGCGCCGCTGCGAAGGGCGTTCTAAAAGTCCTTTTGCGGCCATGAGTGAAACTAACAACCATTTATCATTCATCGTTTGACATTTCTCATTTTTCATTTGACGGCTAACTCGCAAGCAGCGGTGAAAATGGAAAATGAGAAATGTCAAACGATGAATGATAAATGGTTCTCGTACTGCCCAGCTTCTCACATCTCCGAACCCCTGGTCCTGACGCTTTTCCTGCCGTCTGCTCCTTCTACCCCTAAGTTTTGCCCCTGACAAGGCGTTTAGCTATACTTTAGGCCCATTCGTGCTCGATGAACGCTGCAGTTCCGCAGGTTGGTGAGCGCGAACCCAGTTTTTGAAAGTGGTGGAATTTCATGTTCGAACAGTCTAAAGAGAACGCAAGAGTCGAAGAGCAGGTAATCCTTCGCAAGCTCCGGGTCTGGATTGCTGCCCTGGCGGTCGCATGTTTGCTGGCTGGGATTGGTATTGGCGCAATCCTCTCAGGCCGGCCAACGGTTGCGCAGAATCAAGTGCAAATCGCTCGTGCTCCCGAAGCTCTGTCAGCCTCGTTCGCAGAAATCGCGAAACGCGTCGAGCCTGCTGTCGTGAACATCGAAACGATGACAGCCGCCCCCGATGTCTCGGAAAAGGAAGAAGATGGTAAGGATGATGCGCCGTCGGGAAATCCTTTGCTGGACATGTTTCGACGGCAGCCGCGCCGTCCTTCACGTGGGGTAGGCAGCGGTTTCATTGTGAGCTCCAAGGGTTTCATCCTTACAAATGAGCACGTTATTGAAAACGCTAGCCGCATTACCGTCGGCCTTCAGTCGGGTGAGAAGTTTCGAGGCAGCGTAGTTGGTGTGGATGATGAAACCGATCTCGCAGTCATCAAGATCGAGACCTCGCGCGAATTACCAACTGTAACTCTTGGGGACTCGAACTCAGCGCAAGTCGGGGACTGGGTATTAGCTATCGGCTCTCCTTTTGGATTGGACCAGACCGTTACCGCTGGCATCATTTCGAAAAAAGAGCGAGAGACTTCACCCGGCAACAGTTTTCAACGGTTCCTTCAGACTGATGCTGCAATCAATCGTGGCAACAGCGGAGGACCGCTGGTAAACATGCGTGGCGAAGTGATTGGTGTTAATTCGCAAATTGCGACTTCAACTGGAGACTACAACGGCATCGGCTTCGCCCTTCCAGCAAACGAAGCAGATTTTGTCTATCGCCAGATCGCTTCGCAGGGGCGAGTCCGACGCGGCTTCCTGGGAATTACGCTCGACTCGGTCAAGGATGAGTTTGCGCGAGTCTATGGAATGGCCGAAGCGAAAGGTGCGATTGTTAATGGCGTTCAGCAGCTGAGTGGTGGACAGATGACGCCCGCTGCCAAAGCGGGAATCCAACCAAACGATGTGATCGTCGAGTTCAACGGCCAACCCATTGCCAACGCTCAGGACCTGATTCAGAAGGTCGCCGGAACTCCTGTGGGACAATCAGCTACGTTGACTCTGCTACGCGATATCGACGGTAAGCTCGAGAAGCGCACTGTCAACGTTGTGCTCGGCGAACGTCCTGCATCAGCAACGTTCAGAGATACCATTGATACTCCGAAGTCGAGTAAGGATGCAGAGCCGAAAGGAAACAGCCTGCATCTTGGTGTCACCCTCGGTGAACTGACTCCGCAGGTATCAACTGAGAGGCATCTGACCGGCGTGCGTGGGCTGTTTGTTAAGGATGTTGATCCAAACGGTCTGATCGCAGAAGTGCGAACACCTGGCGGGGGGCCGGCGCTCACCGAAGGTGACGTCATCACACGGATCAACCGCATCCCCGTAGCGACTCTTGCAGAGTTTGAGCGTGTCTTGAAAGGCCTTAAGAAGGGCGATCCAATTGTGTTGCACGTGTCGTCCTACAGCAGAGTTGCAGATGGTGTTGTACAAAGAATCGTTCAGTTTACTTATCAATAAAACCTTTCAGGTTTCGAGTTTTCAGTTTCAGTCACTCTGGGTGTCATGTCGTCATGACACTCGGATCTACTCGGAAACCCGACGCATGAAACTTGAAGCTTGAAATCACATTTATGGCCCAGGCAAGAAAGAGTCTCGCAAAAAACAACCGGAAACCGACCAACCGTACCTCCCCACGTACTTCAGTTAAGACCTACCACAACTACATTGGCGGCGAGTGGGTCGAAAGCGAATCAGGCGAGACGTTCGAAAACGTCAACCCAGCGGATACGCGAGACGTAATCGGACGCTTCCCTTCGTCAACCAGTGAAGATGTGAACGCCGCCGTGAATGCGGCGCGCGGCGCTTTTGATCGCTGGCGTCGCACGCCGGCGCCAAAACGGGCCGAGATTCTATTTCGGCTCGGCGAGATCCTGATCCGTGACAAAGCCAAATACGCAGCTGACATGACACGGGAAATGGGAAAAGTTCTTGCCGAGACTGGTGGTGACGTTCAGGAAGCGATCGATTGCACTTACTACGCTGCGGGCGAGGGACGAAGACTTCATGGGTTCACAACACCCGCGGAAATGCCCGACAAATTCGCCATGTGCGTCCGACAGCCAGTTGGGCTTTGCGGTTTGATTACGCCATGGAATTTTCCCATGGCGATTCCTTCATGGAAATTAATTCCGGCACTCATTTGCGGCAACACTGTCGTTATTAAACCCGCTGAAGACACACCTCTTTCAACTTACAATCTGATCAAGGCATGTGAAGAGGCCGGAATACCTCCCGGTGTAGTTAATCTTGTCACTGGTCATGGTGAAACGGTCGGCGCTCCGATGACCAATCACCCTGGATTGCGTCTCATCTCGTTCACCGGCTCCACTGACACGGGCCGGCTTGTCGCTTCGGCATGTGCAGAGCGAAATGCTATCTGCTCGCTGGAAATGGGCGGTAAGAACGTCATCATGGTGATGGATGACGCTGATATCGACCTGGCAATCGAAGGTGCGATTTGGGGCGCTTTTGGGACTTCCGGCCAGCGATGTACCGCTGCTTCACGAATAGTTGTACATAAGAAAGTTTACAAGAAATTCGTCACTCAATTAGTTGAACAAGCCAAATCGCTGCGGCTGGGAAATGGCGCTGATCCGAAGACGGATGTCGGCCCTGTGATCAACGCCGAAGCTATAGAGAAGATCCTGGGCTACATCGATATCGGCCAACGCGAAGATGGCGCCACTTTGGCTTGCGGCGGCAAACGAATTACTAAAGGAGAACTGGCTCACGGCTACTATATCGAGCCGACCGTATTCACGGACGCCACTCCCGACATGCGCATCGCGCAAGAAGAAATATTCGGCCCTGTCACGACAGTGATTCCAGCAAGATCGCTTGAAGATGCGATCGAGATTGGCAACGGGGTGCGCTATGGCCTTTCGGCTTCGATTTATACAAGCGATGTGAATCGCGCCTTCCGTGCAATGAACGAACTTTATACGGGAATCTTTTACGTCAATGCCTCAACGATTGGCGCCGAGGTACATCTTCCCTTTGGCGGCACAAAAGCCACGGGCAATGGTCATCGCGAAGCCGGGACGCAGGTACTGGATATTTTCTCGGAATGGAAGTCAATCTATATCGACTACAGCGGAAAGCTGCAGCGAGCTCAGATTGACGTCCTGGAAATCTAATCCATCCTTTCCAACACATAATCATCGAGTACCTGGAGGACCATCAAAGTGATCGTCGGACTGCCGAAAGAAATAAAGGACAACGAATATCGAGTCGGATTAACTCCCGCAGGCGTCAGGGCGCTTTCAGACAAGGGCAATACCGTTCTCGTTGAACGAGCTGCGGGTGAAGGATCGGGTTTCGAAGACGATCTGTATCAGCGAGCAGGCGCGACCATCATCGAATCGGCTGACGATGTTTGGGCGAAGGCCGAGATGATCGTGAAAGTCAAAGAGCCCATTGCTCCTGAGTATCCGCGGATGCGTCCAGGCCAACTGCTATTTACTTATCTTCACCTTGCTCCCGACCGAGAACTTACTAAGGAGCTTCTGGATCGCAAAGTCACCGGCATTGCTTATGAAACAATTACGGATCGGCGTGGAAGCTTGCCTTTGCTTACGCCAATGTCAGAGGTAGCCGGACGCATGGCGATTCAGGTTGGCGCACACTACCTCGAGAAGATGAGTGGTGGACGAGGTATCCTCCTGGGCGGTGTTCCAGGAGTGCCGGCAGCTCGCGTTGTGATCATTGGTGGTGGAGTAGTTGGAACGAATGCTGCGAAGATCGCCGTTGGCATGGGTGCTCACGTGACGATCATCGACAATAACCTCGATCGTCTGCGAGAACTCGACGACATCTTCCTCTCAAAGATTTCGACCCTGGCTTCGAGTGCCTACATGATTCACGACGCGATCTCGCAAGCCGATTTGATTGTAGGCGCGGTTCTGGTACCCGGCGCCTCGGCCCCGAAGCTCGTTACGAAAACCATGTTGAAGGATGTACCGAACGGTGCTGTGATTGTCGACGTCGCAGTAGATCAGGGAGGCTGCATCGAGACTACGCACCCGACAACGCACTCAAACCCCACTTACTACGTCGAAGGTGTTCTTCACTACTGCGTTGCGAACATGCCTGGCGCGGTCCCACGCACGTCGACTTTTGCTCTAACGAATGCAACTCTACCGTTCGCTTTGAAACTAGCTAACAAAGGTTTTCTGAATGCGATCGCGTCAGATCCTCATCTGAAAGAAGGCGTGAACACGTACAACGGAGCGGTGACCTATGAAGCAGTAGCAGTTTCACAAGGACTCGAATACACGCCGATCAATAAGCTCACACAGAAGTAAACGCCTGATGGGCGGCGACTAAAAAACCATTTACCATTTCCATTGTAGATTTTCCATTTTCCATTGGCTGCTGATCGGGAACTTGATCCTTAGGTCATGAGGACTTGTTGATGTAGGGGCTCCTACATCGAACAGCAAATGGAAAATGGAAAACGTACAGTGGAAAATGGTAAATGGTTTTTTCTCTCTACTCCAGCACTTTTTCCACCGGCCTCGATAGAAGATTATCGAGCGTTTCGATCAGCTCATCATTAGACAGTGGCTTGCACAGAAACGCATCGACGTCTTCAGTTTCAAATGGCGCGTCCTTTCGCTCCAAAGCACTTAGCAAGACAACCGGCAGGTGCGATAGCTGCGGTGTATTCTTCAGAAACCGGCAAAGCTCGTAGCCGTTCAAATTCGGCATCATTGCATCGGTAATAACGATATCGATGTCGTGGTTGTCGAGCGCCACCTGCTTCGCCTCGATCCCGTCAACGGCGGAAACAACTTTGTATTCAGCTCGAGTCAACAGTATCTCGAGGTAGCGTCGCAACGACTGGTCATCTTCAACCAGCAGAACACACGAAGTCTTTGGCCGCGAATTGCGGCCAACGCTGTATTTTCCGGTAAACAGTAGTTCTTCCCGATTGATCATGCGAGCTTACGAAGGTGAGTGAGGGGGAGACATCTGATAGGGTGCCAGGCGGCGTTTACCGGGCGCAAACAGAGTAAAACGCTGGCTTGGTCATTGTCAATCAGGCTGGTTGGGAAGCGTCGATAAATCGTTGCTGCCACAGCTCAAGAGTCAATAGTTGAAAGACCTGCAGGTTGAAATCCTCACGGCCCGAGAGGTTCGCCGAAACAATCCTGCGAACGTGCTCCGGTTTGAAGAGGCCGCGGCGACGAACAGCCGACTCGGAAAGCAGTTCGTCGACCATCGGACGAAGCGGCCCACGCAACCACGAACGAACAGGCGCGCTGAATCCGGCTTTTTTTCGCCAGACGATTTCAGCCGGCAGCATCTTTTCCATTGCCCGCTTCAGTACATACTTTCGCTTCAACCCACGCAATTTGAGATCTGGCGGCATACGCGCAGCAAGTTCGACCACTTCACGGTTCAGAAACGGCACTCGCACCTCGAGATTCACAGCCATTGAAGTTTTGTCGGTCGTGATTAGGTTGAGACACGGCAGAAAGGTTTTGAAGTCTACGTACAGCAATTGATTCAACGGCGCAGCATTTTGCACGCGTGAAAAGTAGCGACGGTGTGCGGCGTACGCATCACAGTCTTTCGTCAGTGCGCGCCAATCGTCGCTGTAAAGTTTCTGTTTTGCTTCGTCAGTGAAATAAGTTCCATAGCCCAGGTAACGTGCTTCGAAATCCAGGGCCGCACTGCGAGCAAACTTTTTCATGTTTCTGAGCGGCGCTGTTAGTGGTCCGGGTAATCCACCCGGCAAACTTCTCTCGAGCGTTTTCATTAAAGGGCGCCGCAAGAGAGTCGGAACAGGATCCAAAGTTCGTGCGAGCTTCATAGCCAGCTGGCGCGGATAACCTGCAAAAACTTCGTCACCACCCATTCCCGAAAGCATTACCGTCAGCGTTTCACGAGCGGCGCGCGAGACAAGATAACTCGGAATAGCCATGTCAATCGGTGGTTCGTCCATGTGATGGACAAGCTTCGGCAACAACTCGACCACGGCGGGTTTCAGCATGATTTCGTGGTAGTCGGTGTGTAAATGCTGATTGACTCGCCTCGCCCATTCCACGTCGCTCGGAATAATGTCATAGCGCAGATCGTCGGAGGTTATACCGACCGTGTACGTGCTGATCTGACGACCATTACTGTGATTCTTCATCAGCGACACGATCGTCGAAGAGTCGATTCCGCCGGAAAGAAAAGAACCAAGCGGCACATCAGCCACCATCTCCATCTTCACCACTCGATCGAGCGTCGCCAGCAATTCGTCCTGCCACCACTGGTCGCTTTTTCCTTCTTCGATCTCGGCGAACGAAAGATCCCACCACGATCGCGTGTCGACTTGCCCGTCTTTCCAGGTGAGTAAGTGTCCAGGCGGAACAGTCTTGATGTTTCGGAATAGAGTGTTTGGGTCAGGAACCCAGAGGAACGTCAGGAACTGGTGCAGGCTCTCGGGATCAATCTCGGCTCTCACGAGACCACGGGCGAGAATTGCCTTTGCTTCCGATGCAAAAGCAAACGCGTGGTTGAGATCGCTGTAGTAAAGAGGCTTGATGCCTGCGTGATCTCGAGCGAGGGTCAGCTTTCGTTCGCTGTTGTCCCAGATGGCGAAGGCGAACATCCCATTGAGGCGCGGCAAACAATCCTCGCCCCACTCAGCAAATGCGGTGAGCAAAACTTCGGTATCGGTTTTGGTGTGGAATCGATGACCCTTTGATTGCAGCTGCTCACGCAATTCACGGTAGTTGTAAATCTCACCGTTGAAAGTGATGACGTATCGCCCGTCACTCGAGAGCATGGGTTCGTGACCAGCCGGTGAGGGATCGATGATCGCCAAGCGTCGGTGACCGAGACACACCTGTCGTCCTTCCGCGTCAAAAACGTCCGATGTCCAAATGCCTTCGTCATCCCGCCCGCGATGCTCGATCGAGGTAAGCATCGCACTGATTCGTAGTTCCGGATTCCTGCTGATTATCCCTGCGATTCCACACATCTTGAATTAAATGTCGAGCTGCGATCTTGCAAAACGTGCTTCATGCGCTCACGGTCGACTCTTTTCTAGCGAGCGCATCGCTAACAATAGCGCTGACCCATTCAGCTCGAGCATCCCATGTTCCTTTGCTTACCGCCTGTTGTCGCCGCATTGCCGCTTGCGGATCGTTTTCGCTAAGTGCATCTTCGATTAGCCGGAAGAAGTCATTGCGGGTGCGAGCAATTCTGAGAACATCCTTCATCGGTTCGTACTCCGGCAGCGCCGAAATCACCACCGGCTTACCTGTCGCCAAATACTCACGCACCTTTATCGCCGAACCATAACTGGTAAAAGCGCGCTCGGTTTCCCATGGCAGCACGCATACATCGAAGCCCGCAGCGTAATTCGGCAATGCATCATAAGCGACGGGCGGTAAGAAATGAGTGTTCGGCAGGTCTTCAATCTCGAGACCTCGCGAGCGGTTGCCGATGAATATCCAATGCCAATCAGGCTTCTCACGTGCGGCCTGTTTGATCAGTTCCTGATCCACGAGCCACGTTTCAATCGCTCCAAAGTACCCGAGACGCGGACGAGGAATGGCATCGATCTCGGGCGCTACGGGGAGTGTGCCGACCTTAGACCATCGGTCGAAATCCACAGCCTGCTCGAGCAGATACGATTTTTCGCAACCCGACGTAGCTTCAGACAGAAGTTTTCGACCGGAATAAAAGACTATGTCTGCCTTGCCAATCGCCTTTTCATGAAGCTGGCGAATCAAGTCCGGATCAGTTGCGTGGTCCATTGTGTTCGCATCGTATTTGTCAGACACCTGATAGATCACCAGCGATTCTCCAAACCGTCCAATCATCTCCACAGCGGTAGGTATCGCAATCCAAAGAATGGGCTGCGACAATCCGCGACTCTTTGCCAAGGTCTGAAGCTGTGTCGTCAACAGGTGACGATTTGCAAAGCGAGCGGACTTACTGCCGTAAAACGGAATAGCCGCCGGTGAAACTACAGTAATCCCTTCATCCGTGGTGCGCGCGAGTTTCGCGTAGCTTTTTAGCTTCCGGGCAATCCGCGGTAACAGATCTTTATTCGCCAGCGGCGCTAGTCCCATTGATATTGAATTGACAAAGATCACCTTGTTTCCCGCTCGAGCGAATCGCCGCATCAGATGATTCTTCGAGTGCGGATGGTGGTACCACCAGTCTTCCCCGGCAAAGCAGATGATTGAAGCGTTTTGGAGCATTACGAGCGCGAATTAGGTCTGATAGTACAATAGACCGCGAGCTTGCTTAAATCGAGTTCTTCTATGACACCGACGATCCACGTAGCGTTAACTCACGATTGGGAACTGCGTGGGAACGGTTCCGGCGATATTGAAGAGATCCAGTTTCGACCTTTACGCGTCCTGCTCGATATTTACAAGAAGGCCGGCGTGAAGACCACTTTCATGCCCGACGTCATGCAACAGTTGACGTTTAGAGATCTCGAACACAAACACCCGGAGCTGAAGAGACTCGCTGACAGGTGGGACGATCACGTTCGTGAAGCTTTTGTGCAGGGACATGACATACAACTGCACCTCCATCCGCAGTGGCTTGGCGCGACATACCGAGATGGACGATGGGAACTGACGTTAGACTGGTCCATACTGAACTACGAAGAAAACGACGCCTTTGAAATGCTTCGCAAGGGCAAGCAGTACCTTGAGGATCTGCTGAAGCCGTTAGACGCGTCTTTTCGTTGTCGCTCGTTTAGAGCCGGCGCGCTTGCCATCGCGCCTTCGGATCACCTGATGACCTCACTTATCAAACTGGGGATTGTTCTGGATGTAAGTCTTGCCCCGGGAATGTTCTTCGAGACGCCTGACATCCAGCTCGACTTCAGGAATTGTGACGAAGAGTTCCTGCCGTTCTACCCCAATTTGAATGATGCGCGCAGAGTTTCAGACAAGGAGGAAGATATCGTCTGTGTGCCGATTCATCACTTCCATGGATCGCGAGTTGGGGTACTGAGGTCGAATGCAACGAACGCTCGCCGCAAGCTGACCGCGCCGTCCGAACAATCAACTGCACTTCAACCTGACAAGAGAAGTAGTTCGTTACTCAGCAAGGCATATGAGAAAGGTTTGGTTCCGCTCGGGCAACGCAAATATCTAATGGTGGACACCGCGCGTTTGAGCTATCCACTGTTACGCGAATCAATCAGAAGCATGCGACGACTGGCTGACGAGAGCGGATGGACAGACATTCCGATTGTCCTGACGAACCATCCCAAGGAGATCATCGACTACTCTCCGCTCGAACGGTTTCTGAATAATCTCTTAGGTTCTGAGAACGTGAAGTTCATTACCCTGAGGCAACTGTCGGAAGGGATCAGGAAAGAAGTGTTCCCGGTAGTAAGGCGCTAAGTCGTCTTGTTCGTGTTCATTCGTGTCTTCGTTTCGTGTTATTTCGTGGATACTGAATAATCGCTGTTTACCGCTTCTCATACACTGACGGCGAATACACCGTAATTCCTCTTTCCGCCAACTTCATCATCTCTGCAAACAGCGGAGCCGCGTCTGCTCGAAAGAACTTCATGCCGTTAATCTTCAAGTCTTCGCAAACGTCCGTCTCAATGTACTTCCGCATGTACGGTGGAACGTCGTGAATCACCGTAGCCATGTTATGCGCAAACGTTTCCACCGTTTCCAGTTCCCCTTTGTAATTCCGGCATTGCGCCTTGAATACTTCCGGGTGATAAACGCGAACCGGAAACTTCTCTTTTAGCGCGTCATCCACGCAATACACGAACGACAAGTACTGCGTCCACACTCCGAGCCCAATGATCTTCGCGCGGTAATCCACCAGCTTGAAGTAAGGACTGCAGGTGTCGTACGGATATGGTGAAAGCTGATGTGTTCCGGTCAGCTCATTCGCGTACTTCCCAATCGCGCACACTGACTTCGTCGGATGCAGACTTCTCACGGATGCTCTTTGCCGTCGAGCAAACTCAGTCAGTATTCCCGTGTAGGACGGAGTCCGCTTTACGTCAAAAATTTTTCCCTGCTTCAAGTATTCGTAAGAAGAAATCTGGTGATTGGGATAGGTGGGAAAAAGCACCGTGCCTTGCGAGCCGATCACTTCCTGAATCAGGGACAGGATTCGATAAAACGGAAATTCCAGGTTGAGCTGATCGACTGAGCTGTGAACATAGACAGTATCGCCGGGAGTCAAACGCAAGTCGCGCCTGAGTATCCCTTTGAAAGCTGCCTCGCTGATTGCAGGCAGCGCGGCAATTCGCTGCCGTTCTAGCTTCCGCTTCGTCCGGCGCAGCGACGCCACGGCCTTTGCGGGCAGTATTCTCCTGGCAACGCTTTCGATACTCATCAAGAGACTTTCACATACTGGGAGCGCGGGCGTCTCGCCCGCTGACGGTACGTTGTTCAAGCCGTCTGGGCGGAGACGCCCGCGCTCCCAGTTAGTTCCACCAAAGTTGCGGCCCAGGAATAACCAACTCCGAATCCCAGCAACGCCAGCTTGTCACCTGCCTTGACTCTGCCTTTCTCGATCGCGCTCTCCAAAGCGATAGGGATGCTTGCAGAGACCGTATTGCCCGTTAGCTCCACGTCGATGCAAAACTTTTCCGGCGCAACTTTCAATCGCGGACGAAGCCGTTCGAGCATGAATCGATTCGCCTGATGAGGAATCACATAATCGATCTGTTCGAGAGAGATTTCCGCTTTCTGCAACAGTTGATCCAACGCTCGCGGTACGGTTGTCAGTGTGAAATTGAAGACCGCGTTGCCATCCATGTACAGATTGCCTTGCGATTTCCAGTTTCCTTTTCCGTCCTCGACTTCGATGTTCTCACCGGCGGATTTGCGCAGGCCGCCTTCGGGAACTATCAGGTTGTTTGCTCCTCGACCATCGGTGCCGAGCACGAACGGCCCTATCAACTGCCTAGGAGACTCGGTAGCTCCGATCAAGGTTGCTGCCGCGCCATCTCCAAACAACGTTCGGAGTGTCCTGTCGCGGGGGTTTATGAATTTGGTGTAAGTGTCAGCATTGACAAGCAACACGTTGGTTGCTGTTCCCGCCTCAATCAGACTTTGCGCCAGCGCAAGACCGTAAACAAATCCGGAACAACCCTGGTTGAAATCAATCGCGCCACAATCCGTTCTGAGACCCAGCCGGTCCTGCATCAGGCAGGCTGTAGTCGGGAGAAAGTAGTCAGGACTCTGCGTGCAGAAGACAAGAAAGTCGATCTCGTCCGGTGAACACATGCCTATGTCGAACAGTTTCCTGGCTGCTTCGACTCCGAGATCCGAAGCACACTCTTCAGCTCCAGCGATGCGACGAACGGCAATCCCAGTCTTGTCCAGAATTCGCTCGGGTTGTTCGTCGAAGATTTCGCCCAGCTGCGTGTTCGTCAGCTGAGCTTCAGGCAGATGCGAAGCTATTCCCTTGATTGATGCTCGCAATGACATACGTTGTTACGCTAACTGATTCAGCTGAGAATAAGTTGATGAAAGATTATCCCGATCCACGAAAAAACACGAATCCACGAAAAGAAGACACAAATGAACACAACAAGAAAAAGCCGGCTGACCAGAACCGTTCGCGGTAGCGTTACGGCTTTGTGCTGGAGGCTGCATCCTGTTTTGCTTAGCTAGATCCCTAAAGTTAGAATGCGCCGACGAGGAGAACGTAATGGAACCGAAACGGGTTCAAGAGGTGGTCTATCGCGCCATCGATAGTCTGAACAGCCAATTGCCGAGTGGTGTCACGATTGAGAAATCGCCTGATGCTCCGCTCTACGGTGGATCTTCCTCTCTGGAATCACTCGACTTTGTAACGTTGATAATGGAAGTGGAAGAGAAAGTTCGGGACGAGTTCGGCGTGGAACTAACAATTGCCGACGAGAACCTGTTGTCAAAAGAGAAGAGCCCGTTCACTACAATTGGAAACCTGACGAAGTACCTCGCTGATCTTCTAAACAATCCAGAAGAGTCAACTGTTTAGTCGCGGAAGATGATCTTAGCAACTGCTTCGAGATTGCTTTGAGCTTCGATGTCATACCTACGCGCCCACTCGGCTACTTCCGCGAGCGGCGGGTCGAGTAATACTCTTCTCAAAAGTTCCGTTAGAGCTGCTTCGTCTCCAAATTGGTAGCTCAACATGCCCCTCGTTTCGCCAGCCGTCGTAGCCACAACCGGCACGCCACACCATAAAGCCTCAATTCGCGAAATGCCATAACTTTCGTCGCTAAAAGCCCGCACGAAGACGTTACTGCGTCTCAGGACGCGATATGTCGGAGCATTCTCCAAAACCGTAATCCAATCTCTTCCTTGCAGAACTTGATTCTTGTACAGTTCGTCTGTGACGAATGCTCCATCCAACAAAACGAGTTGAATATCCTCCTCTCTCTCCTGACGAAGTTTTTCAATTGCGCGAGCCACCTGGTCGAACCCGTAGCTGGGAATGAAGAGCCCTACAGAGCAGACGCGCTTCGACGCCCTTAAGTACGAACTCATAAGCACCATCTGCTCATCGGACAAATCTCTTTCAAGAGTTTGCGGCAATCTCGGCAACAAGGAGGACACGACTGTTACCGGCTGGCGTACGGCAATCGTGTTTGTAAGCCAATTTCGCAACTCGTCGCTGGGAACAACAAATTCGCTGACTTCATTGATTGCTCGGTGAAATAGAAATCGCTGTAATCGGCTAAAGCCTTCATAACGGGATGGCAACGAACCGTCGTGAATCATCTTTATCCACTCAAAACGAAGTGCTCGTTTCGCAGCGAGCCAAAGAGGCAGCAGAATCGGATGAGGATACTCGACGTGAAAATGGGTCGCGTCGACAATGCGAGCGGCGCGTCCTTCGCTTATCAGAGCGGGTACCACGCCGAGGCGCCGGTGATTCAAATAGCGGATTTGCTTGTCTCGCTTTCGATTGTCACCGTGAAGCGCCCAGACAATGACGCCACGATCCCTCAAATGCTCAAAGAGCGTGCTGAGGTAAACGGAAACGCCCCCGTATGGTGGTGGCAGCGCTCCAAATAAAATGTGACGCATGACTAACTGGAAGAAGCCCGAAAGGTACGAAAATCAAGAAGCTGAGCCAGTTCGCTTCTTTTGATTACCAGCAGGTCAATAAAACTATGTCCGGTGCGGCTGCAAAAATAGATCGTAATCAGCAGGAAAAGCAGCGTGTAACTGGTGGATGAAGCGATCGCTGCGCCTCGCGCCCCGAACGTCGGGATCAAAAACATGTTGAGTATGACGTTTATCAAAAGCACCGCAAGCCAGAACAACGGAAGAGCAATGGGTAGACCTATGCCACTGAAATACTGTGACAACACGGCCGCGATGCTAATCAGAAAAACTCCGGGTAGCAGTATCAAGGCTTGAATCGTGACATCTGAAAACTGCGGCCCATATAACAACGGTAATACGAACACCGCCGGCACTGCCGCCAGGCACGATACAAACATCACAAGGGTTGTGTGTCTTGTGATAGCGCATGCCATGTCGCTTTGCTCGACACTCTTTCTTGAAGCTATGCGTGGAAACACCAAAATTGAAATCACGCCTGGCAGGACAAACAACATTAGCCCGACCTGCGATGCAACTGAGTAGATACCAGCCTGCGCAGCTCCGCGGTAATACTTCACCAACAGCAGATCGACACGAAGTAATAGCAAGCTTGCTACCGTATGAAGGTGAGCTTTGAAACCATATGGAAGCATACGGCGAAACAAAGCCGGGTCGATACGCCACGAAGTAGCACTTTCTGAGAACCTGATGCGTCGGACTATCAGTGCAGTTATCAGAACCGCGATCGCGGCGCTTGCCAAGCTGTTCAGTGCAATCAGAGTAGTCAGGCCGGCATTGAATATAAGAACGGCCAGGAATGCGTTCATCAGCACGGTTGATTGTGAGGCGATCTCGAGCCAGTTGAAATGCTTGATCAATCCACAGGCCACAAAGATGTTAAGGCCCAGCAGAATCATTAGCTGAAAAGGAATCGAGATCGCAGCGAAACTTACCAGCTGGAATGGAATGTCCCCAATCAGGTGTGGCGATGCAAACGAAAGCAATACGGTGAACGCCGCGAGAACTGTGCCCATCAGTAATGAAAACAGTAGCGAATTCGCTGCGACTGGCGCGAGACTCTGTTTATCGCGAGAGATCTCGTATGTGTTTGCCAGCGGCATTCCAAAGCTGCCGAATTGAGTTGCGTACAAGATAATCAGGTTAATTACTGCGTAGATCCCCAAACCAGCAGTACCAAGTCGGCGGGCAACTACTACACCAGTCAGGACACTTATAGCGGCCAGTAGCAATCGAGCGGAAAGCGTGCCGAGCACGTGCGTTGTAAACTTTCGAGCCCCTTGTCGAGAAGGTTCGATCGGTGCTGCGGCCGCCAACGCTGTATCAACCTCTGCACTCACTTCGCTTCGGTCCTCCACGATTTCACAAAGCCAATCAACCTGATTCACGAAAGCGCGATCGTGGAATAGGAACGTTCGTCATCTGCCAAATGCGTGTGCATGCGCTCGCGGCGAGAATGAACACCAACGGCATCATCGGTAAGAAGTAGCGCGGCTCAATCCAGGCTGGTAATTGAATCAGAGCGCCGAAGATGGGAAACAGTATGATGTGGCTTAACGATTCGAGTCGCCTGCGCTCGAAGAATATTCCCATTGTCCCTAACGCAATGACCAGCAGGTTTACGGAAATGAAAATTGATTTCACGATGACCACCAGCCATCGTCGCTGCTTAAGAGCCTCTCGTAACGGTAGATTGTAATCACCCAAAAGGTAATCACCATTATCTATAAATAGCTTCGGATACTGCTTTGTACGCACAGCAAACCAGTGTCCTGGATCGTTAGCAATGCGGTTGAGAGCCCGGAATATGAGCACTCGGTCTTTCTCAGCATCACTGAGATTTCCCTCTACGACGGTAAGCGGGTGGGTCTTCAAATCAAGCGCCGCCCACGAGGTCCCGGTCCATACATGACCGCCGATGTCAGTTTCCATGCTGCCACAAATCAAGTTGGTGCCCCAGCCCGAGGCAGCGACCGGGATGAAACGATGGAAGACGATCGCGTTTCGTGCAATCCAGATCGAAGATACTGCCAAAGCTGTTAACCCAATCATCAAGTGTAGTCTCCACGATCTTCTCCATACCGGAAGAATGGGAAGCAACATGAGGCCGGCGAGAAAAGGCAGCATCACTGGTCTTGTAAGCGTAGCCAGGCCAAAAAAGATACCGGCCAGGATGCCGTTGCGCTTCCAGAAATAAGCTCCCGCCGTTACCAGGAAAGTAAATAGAGACTCTGTCAGTATCGTAACTGTGAAGAAGCATGTCATTGGCGCCAGGCTAAAAGCGACGCCCGCTAACATTGCCGTCCGGCGATCGAAGACGTCTTTCGCAATCAGGTAAACAAGTCCGGCAGTGAAAGTGCCCAACAACACATTAATAAATAGAACAGCACTGACCGGAGGATCATTACCCCACCACATCGCAGCGATTAGCCCGGGAAACAAGGGAGGGCGGAAAGCCGTAGGCAAAGCAGGCTCGGTCAGGCTATTCAGACTGAAGACATGTCTAAAAGCAATGTTCTGCGCCAGAGTCAGATACTCACTCGAGTCGTGCTGCATCCATGCGCCCCAAATTAGCCAGGCCATACGGATCAAAAAGGCCAGGAGCATTATCCCAATGACATCGCGCTGGACGGGATCAATTACATTTGGAGGGCGCACTTCGGGAGCTTGTTTCCGGTGGCGTTTGAAATAGGCCAGCAACATTCTTTTGACGGCGTGGATATCGGTGAGGACCTTACCTTTTCTCAATCCATCGTTCGTACCAAAGGCTCAGATTCAACAGACACCAAAGATGAAAACTCCAGTCACGCCCACCTTGCCGGTGTTCTTCGACGAGCCTGGTGATGAACGAATAATCAAAGAAGTTCCGCTGGCGCATGGTGGAGTTCATCAGGCGGCTAACGAGCATTTCGCTATTCTCTCCGCGAAACCATTCACGAATTGGCGCCCCAAAGCCGCGCTTCCTGGTGTAAAGCACTTCTTTTGGTAAAACTTTTTCAAGCGCACGCTTCAATATGAGTTTGCCGGTTGTACCTTGGATTTTGCGATCAACCGAAATACCCGACGCATAATCAACCAGATGATGATCGAGGAACGGCACCCGGGCTTCTACCGAAGCGGCCATTGTCATTTTGTCGATACGCGTCAGCAACAACTCAGGAAGTCGCAGTTTTAATTCAAGGTAAGTCATCTGTTGAGCAAAATCTGCGCGTGGTCGGGCTTTGCTTAGATGATCGAGATACTGACTGACAACACTGTAGGACGACAGGCCATTGGAGCGGGAACGCAGGTACGGAGAAAGCAGTCGAGGCTTCAGTGCTTCATCGTAAATGACCACGCCGCCCCAAAAGAGAGCCTCACCTGCGCCGAGCCTTCGCATGAGATCTACCGGGGTACGCTTATTGAACGTTTTCTCAATCACCGGCATCGCGACTGCTGACATCGCTCTCCGAGCCGCCCGCGGTACATTTTGCGCTCGCTTCCAGAACCTGTCGTTGATCCGCACATATTTTCCAAACCATTCGTAACCCGCAAAGATTTCATCCGAACCCTCCCCCACGAGGATTACGATGGTTCCCGATTCCCTAGCGAGTTTGGAAACGTAATAGAGCGGAATGCACACTGGATCTGCCATCGGTTCATCCTGATGAAAGACCAGCTCGGGAAGAAAGCTCTCCATGTCTTTCTGGTCAATCATTACCTCGTGATGATCTGTGCGAAAACGCTTGGCAATTACCCTGGCTGAATCAAGTTCGTTGAGTTCCGCATTATCGTGGAAGCCCACCGTAAAGGTGCGCACCGGCTTTGACAATAATTCCGACATCAGCGCCACATTCGCCGACGAATCAACTCCACCCGAAAGAAAAGCGCCGAAAGGCACGTCAGACATCAACCTGTCTTTGATCGAGCTTCGGAGTAAAGAAAGAATCTCCTGCTGCTGCTCCTCGTCACTTGACGAGACCGGAGCGTTCGGAGGCAGCGCATCCCAATACTGGTTAAGCGTGAGATCGCCGCGACGATTGAGGACAAGCGAATAGCCACATGGAAGTTTATGTATGTTTTTGAAAAGCGTATTCGGCGCGGGTGTAGTTACAAACGTGAGGTAGTGGTAAAGCATCTCCTCATCGACTTCTGCAGAAACGGCGGGGTGCTCGAGAATTGCCTTGATCTCAGAAGCAAAGATGAAACGGCCATCACCATGAAAGTAGTAAAGAGGCTTGACGCCGATCCGGTCACGCGCGAGCACAAGCTCTTCCCGCGCAGCGTCCCAGATCGCTATACCGAAGTCACCTTCGATTTCATTTACGCAGTCCAGCCCCTTTTCTTCATAAAGATGAATGATAGTCTCGCTGTCGGTCTTTGAAGCGTAACGGTGGCCGCGCTTTTCCAATCCCTCTCGCAGTTCAAGGTGGTTGTAAATCTCGCCGTTGAAAACGATCCAATGCGAATCGTTACAACCGTGCATCGGTTGATGGCCGGCTGAGGACAGATCCACTATCGACAGGCGACGGAAACCAAAACCACCTCGACCACGATCGAACACCAGATCGCCGGAGTCGTCGGGACCACGGTGCGCCATTTGATCGCGCATGCGACGGAGAAGCGCAGGCTCTACTCGACCCTCAGCAGCTCCGTACTCCCAAACTCCACAGATACCGCACATTTAATTCGTTGCGTCTCGAACAACAGCAAGCCGGTGGGCCGCGTCTTCATCCTTACAAACAGGAACAATGGCCCAACGCAACCTCGCGGGACATTGAAGACGGCGTAACCAGCACACGGAAACCGAAGGCTCTTTCGAACCGTAATCTCGGGAAACGAAGTTCTGTTCCAAAGTCGCGTCGCCTCCGAAGTCAAAACCAAAAATAAGCAGGCGGGCACCAGATCCAGCATGACTCGCTACCGCTAAATCTCGCGACTCGAGTTCAACCCGTAAGCCCGAATTAAAATGGAATCGCGCTGCGACAAAGTGATCGCCCGTGCCCAGAAGCTCGTCTTCGATCAACCACCATCTGATCTTCTTGTCAAATATAACCGCGCGGCGATGAGTAATTGGTGATGAAAGTCGTTTGTAGCCGTGATGCTCGGCGATCAAGACATCGCGCTCGCTTGCAACCTCCCAACGTAACACTTTTGGATGAGCTTCGTCGCCAATGACAAACGGCACGGCACGATTCGTCGAATTCTGTTCAACCTCATCGACCTGCAACGTTGAATGATATGCAGTCGAACGAAAGACATGACGTTCATCAAGATCGGCTGTGTAGACATAAGATCCAGGATCAACGATGAATGGAACTCCGCATGCTGAAACTTCGACACTCAAGGCATCATTGTGGCCATGAGATCCTTTGCCGTTTCCTCCAGCTCCGCTTGCATTGAAAGCAAGATAAAGATCGTGTTCTCGCAGCAAGTAAGTTCCCACCTCTGGAAAGGCACTGGAGGAAAGACCTTGGGAAAACCGTGATGGCAACATGTCATAATCCTCAACTGCCCGGTGTCCAAGAATCCATGACAGTTCAGGCGGCGCTTCCATGTTGGGAAGTTTTAAGCTGTCATCTTGTAACATCACCGCACCTAACGCCAGCAGGTAGGCATGATCGTCTGCTGCACGATGAATAATCGGAAGTGCTTGTCCACTGTCCGTATCGCCGAACAACGGGGCCGCTCCATCGGGCCTGAGATATGAGCGAACGTACGAAAGCATCAGTCGAAGCTTCATAAGATACTTGTCGTCAATCTTGATATCGTTCGCGTCGCAGAGAATGAAAGAAAAGAGAAACAACTCAAGGACAAACCTGTGATAGCCTGTTGAAGCTTCGTGGTCCGCACCGTCGGGTAGTACCTGCTTATCCATTTCGCGCAGCAACTCTTCAAAAGCCCAATCACGCCACTCTGCGGCGAGCTGCAATTCCGGCAGCATGATGCCCAGCCAAAGCAAGCCGACTACGTCCGACAAGTAATGATTTCCGGTAGCGATATACGAAAACTCGAGGTTGCGACGGATGTGGGCACCATGCTGCTCGAATAGTGCAAGCAGCAGTGACAATCGTTTCTCGCTCAATGAGGCAGAGGTGCGGAGTATCGCGAACGAACCGAGCAGATTCATTGCTCTCAGCGCCACTTCCATCGCGCACATCCAGTTGGCGCCCAGCCCCAGCGGATTCTGCAAATACCAACTCTCGACCTGTACAAAAACTTCCTCTGCGAATTCTTCGTTGCGCGTCGCTGCGTACGCTCGCGCCAATGTGAGGCAGTGACCGAGGCGGTTGAGTTCCCAAAGTACTCTTACGTCGGATCCATCATTGTGCCAGCGCGGAATGTCGGCATGAAAATCTTTCGATGGCCACCGTCGTCCGGAAAGCGGATCACGATGCCAATCGATCTCTTCACCGAAATCCTTCACGCCGAAACCCAACAATGGCCAGCGATGATACGCAGTGATGACAGTCGCGGCTTGGTAAAGCTGCGTCACTTTATCTGCACTTAGTCCAAGATCCTGCGATGCTTCAAACCCCGGAAAAAACGAGGGCTGTTTACGTTTGCGGAAATGGTCAAGAAGAGCAGTTGGAGAAAGCGATTGAAACTCTGTAGTCAACTGGGCTGGTTTGTCACGCAGTTCATCGATCAGCACGCGTTCGTGCCGGTAATTCGCCTTCACTCGCGCGCGCCGCATCAACTCCATCGCGGCACGCGGCGCACTGATCTCGCCACGAAGCACGCTTCGGACACCCGTAGACAGGAATGCGAGACGAGACTTTGAGGAGGAACTTGAGTTCTTTGGAATTTGGGAGGTGCTTTCGCCGCGGGGGTCAGGCGTGGCTAAGTCGCTCGTCATGACTAACTGAGCGCCGCCAAAATGCGTTCGGCTGTATGGCCATCCCAAAACGGCGGTACTCGACGTGCCCTGTTGCCGTTTCCATTGAGAGCAGCGAACGCATGTGTTGTTATTCTTTCGGGATCAGTACCCACGACTACGTTAGTACCCATCTCAACTGTTACGGGCCGCTCCGTATTCTCTCGCAACGTCAAACATGGGATACCGAGTACGGTGGTCTCTTCCTGGATGCCGCCGGAATCGGTGAGTACGAGGCGCGCGTTACTGTAGAGACCAAGGAAATCGAGGTATCCTAGCGGGTCAACCAACTTCAAACCCTCCGCCTTGCTTATTCGATCACTTAAACCAAATTCGTCGATCATTTTCCTTGTTCGAGGATGAACTGGAAAAACTATTGGCAGCCTGGCCGCGATCGATTCGAGTGATTGGAGAATTCGTCCAAATACCTCCACGCTGTCAACGTTGGAGGGCCGGTGCAAGGTCAGGACAGCGTATTCCTTCCCTTTGAGGCCAAGTTCGCTCGTGATCGAAGACTGATGGGCATGCTCGAGATGCTTGTAGAGCGAGTCGATCATGATGTTGCCAACCAGCCGAATCCGTTCCGCAGGAATGCCTTCAGCCCGCAGATTCGCGTCAGCATCAGCTGATGGTGTGAACAGAAGATCCGAAACCTGATCAGTCAACAACCGGTTGATCTCTTCCGGCATTGTCCGATCACGACTGCGCAAACCAGCTTCGACGTGGCCGACTTTTATTCCGAGCTTAACGCATACAAGAGCACAGGCAAGTGTCGAATTGACGTCGCCAACGACAAGCACCCAGTCGGGTTTCTCCCGCAGCAGGACTGGTTCAAATCGCTCCATCACCGCAGCTGTCTGAGCAGCATGAGAAGCAGAACCAACTCCCAGGTGCACATCCGCAGCTGGCAGCTCGAGATCCTTGAAGAAGCTGTCGGACATTTGCGTGTCGTAGTGCTGTCCAGTGTGAACAACGAGAGGAAGATACTTATCAGGCTCTCGCTTCATCGCCTCGACGAGCGGTGCGATCTTCATGAAGTTAGGTCGCGCGCCGACAACGTTTATGATCTTCAACATCTTGAACGCTACAAACGGATGATTCGCGCAGAGCTCTCGCGCCTGACGTCTCGGTTAAGAGCATTACGAGTATCTACGATTAGCGGCGACATGCGGCAGACCCTCTTGTAGTCGATCTGGCTATGGTCGGTCACGATCACAATGCAATCTGCTGACTTGAGCTCATCATCGGTTAACGGTACTGAATGCAACGGATCACCGCTGGCTTCGGTATGTGCATCGTCAAATCGAATTTCCTTAACAAAAGGATCGTGATAGTGGACGTCTGCTCCCTTGGTTCTTAGCCGATCGATGATCGAAAGTGCGGGACTCTCACGGACATCGTCAATGTCCTTTTTGTAAGCCACACCCAACAACAGCACGCGAGCTCCTTTTACGGCCTTCCTGTCGTCGTTCAGTCCGTCTGAGACCAACTGGACCACATGCTCGGGCATGCGTGAGTTAACTTCTTCAGCTAAACCTATGAACCGCGAATCGAACCCGTGTTGACGTGCTTTCCATGACAGATAATGAGGATCGAGCGGGATACAATGACCGCCGATACCCGGTCCGGGATAGAAAGCCATAAAACCAAATGGCTTTGTAGCTGCTGCACGGATAACTTCCCAGGTGTCGATGTTCAGTGCGTAACAAAGCCGCGCCATTTCGTTGGCCATGCCAATGTTTACAGCGCGAAATGTATTTTCAAGCAACTTCGCTGTCTCAGCTACACGCGCAGAGCTTACAGAGTAGACGTCTTTAACAATATGCGAATAGAGATGCGCCGCAACGACGGTCGAGGCTTCAGACACGCCGCCCACGACTTTCGGAATATTATGAGTTTGAAATTGCGGGTTTCCTGGATCAACGCGTTCGGGCGAAAACGCAAGTAGAAAATCCTCATCCAATTTGAGTCCGGTTTCCTCAAACATCGGTAAGAGCACTTCGTCCGTGGTACCTGGATACGTCGTCGACTCAAGAATGATCAGTTGTCCTCGATGAAGGCGTTTCTTGATCTGTTCGGCCGCTGCAAGTATGTAAGAAACGTCCGGCTCCTTTGTCTTTCGTAGCGGAGTAGGAACGCAGATGATCATTGCATCACATTCGCTGAGATGGTCGAAATCTGTGGTGGCCCTGAGCCGCTTCGTTTCGACTAGCTCTCGCAACACCGACCCCGGAACGTCTCCGATGTAAGATCGGCCCGCATTTATTTCGCCGGCCTTAAATGAATCGACCTCGAAACCTGTCGCCATGAAACCGTTGCGCGCAAGCTCCGCCAGTAACGGCAGACCTACGTAGCCAAGACCAACGACGCCGATGTGCGCACGCTTCTCTGTGATTAGGGGGATCAACTGTTCCTTAATCATGAAATCTTTTGGGTGCTCCCTTGAATGATGTCGACAAATTCTTCTGTATGGCTGGGGAAAAGCAGGCAATGCTTAAACTAGCGAACATGCAGGGGGTTAAGACTATTGACCCTCGCCCGTAGTGTCAAGCACGCCTTTCAAACACTAACACTGGGAGCGCGGGCGTCTCGCCCGCCTCCATTGTTTAGCTGTCCGGTCGGGCG
>JBKPAC010000012.1:0-11609 GCA_046726175.1 Acidobacteriota bacterium
ATGATTGGACAGGGAATGAAGCTGGCACTGATTGGAGTCGCGCTGGGACTCCTAGCGTCTGTTGTTTTGACACGGACCATGAAGACGCTGCTCTTCGGCGTGAGTGCAACCGATCCGCTGACCTTTGTCGGGATCGCGTTCATTCTTGCGTGCGTTGCGCTGCTGGCATGTTGGATCCCGGCGCGTCGCGCCACGAAGGTGGATCCGATGGTAGCGTTGAGATACGAATAGCGTAGAAAAATTGGCCGCGGATAAACGCGGATAGATCACGAATCTGAGAAAAAGAAAGCAAGAACGGTGCTCGCATCCTGTTTTTGTCTAATCCGCGTAATCCACGGCCTGACTGCTAACACGTTCATTACCCTGTTTCACTTAAACGGATTTCGTTCTGGAGGCTCTTCGTGGTCCGAGATTGTGTGCAGCAGCCCGCGCACTATTAAGTTCAACATTGGAATGCGGTGGCGGATCCAAATTCGCAACGGATCAGGGCGAGCACCTAGTCTCGCTTTCGGTTCAAGTGCGGTGCGGCCAAGTGAGAGCTGCTTGCCACCAAACGCGATTGCGTGCCCGACCACTGACTGCAGCAAGCGAAAGTAGATTGGAACATCCGCATTAGCTTTGCGGTCAAACCCAATGTAATACCCGACTGCCGTTTCCCCATCTCTTACACTCGTCACGAAGCCCAGTAACTGTTTGTCTCTTTTCAGCACCGTGAATCGCATGTCTTCACCGAGTTCCGCAGCAAGCGTAGGCAGAAAAGCTACGGGTAACGTCACAAGTCGTAACCGCGCATTCTTGTGAGTTTGAAGATAGAGAGCGTGTAGCTCTTCAGCATTGCGAGCTATCTCATCCGTCGTGATCTCTTCGACGGTGCACCCCGCCGTTGAAACCTCCTTTTCGATCTGCTTTGCTTGCTTGCGATACCTGGAAGTCAAGCTCGCGAGATAATCGTCGTAGCTTTTCCATTCCGGAGAGATGCTAAGGACCATATTGGGTTCGGTTTCTAGTTCACGGTATGAAAAACGTGAAAGAGCTTTCGCGTGAGTTGCGAAACCGTCGGGAATGTCCTTCACCATTACAAATGTTGTGTCTCCAAGCAGCTTGTCAACGCGACGCAGACGATAGATTGCTTCGGCAATCGCCGGCCAAAGTGATTCCTGATTCTCTTCATTCGCAAAAGCAATACCGTGCATGCCCCAGGAAAGGAGATTACCGCACACGAGCATCTTCTCTTCGTGTCGGTCAAGTCTGGCGACGTGACTCTTTCCGTTTCCGGACGCGGCGTTTTTTCGCAGACGGGCGACTGAGACTTTTACACTTTGCGCAGCTATTGCAGCTACCGGTTCTTTTTCTCGAAAAATCAGTGCGTAGCAGGGCCGCAGATTTTCGGGCCCAGCGACTTCAAGCACACGCAGGTAGCGACGCGAGAGAAAAAGCGAATCGTGAGATGTCACTTTGTCCCAATGCGCTTTGTCGAAATAGTCAATGCTGTCTGCGATAGCAAAGGCACATCCACTTGGCCTGTGACGCTCTTTGTGATGGTCGTGGATTGTCCGTGCCTTACTTACCAGTTTTGTGAGTCGTTTTAGATTTGGCATTTGATTGTGACGTGGATCTTGACGCGGAGTAGCGGAGCCGCGGATTCTCGCGGATAGTAACAGATCAAACGCCCACCGTTTACGATTTTGAAATGGTCAATAATTAAACATAACCGAAGGCAGGCTATTCGGAACAGAGGTTGCGTTTGTCTCTACTGCAGACGATTTGTATCGATTAACAACAGTAGTCCGAGAAAGGAGTGTCAGCCAGCCGTCCGGCGTTAAGAGAAGTGAAGTTCTTGTTGGCACTTTTTAACCCGAATAGCCTCTAGACTCGCCAAGGCAGCCGTTCAGGAAGGTGTAATTTAACTGGTTGTATGGATACTAGGGTGCAAAAGGTCCTCGCGCTTATGCGAGAGGAATTTCGAAGGGAAACCTCGCTAAGCGAAATGGCACAATCTGTTAACCTCTCGCCCTCGCGCCTGCGGTATCTTTTCAAGACTCATGTTGGCATCCCACCCGCTCAGTATCTCAGGGCCTTCAGAATGCAACGAGCAAAAGAACTGCTGGAAACAACATTTCTCAGCGTGAAGGAGATTCGCACCACAATCGGGATAAATGATCACAGCCACTTTATTCGCGAATTCAAGAAGTCTTACGGGATGACTCCTGCTCAGTATCGAACCCGTCTTGCCAGTTTAGAATCCCGTAAAAACCTGGAAGGACTGCTCGTTATTGTGGTGGATGACGATCCAGGAATGCGCGAGCGGATTGGGAATATGCTTGAGCGAGCCGGTGCATGTGTTACGACCATGGGATCTGCTCGGACAGCTCTTGCTGCTCTTCAGCGAATGCGCCCGCACATTCTCATTGTCGATATTGGTTTGCCGAACGAGGATGGTTACGCGTTAATTCGTCAGGCGCGAGCGCTTTTCGATGAGCGCGGCGAACACATTCCAGCCGTAGCGCTCGCTCCATATCCGGGTCTCGAAGACCCTCAGCAAGTCATAGCTGCAGGTTTTCAAGTTCATATTCCCGCGCCGCCGGGTACCGGCCAGTTGATTGATGCAGTCGCTAGATTGACGGGCAGAATCGAAGCGTGATCTCACAATCGAACTTTGCCTCCGCAGTCGAATTGATCAACGAAACAGTCAAATCGGCCACCCTGTATCGAAACATGTTTCAAGTATCGTTTCCCGACGAGCACCTTCGTGCGTACGCGATCACTTTCGCCAGCGAACAGTAAAAACAGCCATCTTGTCCAAGTAGGCTGACACGCGTATTTTTCCATCACCCCAATACTCTCTCCGATGCATGGTCGGGATGCTACTGCAGGCGGCACAGTGGCTTTCACGATGGTGAAGTGTGCGCCGTCTGAAATGCGGCCGTCCGAGCAGCCCCCAAACAGAAGGTTTCAATCACCAGAGGAGACTAGGATATGAGAATTAGAATTACTTCACTCGCCCTGATACTTGTGCTTTTGTTGCTCACACCGATGAGCGTCGCAAACGCAAACAGTTCGTCAGACGGAGTCAGCGTGCCAGTAACCGGAACCTTTACCGATCAGTCGGGTGGCGTCGGAAAGTTTGCCGGTACGTTCACCATCGCCAGTTTCGCCGTGGTCGATAATGCAATCCATGCGGTTGGTGTGATTGCAGGCACAGCCACTGACTCGCATGGCAATGTCGTGGCAACAGGACTTCAGACGGTTTCAGTACCGATTACCGCGTCGAATGCTCCAATCGCGACGTCAACCCGACCGCAAGGCGAGCGAGCTGTCACCTTCAAGAAGGCATCATTTGATCCATCCGAGCGGTCAGCATCAAATCCAGTAGCGCCGTCCGCAGCTCTTCCACAAGCTAGCTGCCAGATCCTGCGACTCAGTATTGGTGCAATAGACCTGAATCTTCTCGGGCTAACGGTACATCTCGATCCTGTGCTTTTGGTTATTACCGCTGTTCCAGGGCCGGGTAATCTGCTCGGTAACCTTTTGTGTGCGATTGCGAATCTGTTGAACGGCACAGGAACACTTGCCCAAATTGTGATCTTGTTGAATCAGTTGTTAGCGTTGTTGACTTAAACCATGGTCGGTCAAGCCAAGCGGGCGTCGTACAAGGGCTCGGCTTTGTGCTCGTGCGCCCGCTCGGCAGCACTATTCAGGTGAGCTGCCTTTTGATTTCGAAGAAGATTCCGGGTAGACGGTTGGCGCCGTCATGAGAATGAGTCGTCCGTCACGAGTGACAACCTTCTCAGTTCGTTTTGGTGCTTCACGCGACGGCTTGCGAGGGAGGTTACCGTCGCCCTTGTTGGAATCAGAAGGCAGTTCGGTGTCGTAGAAATGTAGCGACTTGTCGGAATCTGACTCCTCTTCCGTGGTAGGACTTTCAATCGGACTTTCACCGATGTTACCTATTGTGTAATCAGATGACGCTTCATACAGTTCGGTTTCCGCAGGCAAGTGTTTCAAACATTCAATATGGGGAGCGAAACTGTTGGATACGTTCACAGTCACCGCAGATGGGCAGTGTGGTCCAGCGAGCCAACCTGTTTCAGGATCAACTTTCACCGCAGTGATTCCCGAGGGTCTCGTAAAGTTCTGTCCGCCCAAACTCGGTCGAATAGCTAACGCCTCCTTCATAAAGTCGATCCAGGCGGGAAGCGCCGCTTCCGCACCCGTAAGCCCCAGCTGCGCATTGTCGTCAAAACCAATCCACACGGCACAAACCAGGTTCGGCGTGTAGCCGACGAACCAGCCGTCGCGAGACGTGCCTGTCTTACCTGCGATCGCCACGTTTTTAAAGATACCCTTTGCCCGCTGAGCTGTTCCGCGTTTGATTACGTCCGACAAGATGTCGGTGATCATATAAGCTGTCGTCGGCCTAATCACCTGATTTGTTTTAGGCCGTGTGTCAACAACTATTTCACCAGAGTTGTTGTCGCTCACTCGCCTTAGCACAGTTGGAACAACCGCATCTCCGCCGTTGGCAAAAGCCGCATAAGCCCCTGCGATCTGCAGCGGTGTAACTTCTGTAGTTCCCAAAGCCAGAGCGGGATAAGGCGCTGGTCGCGGCAATCCACATTCTTCCGCAAAATTTGCGATGGTCGTCAGCCCCGTATGGATTGCAATGTCTACCGTAACGACATTAAGCGAGCGCACCAGGCCGTCGCGCATAAGGACTTCATGCATAGTGTATCTACCGCCATAGTTCGCAGGTGAATACGTTGCGTAGCCATTCTGAAATGTTTGAGGAGCGTCGCGAAAAGTCGCAAGGGGCGAGATTCCGTGTTCCATCGCAGCTGCGTAAACGAATGGCTTGAAGACCGATCCAGGTTGCCGTTTCGCATCTGTGGCCCGATTTAGTTGAGATTCTTCGTAACTGCGTCCGCCAACCATTGCGAGCACCTGGCCCGTGTGTGGATCAAGTGCGACGATCGCGCCCTGGGGCATTCCTTTCTTGGCGGATTTACCAACGATCTCCAGCTGATGACGAAGCGCATTCTCAGCCGCCGTTTGCAGATCCGGATCGATGGTCGTCTGGACGCGGATGCTCTGTTCGTCTGACGGATCGAGATTCACCTGCGCCGCATCCATTGCGCGATTCACCGCGTCTACGTAATAAGGCGCGAGCTCGTTGCTGCTGCCCTCGAACGGCGCGATGTTCACTGGAAGCGCACAAGCCGTTTGTTTCTCACTTTCATCGATCATTCCTTCCTCTCTCATGGCTTCTATCACGATATCGCGCCGCGCCTTGGTGGTTTCGGAATTTCGCTCGGGAGAGTAACGCGCCGGACTCTGAATCATCCCGGCAATGGTCGCTGCTTCCTCCAGCGAGATATCCTTCAACGCCTTACCGAAATAGACCCTCGCAGCTTGCGCTACACCGCGAACTCCGACGCCCGCTCGTTGACCCAGGTAGACCTCGTTGCAGTAAAGCGCAAAGATGTCTTGCTTGGATAATCGATTCTCCAATGCCAAAGCAAGCAGCGCTTCGTTGTATTTTCGGCGGAGAGTCTTCTCAGGAGTGAGGTAGGTGTTTTTGACTAGCTGCTGAGTGATGGTGGATCCTCCCTGAGAGTATCGGGTTGATCTGCTTGTGAATTGATTGAACACTGCGCGCGCTATTCCTCGAGAGTCCAGGCCGTAGTGCTGGAAGAACCGTCGATCTTCAATGGCAAGGATCGCCTGCACCATGACGCGAGGAATTTCCTGAAATGTAAGCGTCTCTTGTTGCCCGGTCTTGTTCGCAGCGTCCTCAGTCAACAGCTCAGGCTCTAGCGCGTAGGACGGAAGATTTGAATGGTCGTTTGCTGAAAGCGATGCAATACGATCCTGATTATCGAAATTGACTTGAATCCACTCGTGCGAGTCAGATTCCTTTCGCGGAAAAATGCGAATGCTGTTATCGCCTGTTTGAAAGCTTCCGTTCCAGACGTTGCTTGCTTTTTCGCGAGCGTAACCCGCTCGCAGCAGTGCGTCGATAAGTTGATCTTTTTTAATGCGTGCTCCCCGCTCGATGATTCGAGGAGCAGCGTAGAGTCCGGCGTGACTCTTCAGGTAGCCGGCGGCTATTTGCTGATCAATCAGCTGTGCGAAGGTTTGATAATCGCTGTACGTACGAACGCCGGCCAGGATGAAGAGTACGCCAAGAAAAATCGTCGCGAGTTTGCAACCTGTGACGACTTTCCTCGATAGGGGCTGAGTCTTACGCTTGCTTTGAACTGTCTTAACCCGGCAACGATTGCCAGTATGACTGGAAGCTAATGCAAGTTCAGCCGACATGCCCGCCGAAAGGGCAATGAATGTGCCGCTGATTAATAGTCGAAGCCGGCGAGTTGATCAGTGTCGCTATCCGCCGGACGCACATTGGCTTAGGGCTTGTGTCGTAGGTTCGGTTGCTTACCGGCAATCCGCCTTGGGTGCATCAAAAGCAGCCAAGTAATCGTTAGTCTCGTATCGCACAGTCGTATATATTTGAGACGCGTTAGGAGGTCATTGAGAGCCGCGCGTTACGCGGATCAGCACATAGATTATTTAGGCGAGCCTGGGGCAATCTGACGAGGCGTTAAATTGGCTTGAGAAGGCTTGTCAGGACCGTTTTTGGATGATGGCATTTCTAGAGGTGGATCCGAGATGGGATTCACTTCGATCTCACCCTCGCTTTATCGAGTTGATGCGCTGTACGGGACTCTCAGAAAACTGAATTACATGACTCACCGACTGTGTCAGTCATTTGGGCGATCGCTGAGCAACCACTAACTTCTCCTTGAAAATCTCGTCATAAAGTTTGCTCGCCATGCCTGGGTCATATGACGCCAGCTTCCGATAAGTTTCAAGGGCAGCGTCTTTCTTCTTCAGTACGGCATAAGCTACGCCAAGATTGTAGTAAGCCTGAGAATAGTCCGGCTTCAGTTTTGTAGCTTCTGAGAGAATCTCAACGACCTCCTGGTAGCGATGCAGGTGGAACAAGACTATGCCCAGATCGTTGTAGCCTTTGACGTAATCGGGCTGGATCTTGATTGCCTGCCTTAGTAACTCAGCCGCGCGATTGCGCTTCCCATCTTTGTAATACAAATAGGCGAGTGTGTCGTACGCGTCAGCAAAGTCCGGTTGGATCTTGATCGCCTCCTTGACCGCAGCCATTGCCTCCGAGAGACGTCCCAACTCTAGGAGCGTCATGCCGAGATCATGGTAGGCCAAAGCGAAGTCAGCTTTGAGTTTTATCGCTTCTTTACAGGATTCGAGGGCGAGACTGTACTCCTTCAGAGTGTAATGGGCGACACATTGTTTATGCTGAGCTTCGGGCGTGGGTTTGGTTTCCGTTTGTGATTGGGCGAGCAGGACAAAACTGATCAGCAGAATCCCTGTCATGACAAAAACCTCGATTCGGTAGTCTTCGTTCAGCCTGGGTGTCTCCGAGTTCAACGAGTCGGGCAAGGTGTGCGGCAATAAGCCCGGAGACACGGAGGTAGCGAAGAGGCTTCATCGACTACTCCAAGAAGGTCCTCTATGGACCCTCTATTTATCCTCGATAAATTGTTAATCGCTCGTGATCAGCAGAAAAATGTGAGGGTTGAGGGTGCAGGGCCGCGTTTAGACGCGGCCCTCTTTCAATTGCGCCATGTTCACTGCTGAGTGGCTGGCGTCGGGGCGGGAGTTGCAGGCTTCTTGGCTACCTTCTTAACCGGCTTGCTCTTTAACTCGACAAGGATTACTTCGAATGGCTGGTCGCTCGTGTTCTCGGGCAGGTGAACTACCGCTGGCGTCCAACGCACTTCACCGGCTTTACTGGTTATGTCCTGAGCTGCGCCTTTAGGAAAGCTAAACTTGCCAGTGGCGTCTGTCATGAAAATTGCGACTGCATTCGGGTGTCGATGCATCACCGACTTTTCATGGGGTCCGACTTTTATCCTTAGCACCCGCACCTGCGCATTCTCAAACTCAACGGTGTAGTGTTTTGAGTCGACTTTTACGGGATCCTGAGCCTGAGTTACGCAGGAGACGGACAAAACGAACAGAACTAACGCTAGCGCTTTACACATGGGAAGATCTCCTTCTGGGGAAGAGATGTAGGATCGTGTTTGGTGAGGGCTTTTATCTCAGCTAAGTAGTGCAGTCAAGCTTTACGCGCCTGAGAGTTTGCGTAAAATTGCGGAGCTAAGCTGTGCGTATCACTCTGATCGCTAGACCGGAGTAGTGTGGGGGAATAGCTAATGGAGCTGAGCGGCCATACAAAAAGGCGCATAGATGTGGTGGACGAGCACATCCGATGCGAGAACCGTCATGACCTGGATGCGGTGATGACCACATTTGGTACCGCGGCACGCTACGACGACGAGCCATGGGAGGACCACCGTAGCGGACTCGACGGAGTGAGATCGTATTACATCGAACTACTCTCGGCGCTGCCGGATCTCACAATTGAGGTCAAGAATCGTCATGTAGCTTCAGAGAGCGTCATCGTTGAGGTCATAATCTGCGGTACGCATCTCGGATCGTGGCGAGGTCTTCCAGCTACGGGCAAACGAATCGAGTTCCCGCTTTGTGGCGTATATACATTTGACGAAAACAATCGCCTTGCCGGTGAGCGTATTTACTATGACCGCGGCGTAGTGCTGCGTCAGCTCGGTGTTTTTCGTGAGCCAGTACGTGGCTTCGGTCGCATCGCCACCGCGTTGAGTCACCCGATCACGATCGCGCGCGCTTATCTTCGCCGTTGAATATGAGTCACGACCAAGAACCTACTGAGAATCTATTCACGTACGGCACGTTGCAAAAAGAGGACGTCCAGTTGTCGACGTTCGGTCGACGACTACAAGGTAAACCGGACACTCTTATGGAGTATGCACTGAGGTCGATCGAGATCCAGGATCAGGAGTTCGTCGCGACCAGTGGTTCCGCCATTCATCGCAACCTGGAATTCACCGGGGACGTATCAGATTTCGTCGAAGGAACAGTCTTCAAAGTAAGTAAGAAAGAGCTTGAACAGGCCGATGCATACGAGCCGGAAGGTTACAAGCGCATCGAGGTCCAACTGAAGTCAGGCGGGAACGCATGGGTTTATTTGGACCAATCGCAGTTTAAGAAACCGTGACGAAGATCCGCTTCAAATCAAATAACGAGTTTTATGAGTTTGTAGACCACTTGAGTGCAGATTTGAGTGAACTTGGGTTCTCGCAGGCTTCAGCCGAGCTCCATGAGATTTTGCACGAGACCGCGTGGACGACAAGTTCTGAAGTATTTGGGGAGATTAAGCTAACCCTTGAGAGGCTGAAGGCTCGCGAAGGGAAAACACTGCCCGAGTGTCTGGCACAGGATATCGACGCTTGCATTGCAACGATTAAAGTCGCGTGGAACAGGGCGAATAGATAATGGCTAAGGTCAATCGATTCCTCATCAAGGATAAAACTGCGGAAGAGTTGTCTGAGTTACGGATACTGAGAAGAAGAATTTTTCTGGGAACGTTGGCGTGGATGCTGTTTGGCGCAATCGCTGGATACTTGCTGCAGCACACCTCAATTATTTCGCTAGTCAGCATCATACTTATCATCTCGTGGTTTGTCTTAGCCGCTTACTATCTCAAATACGTTACCCTGTTCGTACGGGGTAAACCAAAGGATGGTGGCCAGCCGTGAATAAGTCCGTGCATCCTCCGTGTTCTCCGTGTCTCAGTGGGTGATATCTTCTTCGGCCCGTTAATCACCACGGAGGCACGGAGAACACGGAGAACGGACAGATAGGGTGGAAGATTAAGATGGAATCTAAAGAAGCTCGAGAGATGCTCAGACACACCGTTGCGACGCTCGCTTATCGAGGCGGCAAAGTTGTACGCGGTGCACCGGAATCTTTTGGAAACTTTCGTGCCGCCGAAACAGTGCGAACACCGCTGAATATTCTCGCGCACATTGGCGACTTGCTCGAGTGGGGACTCTCGCTAGCAAAGGGCAAACAGATCTGGCGAGACTCGAAAGGGGAATCATGGTCGACTGAAGTTGATCGCTTTCATAAGTGTTTGCACGAGCTGGATCAATATCTTGCCTCGGATGCTGAGCTCGCTGCGCCAGTGGAGAAGTTGTTTCAAGGCCCAATCGCGGATGCGCTAAGTCACGTTGGGCAGATCGCAATCCTCCGTCGCATCAGTGACGCGCCGATTCGAGGCGAGAACTATTACGTTGCGGATATCGCCGTTGGCCAGACCGGTCCGGACCAGCCCAAACCCCGGCGCGAGTTCGACTAGCCATACTTCATCAGTCCGCAACAACTCGAGGATCGTGATATGGAATTTGAACTTAATAAGGCTAAACAGATTCTCGCGCGAACGCCCGCTACGCTGAACGCGTTACTACACGGTCTTTCTGATGAGTGGATATTTTCAAATGAGGGTCCTGATACCTGGAGCCCTTTTGATGTGGTGGGACATCTGATCCATGGCGAGGAAACTGACTGGATTCCTCGAGCCAGGATGATTCTCGATCACGGCGAAACTCGCGCGTTCACTCCGTTCGATCGTTTTGCAATGTTCGAGAAGTCGAAAGGTAAGACGTTATCCGATCTTCTTGCGACGTTTGCGGAATTGCGTGCTAACAGTTTGAAGCAGCTGGAACAGATGGATTTATCGCTGGAGAATTTGGAGAAGCGAGGGACGCACCCGGAACTTGGACAAGTGACCCTAAGTCAGTTGCTGTCAACGTGGGTAGTCCATGACATGAGTCATATTGGACAAGTCGTTCGAACCATGTCTAAGCAATACGGTGACGCCGTAGGACCATGGCGTGAGTATTTGCCGATTTTGGGTAGGTAGGTGTTCGCCCTAGAAAATCTCCGTGCGTCCGCTGTGTTCTCTGTGTCTCCGTGGTGATTTAACGGCCGAAGAAATCACCACAGAGACACGGAGAACACGGAGGATGCATTTAGAAAAAAGATATGAAAGTGACTTTTACAAGAACCGGCGAGAGGCGTTATCGAGTATCTGTCGACGGAACCGGCGTTGTGCCATCCTTCATGGAGCCGGCTCCCGGTTACGACGCGAGGCTGCCGCATGACATGGCTCACTTCGTCGTAGAAAACGAGTTGGGCATCCGTGGAGGCATTTTCGGACAGATTGCGGCGGGTGGTCACGCGGGAACATTTCATCCGACATTCAAACAAAAGCGCAAGGTCGTGAAGCGAGGAAAGCGTATGGCTCGTGCTAACCGAGCTGACTCGATGTTGTCTGAGCAAGTTGTCTACGTCGCATCCCAAACCTGGAACAACAAATTCAGTGAGACACCTTCACTTAAAGGCGTGTCTGCCGAAGATATCAGGCGCGTATGTCGTGAATTCGATGCGGTCAGCGCGGTGTGGTCCAAACTCAAAGTAGGGGAATCAATGACACTTGTCTGGCGCGCAGAAGCAACGCGCGGTGAGAAACGCCGTTTGCTCAACCATCGGTGAACTATGAAAATTGTCTGGTATCTTCTTACGGCCTTTTGCGGTTTGATTGGGGTGCTTTCTTTATTGCGCACGTTTGAACTGCTAGCTACAGGTCAAGGTCAGGTCACAACGCAGGGCGGTATCGCTTTAATCGGTGTGAC
>JBKPAC010000013.1:0-19811 GCA_046726175.1 Acidobacteriota bacterium
GGAAAAAATTCACAGTCAGGAAGGGCGGTTTACCCCCGCTCAACTTTGCTATTTAAGTTGTGCTTAGGAAGAGTTGAGCGGGGGTAAACCACCCTTCCTGACTGTGAATTCTTCCGGATCATGAATTTTTCCGGACTGTGCGCTTGTCGGTTCTGTAACATTGGGTGAGTGTAACCAGTGTTACATCAAAAGGACAAGTCCGACGGAGGTGTGTTAAGGTACGAGTGATTTCATGGGCGACCTCGATAGAGCTTCGGCGCGCCGATTCACCTCTTCCCAATTTATATTCTGGAAGAATGCATCAACGTATTTTGCTGCGGCAGCGCCGTAGTCCATATGGTATGCATGTTCGTACATGTCCAGCACGAGCAATGGATGGCCCATTGGAACATTGTGCATGTGGTCCCATGCCCAGTAATTATGGAGTTCGCCGGTGTGTGCGTTATGGGCAAAAACAACCCAACCCGAGCCGCCCGCGAGCGCATTTGCAGTCTTCTTGAACTCATCTTCCCATTGTTCGTAGCTGCCGAACCATTGCTTGATGAGATCCAGGACTTTCCCTCCTGGCTTGGGGTCACCCCCGAGATTTGCAAAGTACAATTCGTGAAGCACGACAGAGCCGCTTCGGATTAGCTCTTCTCGTTTCAGATCTCCGTAAACGTAAGGCGGAAGATCGTTCTGTTTGAGCATTGTAGCAAGCCGTTGCTCGATAGTATTGAGAGCCTTAAGCGCTCCGCCGTAATTATTTTCCCAATGAGAACGAATGAGTTTCTCAGAAAGTCCTTTTAGTTTTCCTGGGTCAAAGGGCAGTGGCCGAGGCTGATGCGTCCCTCGGAAAGCGAGGGAAATGAGAGGCTGAGCTGTAGTTGTTTGAGACTCGTTTGCACTCAACGTACGGCTGCCGTTAAGTGTCAGAGCGACGGCGGCAGTGCCAACTGCCATTTTCGAAATAGCTTCCCGTCTTGAAATGTCTTTCATAGAATCCTCCTGATTACCTCTTGTTCTGGGGGAGTTGAGACCTGATCTCACTCACAATCTCTGCGACATTCCTGTTATCCGTTGCAATGTGCACAGCGAATGTAGGCGACTCGAGCACCGTAACGCATCGTTCCATTTGATCGCGCACCCACCGCTTCGCGTGAGGCAGCAACAAGCGTCCGCTAATCCTTTTATTGAGGGTTGTTCTTGACGCCAAGAGACTGAAGTGATGTATCTCGAGTCCGCTGCGACGGAGTGAACCCACGATTTCGTCAAAGTATTGTTCGTTGACTAGAGTCATTGGAACAATGATTGGACGCTTACATCGTTCGACGAGGGAGGTCAAAGTCGCGACAGTTAATTCGCGCCAAAGCGGCATATCCTGAAAGTCTTCGGTCTGACACTCCGTCGGGACGACCTTGCGCAAGAAGTAACCGATCTCTTCCGGATCAAAGAGGTAAGCTCCGGTCCACTGCTTTTCAAGTGCCTTTGCAGTTGTGGTTTTTCCAACGCCGAACGCGCCGTTTATCCAACAAATTGGCGCCATTAAATTCACAACGAGAGACCGAGGATTCGGTTCAGTTTCATTGAAAGTGGTTCACGACATTGCTCAGGATTCGCGAAGCAACGACTCGAGCTCTTTGGACGACTTTTCGATCGCGCGCTTGGCTTCTTCCACGGCTTTCGCTGCCTCCTGTGTCTCGCTCGCGACGCCTCGTGCGCGCTGTGCTGCTTCTTGCGATGCGGCGCTCGCCCTCTTCAGTCGTGCTTCTGCCTCGCGTTTCTCTTTCTCGGCCTCCTTCGCCTCTGCAAGCGCCTTCTTCTGAGTGGCCTCCAGGCTCTGTGCCCTGGCCCGCGCTTCAGTCAACGACTTCCTGGCATTCTGCAGTGAGACTTTCGCCGCAGCTATTCTTGCCTGCAGGGCGTCATCAAGCTCTTGCACGTCCCGAGTTGGTTTCGCCGGTTGTTGCGACTTCGAAGTGACCGCGCCTGACTTTTGCGGGGCTGTAACCCGCTCAGGTTTTTGAGTTCGTGTCGTTGTGCCGGTGCTCGGGACGAATGATGCGAGTGACTCGAAACCCGGAGGATCCACGTCGTGAGTAAGGCGCCCCGGAGTTGGACCATCGGCGAGCGATGCGTGAGCGGACATTGCCTCGAGGGTAGTCGTGATGCGACGAATCGTCTCCAGCGTCGGATTGTGACCTGCATCGCGCAGCAACGAGCTCGCCCGATCTGAGAGTAGTGAGAGCGCGTCACGTCGGGCGTCGAGAGATGCGCGCATGTCCCCAACCTTGCCCGCGCGACTGGATGTCTGCGCCTGGCGAAAACGCTGACCAGCGGCAAGCAACCTGTCAAATGCCTCGCGATGATTCCAGTAAAGTTGGTTGACGGCCCATGCTGAGATTGAAGGCTTGGACAATGCCTTTACCAGGTTCGCGTCGTTCGCGCGCCCGGCCTGTTTCAATTTCGACGCGAGTGAATTGCGGGCGCCTGTGAATTCTGCCAATGGAAGCTTGAACAGCGCGTCCACCTCATCCTCCAGGCTCACCTTGGTCCCGTTAGCAACACGGTCTGCGATGTTCACGACCTTTCCGCTATTTCTCACCATTGCTCTAGTTTCTCACCGTTTTGAAAAAACGCAGAGGGACGTCCCACAAACGAGTTTGCGGCGCCTCTTGAGCCCACACGGATAAAGCCCAAATTACCTAAAACTGCTATAAAACAATGCTACGATCGGTTTCCGGATTTTTTGAAGCGCGTTACCGAGTGGTTTTAGACAAATCTGAGCGATCGATGAGCGAAGTTGATATAGATCAGTTTTTTGCACGGTGGGATTGGCAGCCGCCGCGACATTGGACCAAGATCACTACGATCGACATGCACACGGGCGGCGAGCCGTTGCGGGTGATCGTATCGGGCTTACCTCCGATCGAGGGGCGAACTGTGTTGGAGAAGCGCCGTTATTTTTTGGAACATTATGACCATCTCCGCAAAGGTTTGATCTGGGAACCGCGTGGTCACGCAGATATGTATGGAGCAGTCGTCACGCAATCTCTTGATGCAGACTTTGATGTGTTTTTTCTCCATAACGAGGGGTACAGCACGATGTGCGGGCACGCAATCATAGCTCTTACTAAGCTGATGATTGAGACAGGCCTAATCCATAAAAACGGCGACAATCCTGAACTCGTAATCAACGTGCCTGTCGGTACAGTCAAGGCACGAGCCCACATGGACAACGGACAAGTGCGAGAGGTTTCCTTCCGAAATGTACCGTCGTTCCTCTACCTTCGCGATGAGCGTGTAGAGGTGCCGGGCATTGGTCAGGTGTCCTTCGATGTGGCTTATGGTGGTGCATTCTACGCTTTCGTTGAGGCGCAGTCAGTCGGACTAGGTCTTACTCCTGATCATTACCACAAGCTTATCGATTATGGTCGGCGTATCAAGCATGCTGTGATGGCCAATTTTTCAATCACGCATCCGTTCGAAGATGATCTCAGCTTTCTGTATGGAACGATATTCACCGGGCCGGCGGTTCAGTCTCGACACCACAGTCGGAACGTTTGCATCTTTGCTGAGGGCGAAGTTGATCGTTCAGCTACCGGTTCGGGCGTAAGCGCTCGCGCCGCATTGCATCATGCCAAGGGTGAGTTGCGCCTCAACGAGAAGATCACGATTGAAAGTATTATCGGCAGCACTATGACGGTGCAAGCAGAGGAAGTCACCACGTTTGGTCCGTACGAAGCGGTCATTCCCGAAGTGAGCGGAACAGCTTCGATCACCGGCCGAAGTGATTTTTACTTCGACCCTGATGATCCCTTCTGCAAAGGCTTCATCCTACGTTAAGTGGTAAGCTGCTCAGACCGCGGAAACTGAAATTTGGTCGCCATGCAGCTTTACCACTTATCAGCTTCAGCTCTGGCTTCCGTTCCAGCAACGTGCTAAACGCGATCTCGGCTTCCAGGCTTGCCAAAGTCGCTCCAATACAAAAATGCGGGCCGTGACCGAACGATAACGGCACAGGCTGATTGCGAGTGACGTCTAACTTTTCAGGATCTTTGAATTTATTCTGATCGTGATTCGCTGACCCGAGAAGTAAGACAACAGTTTGACCTTTCCTAATCTGCTGACCATGCCATTCAAAATCCTCGGTGACCGTACGACCGGCAAACTGTACCGGGCTGTCGTAGCGCGCCAATTCTCTTACCGCAGATGAGATTAGTGCGGGATTATTTTTAATCAAAGCAATCTGATCCGGATTCCGCAATAACGCGAGCAAGCCATTGCCAAGCAGGTTACGGGTCGTCTCGTGTCCCGCGACCAACAGCAAAGTACATTGCGCGAGCAGTTCTTCTTCCGTCAACACGTCGCCCTCCTCCTCAACACGAATCAGCAGACTAATCAAGTCCTTTCCGCGACTCCTCCGACGTTCAGGTAACAGGACGCGAAAATACTCAGTGAGCGCAATCAGGCCATCCTGCGCCCGTTGTGCGAGCTCGACGGTTGCCTGTGCGTTTCCAAAGAAGTCTGCTATGTCATCAGACCAGGAGTTGAATTTAGAGTGGTCGTCTTTCGGCACGCCGAGCATTTCTGCAATCACCCACACGGGCAAGCGATGCGCAAACTCAGCCATAAACTCAATTTCCTTTTTGCCTCTCATCTGATCCACGAGCATGTTAACCATCTCCTGAATTCGAGGACGCAGCCAGTGGATCACCTGTGGTGAGAAGCCTTTGTTTAGTAGGATTCGTAACCGGCGGTGTTGCGGCGCGTCCAGAAACAGCATCGAGCGCGAGAACATCTGATTGAAAGTCGCGAACTGCTGCGGGCAGGGAAGCGCTGCCGTCAAGGTATGACTGCGTTGGCTGGAGAGTCGTGAGTCGCTTAAGCCTGCGGCTACATCATTGTAACAAGGCACGAGCCACGCACCGGTGCGGAATCTATCAGTCCAATGAAGTGGAGCAGTCGAGCGGAGGTAGCTATAGGTCGGGTAAGGGTTGGCGAGGAAATCAGAGTCAAACATCTTCGGTCCTTTCGCTGAAGTTTCAGGATTAAGTGATCTCGCAAGAGAACATTATTGAGCGCAACGGGTCAAATGTACTTTTAATCTGTTGATGTTTCTCTGAAATTTTTCTGAGTTTGCGAAATACTCTTGATTAGCGAGAGTTATTGAAACAATGATACGAACAATGTTACCTCGATTGCGGTGCGCCCTCGAGCTCTGCCTCCTGACGGCGATATGCGTCGCACAATCGACAGCCCAAACGCCTGCCAAGGGCGCACGCGAGATGGTCTCCATCCGGGTGAGTGAAGGTACGACGCTCGGCTTCGACCTTTCACCAGACGGACGGTCGATCGTATTTGACCTGCTGGGTCAACTCTGGCTCGTTCCGGCGTCGGGTGGTAGAGCTCGTGCTATCACCGACGCTGTGCGCGATACCGCAGAAGATCTGGATCCGTCGTTCTCGCCCGACGGCCGCCGAGTGGTGTTTCGCGGTGAGCGGAATGGGCGGACCGGCCTGTGGTTGCTAACCCTCAATTCCGGTAGTCTTCGTCAGTTGACCCAGTTGTTGAATCCAGAGGGGTACGACGGGGACGCTGCGTGGTCGTTGGATGGTCGTGTCATTGCATTCGCGCACACCGTGCCGCCGGATTCGACCAACAGTCGCGGGCGCAGCGCAATTATGTTGCTCGATGCTGTCTCCGGAACTTCGAGTGAGCTTTCGATTACAGGCATCCCGACTCCGTTCATGAGCGACCCCGTGTGGGTGCGAAGCGGGAAAGAGATCGCATTCGTCGCGCGGTTCCCACAAAGCGAACGAGGAGGCCGGATCTGGATCGTCGCGGCTGGAGGTGGCCCAGCGAGTCCAGTCACTGCAGACTCAGTTCAGGCGCGAGCTCCGACTTTTACTGTAGATGGCCGGCGCCTGGCGTATTTCGCCAACGACTCGACCGGGCGGACTCAGGTATGGGTGCAAGAGATTTCAAGCAACAACACAACCGTTGGCTCGCCAACACAAGTGACGAACCATCGAGACGTCAGTCCAACTCGAATTCGTTGGGCTTCGGATGGAAGCGCTTTGATGTATTCAGCCGATGGTCGCTTGTGGAAGGTGGCCGCCTCTGGCGGTCAACCCACCGAAATCGGTTTCACTGCCGAGCTCTCACTGACTCGGCCGCGTGTCATGCTCCCACCAGCCCGGTTTCCTGAACCCGGACATCCAGAGCCGGCGAGAGGATTCACGGGACTTGCTCTCTCACCAGACGCAAGCCGAATTGCGATGCTGGCGCTCGGCAGGTTGTGGATTATACCGGTGGGCCAGAGTCCACGCGTCATTGCGAAGGTTCCTTTTGAAGCGACATCACTTGCCTGGTCGCCGGATGGCTCCGAGGTCGCTTGGTCCGCTGGTGTTGCAGACCAGGAGGATCTATTTGCAACTGACCTTACGACCGGCACGACCCGGCGTGTTACTGCGTTGCCGGGTCGCGAGTCATACCCAGTTTATTCTCCTGATGGCCATCATCTCGCATTCGTTCACTTGCAGTCCGACGGTGTGTTACGCGTAGTAGATGCACGCGCCAACAATGTGTCTGATCCCGCTCAAACGCGTGACCTCGGTTCCATCGGTCTAAGATGGACCACCACACCGCAATGGAGTCCGGATTCTGACGGGCTGTTGGTGTCGGGGCCGGCTGATTTGGGCAAGCCAAGCGGTGCGACTTTTGTGTCGCTATCGGGCCACCGACAAATCCTGACGCGCTTTCCCGACGCGCCAATCTTTCTGCAGTGGACACGGCAGCACTCGATAGTATTCGTCCGTCACGACCGCCTTTGGCAGGCGCCTTTCGATCAGACCGGCATGTCGTCAGCTCCGAAGTCAATCGGAACCGAGGCGGCGCTCTATGCGTCGTCTTCGCGCGACGGCACTCTGTTGTTCGTTTCTGATGGAGGACTGCGGTTGCGATCGCCGAATGGTGCGGAACAGAGGCTCGGTTGGCCCGTCTCCTACACGCCGCCTATAGCCGAACCGACAATGATTCGGAACGTTAGGATTGTCGACGGAACTGGCGCACCAATGCGAGGGCCCTCCGACATTCTGATTGAGCAAGGTCGGATCAAACGGATCGCTCCGCAGGGCAGTCTTTCCACGCGGGGGATTAATGTGATCGACGCAGCAGGGCGTGTCGTGATTCCCGGCCTCATGGACCTCCACGCACACACCTATCGGCCGGATCTGCTTCCAGGTTTTCTCTATTTCGGAGTGACGACCGTGCGCGATCAGGGATCCTCTATGGCTCCGCTCGTCGCGTACGCAGACGCGATTGCCGCCGGAATGCTTCCAGGCCCGCGCGTCGCCTACGGTGGCTTTCAGTTCTACAGTGATTGGCCCTTCGATGAAGAGCAGGGACGCGGAATCGAACCTGAAACCGATCCTGACCACATTAAGCGATCGATGGATCTGGCGGAGTCGTTCGGTGCGCAGCACATCAAGACTCGGACCTTCCGACGCTGGGACATCAATGCCCGTATGATTCTTGAGGCCCATCGGCGTGGTATGAGAGCGACTGGACATTGCGCTCACCTATTGCCACTGGTGGCCGCCGGTATGGACGCCAAGGAGCATATTGGTCTTTGCGAATCGCGGGGCAATAAATATATCTACGACGACTTGGTCCAACTATTTCGCGCTGCAGGCATCGGCGTCGTACCTACGCTGTCTTATTTTGATTTGGCCGTCCGACTCAACAAACGGCCGGCGCTCCTCGAGGGGGATGCAGAACTCGCCCCATTCCTGCCAGCACGAGAAAACTTTGACTGGATGCTCAAGTTAAGCGCTGACGACCGGGAGCAGTGGGCTCGCGAAGCTCAGCGTGCGCGTGAAACGGCAGCAAAGTTGTCGCGCGCTGGGATCACCATCGGCACTGGCACAGACATTTGGCAGATTCCAATTGGCGTGCACATCGAGTTGGAGCAGTTAGTTGCGTCGGGTTTAACTCCGCTGCAGGCGATTCATGCGGGGACTGGTGGCGCCGCGCGCATTCTCGGCGCGGATAAGGATCTCGGCACTATCGAGGTAGGGAAGTGGGCCGATCTCGTTATCCTCGACGCAGATCCGCTCTCGGACATTCGCAACACGCGCCGGATCTGGCAGGTGGTTCAGAACGGTCGCCTGGTTGATCGTTCAGAGATACTCAAGACGATGCGACCGCGATAAGTATCGCTAAGAACTACATGGAGGAAGTGAGCGACACCGCTGCCTCGGCGGTCGACTGCTTGAGTGATATTGCTGGCCTAAGTGGCCGGCTCACAAGAACTGGACACGGTGCTTGACGTAATACGCGATCGACATTTGATCCGAATAACGTGCGCATTCCGAATCCCGCGCCATGCGCTCCCAGACAAATGAGATCGATCTCGTTCCTTTCCGCATAGCTGAGTATTTCGCGATAAGGTTGGCCTTCACTGACTGCATGTTTAATCTCGCACCAGAAATGCGCTTCTGCCGGGACGGCTTTTTGCAAGCGGCGCGCGGCCTGATGATAAGAGCCCTCGCGGCCCCGCGGATACCACGAGATCTCCGTTTCGTTCAATGAGAACGGAGGCAGCACGTGTAATAGGTGCAGCTCAGATTGATATTCCTGCGCAAAAGAGAGTGCGTAGTTGAGCGCCAATTCGGAGTAGTCCGAGAAGTCATAAGCTACCAGCACTCGTTTGAGTTGGATTCCTGGTTCGGAAGGTGTTACCCAATCACGCTCGTCGCTGTGCATTACCAACACCGGGCAAGGTGCGGTGCGCGAGACGGATTCAGCCGTCGAACCCAATAGCGCTGCGCGGTGTGGCCGTCGACGCGAACGCATCACGATGAGATCGACGCAGAGGAGAGCGGCCTGGCGAGCAATAGCCTCACCGACGTCATCTGTGTTGATCACCAGGCTCTTCCAATCAAGTCGTGTCAGGTCAGGATCGCCCGAGTATTTGACGAGGGCCTGACGAATAGTCTCCACCGCCGCCTCGCGTGTGTCGGGTTCAGCGCTTCGTTCATCGGTGTCGCAATGTAGAAGAATCAACTCGGCGCTATAAGCCCTGGAGAGCGCAACCGCATAACGCAAGGCCTCATCCGATTCTGGTGAGAGGTCGATAGGGCAAAGGATAGATTCGATCTTCATGATGTTGACCAGGGCTGAACCCTGCCTCCTATAGCCGTTCGTGCAATGGATGTGCCGCTGAAATACCGAATGTCACGCCGATCTGTACAAACACCGCTGCGGGCTTTTGCGCAAGAACATGAGCAAGTTTTCGCAGGTCCTACCTATGGCTTGATAGCTACCTTCAGCACGCCATCGAGCCGCTCCCCGAATAGGTCATACGCCTCACCGATTCTTTCCAGTGGGAAGGTGTGCGTCAGCAATGGCGCTAGATCAACGCGACCGCTTCTCACAACCTCCATCAATCGGCGCATGCGTTCCTTGCCACCAGGACAAAGCGTCGTCACGATCCGGTGATCACCGATACCCGCTGCGAATGCTTCGTACGGGATCTGGAGTTTGCCCGAATAAACACCGAGGCTCGAGAGTGTGCCGCCTGGCCTGAGGCTGCGCAGCGCGCTTTCGAACGTCTGCTGAGTACCGAGAGCTTCGATTGCAACATCAGCTCCGCCACCGGTTAGTCGCTGCACCTCAGCAACCACATCGACGTCTCGGTAGTCGAGAACTATGTCAGCACCCATTTGCTTCGCCATTGCCAACCGGTTGTCATCACCGTCGATGCCAATGATCGAGGCTGCGCCCATCAGCTTAGCTCCTGCCGTGGCGCAAAGGCCTATTGGTCCCTGGGCAAACACGACGACCGAATCGCCTATTCGGATGTTCGCTGATTCTGCTCCACTGAATCCGGTCGAGGCGATGTCAGCCAGCAGCACTACTTGCTCGTCCGTCAATTGATCGGGAATCTTCGCGAGGTTCGCTTGCGCGTTGGGTACGAGCAAGTATTCAGCTTGTGCGCCGTTTATCGTATTACCAAACCGCCAGCCGCCGATTGCTTCATAGCCTTGACCATGGCCGCACTGTGAAAGGTGACCTGACAGGCAGGCGCGACACTGGCCGCATGGCGTAATTGCTCCTACCAACACACGATCGCCGATTTCATATCCCGTAACGCCCAATCCCAACTCCTCAATGACGCCTACTGGTTCATGTCCGATGATGAGACCGGCTTTGACTGGATACTCACCGCGCACAATGTGAAGGTCCGTGCCGCAAATTGTGGTAAGCGTGATGCGGATGACGGCCTCGCCGAACCCGGCGTGCGGTCGCTCTACCTCTTCTACCCGGATATTGTTCTTTCCGTGAAAGACGTTTGCTTTCATCGTTTTCATATTCAACTCCCTGGCGTCAGAATTACTGATGCGCCAAACGGTCTATCACTAAGCCGGCTCCGTATGCCAAACCAGCCGCAATTCCTCCTACCGCCAGTGTGGACAAACCGGAACTCCACCACGAGGCCGTCGACCATCGACTCTTAACTGATCCAATCGCAAAAAACACCACGGCGGTGAGCGCTATTGAAAGTGGAAGCGCACTGCTAAATCCGAAAAGATAAGGAAGCAACGGCACTATGCCGCACAGCGAAAAGGCGGTGAATGTAGAGACCGCCGCTAGCCACGGAGAGCGAACGCTTTGTGGCATACCGTACTCTTCCGTCAACATTGTCTTCACCCATCGGACACGATCGGCAGTGATCAATTCGACCAAACGTGGTAGGTCATTTCCGCTAAACCCCTTGCTCTGAAAGATCTGTCTCACTTCTTCACGCTCGCCTTCCGGATTAAGGTCAACATGGCGGTTTTCAATAGCTTCGAGCCGTTTGAGATCGTCGTGTTCGGCTCGAGTCCCGAGAAAATTACTGGCGGCCATCGAAAAACCATCAGCAATCAGATTCGCGAAGCCCATAACAACAATTACCCACGTCGAAAGGCGCGCGCCGACGACACCACTCACCACAGCAAAGGTTGTTACCGAGCCATCTATGCCTCCATAGATCCAATCGCGCAGGTAGTTCTGACGCGGGCCGGCAGAGAGTCGCTCATGGATTGCTTCAGGTGTATGTTCGTGCTCCATCTATGTTTCTTCGACGCCGGTGACACGATCGACGACAATCCGAAACACGATACTGTCCGGCGCACCACCATCGTGCGCTATCATTGTTTCAACCGGCGTCAGCCTGGGAAATCGGGTCAGCAATTTTGTGAGGACGGAGCGTCGTTCGCTCGGCGTGTGGATTTCCTCGAACTTGCCGAAAGCAATCGCGCTGCGCCAGTGAAAGTCGTCGTCAAACTCGTCCACTTGGAGACAGACGCGTGGTTGCGCCCGCATAGCGTCAATCTTCTTTCCGGGAAGTGAATGACTGAAGATGTGGCCTTCACTCACGACATAGTTGATGGGTACAACGTAAGGTTCGCCCTCATCGATGCACCCTAGCCTGCCAACCTTGCCGTTCTTAATGATCTCGAATGCTTCAGGTGCCCTCAACGTGGTGCCCATAAAATCGTCCTCCAGACGTTAGCTTGGGCAATGAATGTGCCACTATCATGTGGACGTTTTGCGAGGAGTTAGGCAGTCGTTAAACGTAAAGCTGCGCAGTTAGATTTTTCAACTGCGAGCTTTTGCTCAGGAGAGTCAGGGAAATTTCGCAGCTGTGGGCAAGTGACGCTGTTTTGCTTCACTTTTGTCCTCGTAGATGATTAAAGGCTCTCGGCATATCCGTTGCACTCTTTAGTTGGTTTTGGCTTTGGGCTTTTTTCGGCGAACCATTAGGAATATCCGCCATGCAAAAGATGTCGGTCATTCAAAACACAAATCTAAGCTGCCCCGTCTATCCGGAAGGCAATGTCGTGCTTCGCGATGGCTCGACCGTGCGCGTGCGCGTCATGCGACGGGACGATGAAAAAAAACTACTCGTTCTGCTCGAGTCTCTATCCGACGAAGCGCGATGGATGCGGTTCTTATCGCCCGCTAAGGGTTCAGCGCTCGCCGCTGAAGCGCACCGCGAAGCAACACTCGATGATGCGTTTAGCCTGATTGCCTTGAGTGGCACTGGCGAACGCATTGTCGGCCACGCGTTCTACGCTGTTCTGGACCAAACGCGGGCTGAAGTCGCTTTCACGATTGCCGGTGATTTTCGTGGTCGTGGGTTGGGAACAATTCTCCTGGGTCAGTTGGCCGAAGTCGCGGCAGCTAATGGCATCCAGATTTTTGAGGCTGAAGTTGCCGCGTCGAATCACGCCATGCTTCATGTGTTCCGCGAATCAGGATTTCCAATGGAGGTGACTGCAACTGCCGGCCAGCTTCATGCGATATTACCGACGGCGTTCACTCGTGACGCAATTGAACGGTTCGAACGTCGTGAGGCTATTGGAGCAGCTAACGCACTTAAACTCTTCTTCAACCCACGCAGTGTTGCTGTGGTTGGTGCTTCACGAAAACGTGGCACGATCGGCGGCGAGATCTTCAACAACCTTCTGAGCTATGGATTCAAAGGTTCAATCTATCCGGTGAATCCTTCCACCGACTCGATCCAATCAGTGAGGGCTTATTCATCAGTCGAGTCGATTCCGGAATCTGTCGATCTGGCCATAATCGTGGTCCCCGCAAAACAAGTCTTGGAAGTGGTCGCAGCCTGCGGACGAAAAGGCGTGAAGGCTCTCGTGGTCATTTCAGCTGGGTTCTCGGAAACCGGAAAAGACGGTCAAGTCAGGCAAGCGGAACTAGTACGTGCCTGTCGCGAATGGGGTATGCGTTTGATCGGCCCAAACTGCATGGGCATAGCAAACACAAACTCGTCCGTGCGACTCGATGCGACATTCGCCCCCACCGAACCGCGCACAGGCTGCGTTGGCTTCTCGACGCAAAGCGGAGCGCTGGGTCTTGCGATCATGGAGTTCTCAAATTCTTTGGGCGTCGGACTCTCGACTTTTGTTTCAGTCGGAAATAAGGCGGACATTTCTGGAAACGACTTGCTTCGTTACTGGGAATCTGACGAAGGCACAAAGGTGATTCTCCTGTACCTTGAGTCATTCGGAAACCCGAAGAAGTTCTCACAAATCGCGCGCCGCGTCGGAAGAAAGAAACCGATCGTCGTCGTGAAAAGCGGTCGCTCGGCGGCTGGAGCACGCGCAACTTCATCGCACACCGGTGCTTTGCTTGCGGCGTCGGACGTCACGGTTGATGCGCTGTTTCAACAAGCCGGTGTCATTCGCACCGACACGCTCTCTGAGTTGTTCGATGTGGCGTCGTTGTTAGCGAACCAGCCACTGCCAAAAGGAAACTGCGTTGCGATTGTTACCAACGCTGGAGGTCCGGGGATTCTCTGCGCAGATAGCTGTGAAGCACGAGGCCTCGAGGTGCCGATGCTTAGTGAAGATAGCCGAAGGCGTCTGCATGAATTCCTATTACCGGGCGCCAGCTCACAAAATCCGATCGACATGATAGCTTCCGCTCCCGCCGAGCATTACCGGCGGGCGATCGAGATCGTTGCCGCAGATCCTAACGTCGATGCCGTAATCGCGATCTTTACGCCGCCATTGGTCACGCAAGCGGCGGATGTTGCGAAACAGATCGTTGAAGCCTTCGAGCGAATGGACCAAACGAAACCGGTGCTGGCCGTGTTTCTGTCATCAGAAAACACACCTGAGGAGCTACGCTCGGCGAGTATTCCGACCTATAAGTTCCCCGAAACGGCTGCCATCGCATTAGCCCGGGCCGCACGATATCGACAATGGCGTGAACTACCAGTCTCTTTTCCGCCAGTATTCGACGACATCCGACGTGATGAAGGAGCAGCGATTGTGGCAACGGCTCTAACACGAGGAGACGGTTGGTTGACGGCAGAAGAGATCAGCAACCTCTTCTCCTGTTACGGGCTTCCTATGGTGGAGCAAATAATTGTCGCGAATGCGGAAGAAGCTGCGGAAGCCGCTGAACAATTAGCATCCCCTGTCGCTTTGAAGGTCATCGCCCCCGGTCTCATTCACAAGACAGAGGCCGGTGGCGTTCGTCTTAATTTGCGCGGAGCGAACGAAGTTCGCGAGGTCGCACTTGAAATCGAAGAGAAATTACGAACGCAGGGACATTCTCCGACGGGTTTTGTGGTCCAAAGAATGGCTGAACCTGGCATTGAGATGATTGTCGGCGTCGTCCACGATCCTCAATTTGGCCCAGTGATAGCGTGCGGCGCCGGCGGTGTGCAAGTTGAGTTGTTGCGTGACGTATCCGTACGCCTCACTCCACTTTCAACTGATGAAGCGTCAACGATGATTCGCGCGCTAAAGACGTACCCGCTGCTTACAGGTTTTCGCGGCAGTCCTGACTGCGATGTTGATGCGCTCAAAGATGGTCTGCTTCGGATAAGCGCGTTAGTAGAAGACATTTCTCAGATAGCAGAACTGGACTGCAACCCATTTGTCGTCCACGAAAAAGGTGCAACTATTCTTGACGCTCGAATACGTGTCACAGCTATCGCTCCCCGGCCGCTGCTCGGAGCACGTGGATAGAAATCATATCCTAAGTCGGATTTAGCTTTTTTATGTGGAGTGACTGAACCGGTGAGGTGCTGGTGAGTCTGCCATTGGCCCAGAATTCTATACGACTTCCCACGCCAATCCATCCAACTCTGTAGCTACCATGAGAGCTCGAACCATTTACCTGTGCTTCAACAGGTTCGGCAAAGTGACTTCCGCCTTCGACCAGCGCACGTCCGGTGATGGGATCAAGGAGGAAGATACGGTAATTGCTGTTACGTGTTTGCACGCAAATCGTATCGAACGGTGCTAATGACTCGAGCTCGACGCCCTTTAATGTTGGAGCATCGGCCAAGATTTCTAATGTGCAGTTTGCGCTCATAATAGTTTCCCTAATGTGCAACCGGTCTCAACTCAGAATGGACGAGAGCTAATGCGCGGTCTGCAGTCGTTCCCAACATTCATAGCAATACGCAACGGCCGGATCGAATTGAAGTTTAGTATCTTCGATCCACCTACCACACTTACAGCAGTTTCCATACGAGCCCGACATCAATCGATCAAGAGCATCGTCGATGTTCGACAGTCGTGCCTGAAGCAGATTTCGGTGCCAAATGGCGGTCTGCCGCAAATCGTTGTCGGCTAGCTTTTTGTCTTCACTGCGCGTCGGGTACTCCTTCAGCAAAGAGTCGCAAATCACTTCTCGCTCGGCATGGAGCTGCTGCCAGACAGCCCCACTCTGGTTATTCTCAATTGAGTAAGTATGGAAATTAGCGCTCATCTTCGTCCCTCCAATTCGGATTCATATCGGCTATCCGACGGTTTCTCGACACCATCGAACTGACCCGTCAAGATGATTGGCAACGCTCGTGCCGTCGAAAATATTCAGGGTATTTGGACCGGGATCTTAGGGAACTACTGTGAAAATGCGCGGTTTTGCTCACGCAGGTCCGTGAAATTTCGCATCGCGTTGAGACAAGGGAGATTTTAGAGGTAGGTGAATTGTGAACGTTGAACCTACGCCAAGCTTTGACGTGACTTCAACCCGTCCACCATGCGCTCGAGCGATGCGGCGAACTGCCGGGAGCCCGAGTCCTGTACCGCCAGACCTAGTAGTAAAAAACGGATTGAAGATCCGAGCCAGATCCTCTTCGCTGATTCCGCGTCCGTCGTCTGAGACCTCGACGATTGCATGGTCGTCCAAGCCGCTCTCACCATCGCTCTGAGATCGGACTATGCGAATCTTAACCCGACCATCACCATTCGCAGCGTCGATGGCATTGATGATCAAGTTCAATACGGCGTCTTCGATTTGAGCCGCGTCGATTGGGATGATTATTGGTTCATCGGGCGGCTCGAATTCTATGCTGACTCGATGGCCACGGCTGGTCGCCCTCGTTAGCTGGGCGCGGGCGAGGCTAACGGCACGTCCAACGATATCCGACAAAGAGGTTTCTGTTACCGAAACCGAACGTGGTCGGGCACGATCAAGCAAGGAGCGCACGGTCTTGTCAATTCTCTCGACCTCCTGACGCACGCCTTCAAGCGCCTCATATTCCGGATCGTTTTTGTCACGCCGTCGCATTAGAATATCGACAACACCCTGGATTCCAGCGAGTGGATTCTTGACTTCATGGGCTAGGCCCGCCGCAAGTTCACCAACAAACGATAGCTGCGCCGCACGAACGAGGTCGGACTGAAGTCGATTCTTTTCAGTCACGTCGGTATTCACGATCAGTTTTTGGATGGGCTTACCCTGCGCGTCCCGCACAAGTGTCCAGCGGCAATCGACAGTCAGATTTTTCCCATCCTTCGTAACATGATTGAATTCGCCGCGAAACTCACCGGTTTCGAATAGTATTCGCTGGCCTTCGTCGTACTCAGCCGGCACGGTTTCAAAGAGTAGCTCTGTCGGTACTTTCCCGATCACTTCGTCGCTTCGCCATCCATACATTCGTTCTGCGCTCTTGTTCCAGTAGATGATTCGGTCATGCATGTCACGGACGAGGATCGCGTCCTGTGATTTATCGAGCAGCTCCGCCTGGTGGCGTATGTGCTCTTCAGCGAGCTTCAGCTGTGTGATGTCGTGGCGAATGGCCACGTACTGGTAAGGTTTACCTTCCGAATTCAAGAACGGAACAATAGTCGTGTCGACCCAATAGATGCTGCCGTCCTTTGCGCGATTGCGAAGTTCACCCTTCCAGACTCTGCCACTCGCTATCGTAGTCCAAAGATTCCGGATGAATTCCTTCGAGTGGTAGCCAGAGTTGATTATCCGATGATCCTGACCCAGCAATTCGTGACGTGAGTATTTTGAGATGCGGCAGAAGGCATCGTTTACGTAGTTGATGATTCCGGTCTGGTCGGTGATGGCGACGATTGTCGATTGATCGAGGGCGAACTTGATGTCGGCGAGTTCCTTGAGTGAATGCTCCACGGAATTAGCAGTTTCAGGTCTCTTGGCCTGCATAAGGGGTTTTTAGCTGGATTCGCTAGCGGTCACCGCTTCGGATTCTTCTAATTTCTTCATGCGGTAACGAAGTTGGTCCCGTGAAATGTCGAGTAGCTCTGCTGCCTTGGTCTGGTTGCCGGCACTTCGTTCCAATGCCTGCCGCACCAGTGACATTTCCACTCTTTCCAGAGAGATCCCGGCAGCCGGTAAGCAAAACTGATCGGCAGCCTTAGCGCTACTGCCAGCCACGCCTGAGTCGCTCGCCAATCCGCGTGGTAAGTATTTCGCGGTAATCTGGTCGCCATCTTCCAAAATCATCGCGCGCTCGATCACGTTGCGCAACTCGCGCACATTCCCGGGCCATTCATACCGGCTAAAAGCCGCGATTGCTTCCGGCGCAATACCTGTAATGTTCTTTCGTAAGCGGCTCTTGAAACTCGACATGTAATGCTCGGCAAGCGCTCGGATATCGTCTCCTCGATCGCGCAACGGCGGAATATCGATTTGAATGACTGATAAACGATAATAAAGATCGGTGCGAAAGCGTCCCGCTTCGCTTTCAGCTTTGAGATCGCGATTCGAGGCGGCGATCACCCTCACGTCCAGCGGGAGATCCTTTAAACCACCGACGCGGCGAAACGAACCTTCTTCGAGCACGCGCAAGAGCTTAGCTTGCAGACTTAGTTCCAACTCTCCGATCTCGTCGAGGAAGAGGGTTCCACCTTCAGCCTGTTCAAACAAACCTTCCTTGCGCGCCTTTGCGTCTGTGAATGCTCCCTTTTCGTAACCGAACAACTCACTTTCAATGAGCGTCCCGGGCAAGGCAGCGCAATTGATTGCGATGAACGCATTGTCCGCTCGCACTGAATGATAGTGAATCGCTTTCGCAATTAAGTCCTTGCCCGTCCCTGATTCTCCCTGCAACAGCACGGATGAGACTTCGCTTTCGGCAACTTTGTGCGCCACCGCCAGCATTTCTCGCATGGCGGGTGACTCGCCCACGATCTGATCGAAATTGAACTGCTGAGCTCGCTCGCGACGAAACGAATTGACTTCCTTGCGCAAGCGGTTCGCTTCAATCCCATTGCGAATTGCGACCTGCAGCTCTTCAAGATTGATCGGCTTGCCGATGAAGTCATACGCCCCACCGCGCAGGGCGGCGATCGTTTCGTCGACCAGGACATTGGCGGTGATCATAATGACCACAGCATCCGACTGACGGTGCCGTATTTGACGCAACACTTCGAGCCCCGAACCGTCCGGCAGGTTGATATCCAGGAGTATTGCTGCCGGCTGATCAGCATCAAATGCCGCCAGCCCCCCAGACGCAGTTTCGGCAAGGATCGGTTCATAGCCCCAGCCGCGTAACGCTTCGCCAAGAGTCCAACGAATCATTTTCTCGTCATCAACGACGAGAATCTTCTGTTTGTAGTCTTTCAGTGGTTTGTCTTTCACTTTCCAGCCGCTGCCAGACAGAATCCAATAGCGACTCGAGATTATAGGAGACTGGCCGTACTACGCGAAATTTCCAACCTCTCGCTACAGGACGCCATTTTAGGCAACCCATGTACCTCTATAATTTCGCGTTGTTGACGGGGATTGAGACGGAATTAGTGCGTAACTTTGCGCAACCTGCGGAATTTCTCGCAGTCGCAGCGTAGATCGCGCCTCAGCGGGCAGTTTTATTAGATTGGCTTAATGTCGTTTTTGTTCGTCGGCTATGGACAGCATTACATTGACTCAGAGGCCCACGTCGGCTAAATGCGAGGCGTTTGTGACTTAAGTCAATTCGTCTTTGGGTGACACTCAGCACACTGAAACATTGTGATATCGCCCAGGTTGATGGGATGCTGAAAAGGCTGGTTGGCTTTGTGGCACGATTCGCATTTGCGATCGGCAAGACCACCGAGATCGACCGGGTGCTGGAATGGTCCAGTTCGAGCATTCATGCTCACCGGACGTTCTGAATCATAGAGCACCGTGTGACAGATGTTGCAGTCATTTCTAATCACCTTGCCCGTATTACTCACATGCTCGCCATCGTGACAACGAAAACAACCTGAAGATCTTAAATGACCGATGTTGTTCGGATGAGCTTGCCAGTCAGTTTTCATCTCAGGGAAGAAGTTGACCTGATAGATGCGCTGAACCTCGGCAATTGCGCCGTCAAGCGATGCACGCTTTTCCGAATACAGTGAAGGGTAGTTCTTGCGATAAAAATCGCCGAGGCTTGAAGCAATCGATTTAACGGCTTCGTCATTGGAGGCATACGGCTTTGACAGCGCTTCGACCGCTTGGCGTTTGAGGTAGGGAAGCGAAACGTCGAGCCGGTTGGCGGCGAAGGCACGATCGAGAGCCACATCTGGCGGGTTGTAAATGTGTGCTGGTCGATTGTGACAATCAATGCAATCCATTCGCCTCTTCGGTGCGTTGTTGATCTGCTCAGACGTGAGCTGCGAGTTCCTCGCAACATATACGGTAACGATTCCGTTTCGATCCTTGGCCTGGACCCAGGGAACAATTTGTCGCTGCGCGTCAGTAGAAATGAACGTAACTTCGTTTGCGAGATTCATGTGCCAGTGAATACCGCTGACGGGACCGGTTTCAGGGCTACCTCCGCCAACATTGATTAGCATGCGAATTTGCCGCAACGAGTTCTTCTCATCGTACGCATACTGATTGAAAGTCTTGAGTCGCGTGCCCCAGAATTTTTCCGCCCAGTGACATTGTGCGCAAGTGTCATTCGCCGGACGCATGTTTTCAACCGGCGTCTTGATAGGTCGATCATAAGTACCAAACGTGACTGCGTAGAGCTGGTGAACGCCATTAAGTTTCGACCGCACGTACCATCCCGCACCTGATCC
>JBKPAC010000014.1:0-19707 GCA_046726175.1 Acidobacteriota bacterium
AGCAGGCGGCAGGTGGCAGGGGCAGCGGGGAGAGACGATGCCAGACTAAGTTCGTATCCTCGGTTCGTGCATTTCGAGGATCGGTTTTGGAGGGTCGCAAGGGTGTCAAGTCACCTTGCTCAGGAAAGGGACCGTCCACGAAATACACGAACCGAAGACACGAACCCACGTCACTTGCCTCGCTGCTCCTGCCCCTGCCGACTGCACCTTTTACACGCCGTCTACTGCAACCTCTTCAACCGTGGGACGCAGGAGCAGGCGGCAGGTGGCAGGGGCAGCGGGGAGAGACGATGCCAGACTAAGTTCGTATCCTCGGTTCGTGCATTTCGAGGATTGGTTTTGGAGGGTCGCAAGGGTGTCAAGCCACCTTGCTCAGGAAAGGGACCGTCCACGAAATACACGAACCGAAGACACGAACCCACGTCACTTGCCTCGCTGCTCCTGCCTCCTGCCGACTGCACCTTTTACACGCCCTCTACTGCAACCTCTTCAACTGACGATTACAAACCTTCTCAACCCTGTCGGTGTTCCGACGGCTTCTTTCAAAGTCGTTTCCATCGTCCTCAAGCAGCCATTCGCCCGATGGTGATCGAATGAGGTGACCCAATTCGTGCAACAACGTTAACGCGCGAGCCGACCGAGTCGCCGGCAAGAACGATCCGACATTCGGTATCCGTATACCCATTGGCCCATTCCGGATATAAAAGGATCCACTATCATTGACGACCGTTTGTTCGAACATACGAAACTGAGCCCGCACCTCCAGATTCAGAACGTAGATGGTTTTACCGCTCATCGTAAATGTCACATTCTCCGGCATCTTTTCTTTTCGCATCTTCCTGAAGAACTCGTTCAGAACAGTTAGAGCAACTTCAGGCCCGCCGTAGAATCTGCTGCAGTCGTTCAATGTGCTGAGCAGTTTGAAAGTATCTGAATACGCTTGCTTCAAGATTCGATCTGCTCGCTTGTTAATCACCTGGGCCGGCATCTTTGCAGGGCTCTCCACAGCTGGGTTCGACTCTGATTCAGTCAGGCGGGTCAAAACCTGAGCCTGTAAGATGAAGCTCCACACAACCAGGCAAATAAAGCCGCACAGCATCGATCGGCACCTCCAAGGTCCTGATCTTTACTGGTCCAATTGAAACGAATTCGTAGCGATAGCGATAGTAAGCGGTTAGCGTGAATGTATCCGTTTAGCAGAAGAATAATCTTAGCCGCGGATTAACGCGGATCAGAATGAAAGAAAGTAGAGGGCTGAATTAAAACTCCGCCCTGGATCTGATCCGCGTTAATCCGCGGCCAAGTTCCGCGGTTATTTTCTACTTTCGAGTTCTGGAGGCTCTGAACTCGAGGGGTGAGGCGCCCAGGTATTTCTTGAAGTGATGGCTGAAATGACTCTGATCGTAAAAGCCGGCAGCTGCCGCGATGTCAGCGATTGGATCTTCTGTGGTTTCCAGTCTCGCTGCGGCCCAGTCCAATCTCAAGCCGCGGATATACTCGCCGACTGTGGATCCATAATGCTTCTTGAATGATCTGGCGATGTGCGTCGGATGTGCGCCGACCGACTTGGCGATATCTCCGAGCGTCAGCGGTTCGGCGAAACGCGCGTGGCAGAGGTCGCGTACCTGCTCGAGCCAGGGTGGAATTCGCACGGGTGGTCGAAACAGTGAGCGCGAGGCATTCCCTAAAAACTCCAGTATTAGCCCTTCCACGACCATTGGCGCCGCGCTGTCCGCTATTTTCGACTCACGATAGATCCGTCGGGCCATTGCCCAAAGCAAACCGCATCGAACAAAGCTAGGGCGGGAAAACACGTCAGAGAAGTCGAAGTACGTACAGTCCTTTGGATTTACTTCGATGTGCAACGCGCGGAGACCAAGCCTTCCATTGTGATCGGAGTGACTAATACCCGCCGGCCTCATAATCAGAGTGCCGGGCTCAACCGCGTGTTTAACTCGCTCGAGTGTCTCTATTGAATTCCCTGCGAGGATGAAATCAAGTGTAGCAGGCTTGTGAGCATGCGTAGGTACGACTGAACAGGGCTCATAAAGCGATTCAGTTAGCACGAAATCCGGCAGAGTCAGTTTGGAAAGCTGACGGCCCAGGGGTGGAGTTAAGGGATAATCAGGCATTGAGGGGACAGCAGATTTGAGGGTGCTTGTATCGAACGGACCTTTCCGATTTTTTGTATTGCCAACCATGGTGTCGGAATTACTTACCGATTGAACGAATGATCATATACGTCATTTCAGGCGCCGCAGTTCGCGACAGCATTGGGTATTAGGAAAAGTCGGCTTCTTGTCCGAGCATCGTCGTAGGAACACTGCTTGCTGAGCAGTCGAACTGATGAAGGCGTGGGCACATCGAGCCGAAAAATTCTTAGTCGGTTTCGCACTGCTGGCAGGGGCGGGTTTTCTCTTAAAGATGTGTTACTTGTCCCTTGCTTACAACACGCTCTTTGGCCTCGTATTTCTTACGCTCGTCTACAGCTATTTCCTTTTCCGGCAGAACCTGAGACTACCACTTGATAGGCTCGCGCTGGTTTTTTTAGCTCTTCAGGTCGACGCGCTCGGCAACTATTTCAGGCTCTACGGTCACCAGTTCGGGCCTGTCCAGTACGACGAGTTTGCTCATTTACTGGTCCAGGTTCTGGTTACACCTGCGCTGGTCTGGCTCACGCACAAGACTTTGGAGCAATACGGGCACACCTTCCATCCCTCACTGACCCGCTTCGTGGCTGCGGCCGTAATATTTAGTCTTTCGGCAGGCTACGAGATTATCGAACTGTGGGACGAACTCTACTTCGGCGGTCAACGAATTTGGAGCAAATACGATACGGCCACCGACCTTCAGTGGGATCTCCTGGGTATCCTCATCGGACTGCTTCTTGAAAAAGCGTTAGCGCCATCGATCGTCCGACGTTCTAATGCGCTCGCCTGGCGTCTGCGCTAACATGCTCGTGCTTCAAAGGTACTCCACGAAGAATAGAGGAATGCTGTATGAAAGGAATTGCTCTCCTGCTTTCATTCACATTGGCCGCAGGTACTGTCCTGGCCCAAAGAAAGAGTTCAACTTTTCCGCAAGGTACCCTCATCGATCTCTCGTATCCTTTCGACTCCTCCACTGTTTACTGGCCCACGGCGGAACAGTTCAAGCTCGAGAAGGATTTCGAGGGAACAACTGAACAGGGTTACTACTATTCGGCCTACAGGTACTCGGCTGCGGAACATGGTGGTACGCACATTGACGCTCCGGTCCACTTCGCCAAAGGCCGGAAATCAGTTGATCAAATTCCTCTCGAGCAGTTAATGGGTGCAGGCGTTGTGATAGATGTTTCGGCGCAGTGTGCGAGCAATCCCGACTACAGGGTAACGTCGCAGGATCTGCAAAACTGGGAAAAGAGAAACGGTCGCATACCCGTAGGAGCTATCGTCTTTTTGCGAACCGGGTTTGGAAAGTATTATCCGGACAAGAAGAAGTACATGGGCACCGAAGCGCGAGGCGCGGACGCAGTAGCGGATCTACATTTCCCGGGCCTACACCCTGATGCCGCAAAATGGCTGACAACGAGTCGATCGATTAAAGCAATTGGACTCGATACCCCGAGTATCGATTACGGTCAATCAAAGCTCTTCGAGAGCCATAGAACGTTGTTAGAAAGCAATATTCCCGCGCTGGAAAACGTCGCGAATCTCGACAAGCTTCCTCTGAAGGGGTTTTCGGTAATCGCCTTACCGATGAAGATCAAGGGTGGCAGCGGTGGGCCACTGAGAATTATCGCGATACTGTGATCGGGCACAGCGGAAAAGATTTAGCCGCGGATTTACGCAGATGAACGCGGATCAGAATTAGAAAGACACGGAATGAACAACCGCCTCTGCGCCCGTTTCTTATTCTGATCCGCGTTCCATCCGCGTAAATCCGCAGCTAAACTTTCTCACTATATCAAGCCTTTGAATTTTGACTCGCTCGTAGCATACCCGGGAAATACTGCTTGCAGATTTCCCGTACCGAGGTGTTTGCGAGCAATCTCCGAAAAGACGTCGCGAAAATCTGTCGTCAGCGCAAGGTCGCGCCCTTCGTACAGTTGATCATTCTCTAAGCCGGGCCAGCGGCCGTACACCTTTCCGCCCTTCACGCTATTCCCTAAAACAAACATCGCATTCGCGTGACCGTGGTCAGTACCACGATTTCCATTCTCACGTACGGTCCGACCAAACTCGGACATCGTCAGGATCACTACATCGTCCATCCGTTGGCCCAGATCAGTCGCGAGTGCGGCTATGCCTGCGCTGAATTGCTGGAACAGATTGCTGAGCTGTCCACGCGAGTTCCCCTGGTTGACATGAGTGTCCCAACCTTTGATGTCTGTGAATGCGACTTCCAATCCAACACCTGCTTTGATTAGCTGCGCGATTTGCAACAACGAATTGCCGAATGGATTGCGGGGGTACTGTGCTCCGTTCTGCGGTTGATACTGAGAAGGATTTACCTGTTTCAAATAGTTAACTGCTTCGAAGGCTTCTTTACCTGTTCCTCCGAGTTGGCCGACGGCTGTCGCGTACATGGCTTCGAATCCACCTTGCAGGCTGGCTGACGACCCGCCTGCCCGTATCGTGAAATCAGCCAGATTCGAGAACGCGACGGCGGGCGCTTTGCCTTGAAGCACTCGCGGCATTTCAGGCGTGATCGACACTGCTCTAAAAAGCGAACGCTGCGGATCTTGTTTGTTCTGCAAATACCGATTCAGCCAGCCGTCGGTAGTGGACTTTACGCCGGGTGTCGCCGACTCCATGTAGTCCTGCGCGTCGAAATGCGAACGCGTGTTATCTGGTGAACCCGAAGCATGAACAATCGCCAACTGCCGGTTGCCCCAGAAGGGCTTGAATGATGCGAGGGAGGGATGGAGACCGAAGAAACCATCGAGATCGACCGCTGCGTCCGTGTTGCCTGCTGCGGGTTTCGGAATCGCAATTGAGGGACGTAGATCGTAATAAGCACGCTCGCCATAAGGCACGACCATGTTCAATCCGTCCACGGCGCCGCGTTGGAAAATGGCGATGAGTGTTTTGCGTTTACCGCCCGCCACGCGATCGCGACTTTGTGCCAGCAAGGCTCGCTCTAAGAACGAGGGTGCTGAAAGTGACATTCCAATACTTGCAAGAGCAATACTGCCCGACTTCAGAAAAAATCTGCGATTCATAGTCAACCTCGAAATCTTACGTTCGCTCCGGCTACTGTCTCTGAAATTCCGGCGAGCCCAGAATCAACCCAACGACCTTTGTGACCGGATCGGTAATCGTTCCGCCTCTGGCGGCTCGTTGCTGACGTGGGCGGTCCGGTCCTTCCATTTGCCCGGCAGGAGACGCCGGCTGATTCGGAGCCGCTGCAATGGTGATTGCCTGCTCATTCATCTGCGTAAGCAACGTCTGTTTTGTTTGTGGAGAGATGTCTCCAGCAACGATGGCGCTCAAGAAGCGTTCTATCATCGCTGACTTATCTGGTTCGTTAGACCAATCACCACCAACTCGCTTCAAGTCGATACGTGTTCCCGGAATGCGATTCGCTGCCAACGATAGGCCAAAGTTCAAGCGTTCAAGCAACGCTCCTGTATTCACCCACGCGTCCGCTGTGTCCGGATAACCGTTTGGTGTTTGAAATCCGTAAAGTGGCTGACCCATTCGCGCAATCCATTGATGAAGTTGTGGGCCACCGTTTGTATCAGCGCCAAGTGTTCGCAGCGCGCTAATCGTCAGCTCGAACGGCCGCTTTACCTTGGCGCGGTACGCTTCTAGCGAGTTGAACTCCGGTGAGAAGAAGATAGTCTTCAGCATCTCGCGAATGTCACCGTCAGTTTTTTGATAAGTCGCGGCGACCTTTGCTACGAGCGATGGTGGCGGAGTGTCCGAGACGAAACGTCGTACAAGCTTCGTCGAGATAAACTTCGCCGTAGAAGGATGGCGAGAAAGTATATCCAGAACCATTAGGCCGTCTTTGATTCCGCCCCCCGCAGGAATCTTTTGCCCCAGCACAACTTTTTCACCATCGTCGTGCATGCGCTGATTGAAGTAGAAGGTGCCGGCGTTCTCGCGTGCGGCCCCTCCCATTATCGCGGCAGCTGCAGCACCACCACCTCGTGGCGCGAAGATGGTCCAACCTGTAAAGCAGCGAGCAACCTCCTGCACATCTTTCTGCGTGTAACCACCATCGACCCCCAGCGAATGCAACTCCATCAGTTCACGAGCATAGTTTTCGTTAATGCCGCGACGTTGCCGTTGCGGATTCAGTTGCTGACGTTGCTCCGCGTCAGGCTGCTGTCGCCGCGGATTCAGATTGGGGTCACGTCGTCCGCCGAGTAACAAACCCATAAGAGAGTTGCGCTGTTGCGCACGGGGTCTTTGAGCACCAGGATTGGCGTTCGGACTCACACTTTGGAAGTTGTCGAGATAGAAGAGCATCGCCGGACTCTTAGCTGTAGCTAAAAGCAGGTCGTGAAACTTGCCGAGTGTGTTCGGCCGAATTGCGTCACGGTCGTAAGAAGTGAGCAGCCAACGATCGGCGCCTTTGCCGGCGAACACGTTAAAGTGATTGGTCCAGAAATCGACCATGACTTCCTGTAACTGTCGCTCACTGTAAACAGCTCGAAGAATTCTCGACGCCTGCAATTCACCCATGATGCGCTGGGGCAACTGAAGACCGTTTTTCTCGTAATACTGCCTTAACAACTCGCGATACTTTTCGTTTTCGAGCGGGTTCGCAGGTGGATTGGTTGGATTTGCTTGTGCTGGAGCCGGAGTGCCTTCCTTCGACGGCATGGCTTCATTCTCCATCGAATCTGCTTTGCTTGGCGTCTTGTTGTCACCTTTGACTCGGTTCTCACGTGCAGAAGCTAAGTCTGCCGGTATCTCTCCTCGACGTTGCAGCTGCTGCAGCAGCTGGTTCGGTTGCGGATACTTCTCGTAAAGTTCCGCGGTGGTCATATTCAGCGTAGCGAGATTTTGAACTTTTGCCTCGGCTTGCGTATCAGCAATCTTCTCTGGATACAGTTGCTGATTTATGTAATTCTCGATCCCCATTTGCCGAACTCGTTCGATATCCCCGGGACGGGCTCCAAATCCAAGCCGATTCAAGACGTGCAGGATGCGCTGATCGTCCGAAAGCTTCGCGCTCGAGGCTTTCGATTTCTGAGCTACGGCGCAGGGTGCAAACGTCCCCGCGAAGACTGTCGCAATCAACAGCAGCGCAGCCAACCGCTGCCCATTTCCTATTTGACGAAGAGAATACTGTTTAGAGATTTTCATGATTCCACCATTTTTACAGGTCTTCTCGGCGAAATCCGACCGATCGCTGAGTTAGACGCTCGCGCGCCTGTAATAGTTGAAAGAAACCATTTGGGGCTAATCCTGTGCTGGAGTGCTGCGGTCAGTTTGGGAGCCGCGTCCCATAGGCCGAGGATACGTTGCCGGACTCCGGTTTCCGACAGTGTCAACAGCTCTGACGCCATAGAAATAATTGTCTTTCGACATGTCCTTCATCGTGTACGTTGTCGCCGCTCCCACCCAACGTGAATTAGTCCACACAGGAGATGTCGTGTCCCGCCACACAATCTCGTATCCCGCGAGATCAGGTTCCCGATTGGCGTCCCACTTCAATTGTGTATCGTTTGAGAGCCCCGTAAGAAGCGTCACGTTTCTTGGTCGTGCCGGCGCCAAGGCAAGCGTTGCGAGTGAGGCTGCGTTAATTCTGGCGACGTTTGCTACGTAAGAGAAGTCAACGAACTCAGGTAAGTCTCCATACTGGACACCATTCTCGACGCGGACATTTTGATGTTGATGTTTGAACTCTTCATTCGTTTCGGTAAAGCGAACGGCTGCATAACCACGCTCGAGAAACGGAATGTGATCACCGCCACGACCATAGCGATCTCGACGATAGACCATTATCACTTTCATGCCGAGAACATATCTCGGGCCTACTTCATGAATGAACCGGGCGAGCTGTCGCGATGCGGAATCATTTTCTCCGCCAACGCTGCGCCGCGTAGTCGCTTCCGCCTGAGTTTCGTTTGACGGAACGCCTTCCGAAAACACTCGCACAGTTCCGCGGTCCCTGACTCCGTTCCCACCAAGTGTGTTGCCGATAATGTCATTCGTGAACATACCTTCAATGGACCAGTTCTTCTGCTTAGCTTGTTCGGCGAAGTAAGTCGCACCGAGCAGTCCTTGCTCTTCACCTGCGACGGCCATGAATATGATCGTCGCGTCAAACGAGTGCTTCGCCATAACACGAGCCATCTCCAACACAGCAGCTGTGCCCGAAGCATCGTCATTTGCACCCGGAGCGTCACATTTTGCATCCGTCGGACTGCTGCACATCGAATCGTAGTGCCCGCTGACGATGTAGAAACGATCCTGTGACTCAGGCTGTGTTCCTTTAAGTGTCGCGACAACGTTTGTCAGCATAGTGGGCTGAGGCACTCGAGGCGCCTTTGGCTGCTCGAAAGTCTGCTTTTCGACAGTCATGCGGCCGCCGGACTGTTGTGCGGCTTTTTGAAATTCGGCATAGAGCCAATCGCGTGCTGCCCCGATACCGCGGTTCGGATTGTCCTGCTCTGAAAGTGTATTGCGTGTGCCGAAAGAGACGAGCTTACGAATTGTCCGCTCGATGTTACGCGCATCGATCTCGCGGACGATGCTCATGATCTGCCGGCTGCGAGTTACGGGAGGTGCAGTCGAAGAGCGACTTTTCGTGGAACCGTCTTGACCTGGGACGCGTGAGGCAGTTGACAGAGAACTAATTACTACAAAGACCGCGACGGCAAGTCTGCGGCCCGCGAAACGTGGGCTCATTAGCAAGTCACCGTTGAAAGTAAAGTGGGCTGATCGGGGAGTCAATAGTAGATCTTGAAGGGTAAATCGTAAATCGCGCAGTCAGTAGTCAGTCGTCAGTGGTTCGTCGTTCGTGTCGTTTCGTTGCTTGGCTTTCGTGATGTGAATTCGTGGATCGTCTCTGTTGCAGCAATAAGAGATCCACGAAACAACACGAACCAATGACAACTGACTACCAACTACCTCTTACTCACCTGATCCGATACGCCTTGCCTTTCCACACAACAATCACTTCGCCGTCCAACTGTTCAGCTATTGTGCGAAGACCAGGTTCATCGCCAATCAAGGCCCGGTACTGTTCAGAACCACGAGCTACATTCGTTACAGCAGTAGAAGACTTGTACTCAGTGTCAACCCACCGATTGTCGTCTCTTACGAAGTGACGACCACCAACACTTTTTGTCGCAGTCCGCCGTCCGTCCTTTGCCATTAGACCCCCCGCTATACCTAACGGAGAGCTCCTGGCCCGAGCCGGCCTTACTTCTTTGTCGTCAGAAGCAACCGAAGCGGTTTTAGCCTTATCTTCTCTCTTCGCTTCATTCTTCGCTTCAACCCTCGCCAATTCATCCGTAGCAGTTGGTTGCGGAGCTTGCTTAGCGGAAGCATCTCGCTCAGCACTCTGTGGCTTCGCCCCAGCCTCCTTTGCGACCGTTGATGCGGGTGCCCCAGCAACACCTGGACGCGTCTCAGCCTCAGCAACCTTCTTGGTGCGGCTGTCTGCCAGCGAGAGATCCGACAGGGGAGTATCCTGATCAGCCTTTTCTGATCCCGCTTGCCGTCGAGTTTCTTCTTTCTGTTTTTCTGCTGTTGTTTTGTTTTCCGAGGGTGCAGGCTTATTAGCCGAAGAGACCGGTGAGGCGACTGGTTGCTGATTGGCCTGAGTATCGGTCGCGACTTGGCCTGCAAGAGGAACCGTCGGCTCCGCACTTCTGGCTAACTGGAATTCAGCCTTTTCCCGACGGCTCCACATGAATGCGACGGCGGCAATTATTATTAACGACAAAACCGGCACGGCAATGCGCATCACCTTCGGACTAAACAACGCACTGAGGTGTTGCCAAAGATTGAATCCAGCTGTTTTCTCCGTTGCCTGCTGAACCGTAGTGCCTGCAGCTTGCGCCAAGTTTGCCACGATACTTCGGCAACGGTCACAATCAGCTAAGTGAGCTGCATATAGAGCACGCGTTGCCGGTGGCAGAACTCCTTCAGCAAATGAGTTCAGCTCGTCGGGGTCGAGATGTTCTGTACCCGGCGCTCCAGCACCGACACTTCCAGTTCCGGAGCCAGCTGCACCGTTACGCTTTCCAATGTTCCGCAATAACAGAGCTATTTCGTTGTTCTCAGCTTCTTTCATCGACCTCGCAAACCACACGCACTTCAAGAACGTAAATAAGTGACTCACCTTGCGGCAACAACATCACAACAATCAACTCCCTAATCTTGCGCCATTCCCCGCAGCCGGCGCCACTTCAGTCGCAACTATCGCTTCGATATCAGACTGGAGATTGATCGCCACTTCTGCAAAAGCTCTCTCGGTCTCCTGCGAAGTCCAACCACGGTCGGAAAGAGTCTGCTCCACATGCTGTCGCAGTTCTTTATGGACGCGAGCCAAGCGGCGACTAGCCGTCGCTTCATGCACACCGAGCAATGCCCCGGCTTCGCGCAACCGAAGGTTGTCGAAGTAATAGAACTTAACCAACAAGCGATCTTCGTCTGACAAGTTTCTTAGCGCGCACTCGAGCGCCTGCTGCAACTCCGTTCCAGCGACTTTGTTAGAGACGGATTGTTCCGGATCGGCGACGACGGGAGCGGAGCCAACAAACCCAGCTACGGTTGTAGCATCACGCGCCATTCGATCCAGCTCAGTATCTTCCGCGGCCTGCACCAGGCGTGATTGTTTGCGATGTTCATCTACTGCAAGCTGGGCGACCACCGCTCTAAGCCAACCTGCCAACGAGCCACGCCCGGAGTAATAGGCGAGCTTCCCGCCCGGCCTGCCATCATTCCGAGCGCGTAACCCATGCAGCTCAGCCCAGATCGATTGCGCCAGATCTTCCGCAGCGTCTTCGCTCGAACTTGAGCTTCGCGCTGCGGAACGAACTGTTGAAGAGAACCTTTGTACAAGGTCGGTCCACGCCTCTTGATCGCCACCTTCACAGGCAATGATCAAACAAAGGTCGTCCGCTTGAAGTGCGTCTATGAACCCCGTAACCGCAGCAGCATCGGCGCTTTCGTCGGCACGCAAAAGGTACTTCTCGACGGCGGACCGAACCCGCAGCGCCACCGATTCAACCGTCAAGGAACGACGATCGTCGGCGCGCCCGAGCAGCCGTTTGGCGCCTTCGGCAGTCAGCTTTTCGATTTCAGATTCTTTTAGCTTCAAGGGCTAGTCGCGGTGCTAAGGGCTCCCGATCCTATCACGTTCAAACGTGGGAGACGTTCAACTTTAAGCATATGTTTGATGAAGAAATCGCCTGTAAGTTGCCGCTCCTCGCCCTTTACTCCTGTGGAAAGCGTTTTTGACAGCTTAGGGTCCGTGGGCTAGATTCACATCGAAGCGCAGATCCGCAATTCGAAATCCGCAATCCGCAATTCTCCATGCTTCGCGTAACGGAAATCTTTCGATCCATTCAGGGCGAATCGACCCATGCCGGACGGCCCTGCACGTTCGTACGCTTGACGGGCTGCCCGATGCGGTGTGTCTGGTGCGACAGCGAGTACACATTTACGGGCGGAGAGCATATCGCTCTTGATGAGGTGATGGCCCAGGTACGCGCGTTTGGCTGCCAGTTGGTTGAAGTGACCGGAGGTGATCCGCTCGGACAAAAAGAGGCGTTCACGCTGATCAAGCAGCTCTGTGATGAAGATTATGAAGTCGTAATCGAGACAGGTGGGTTCTTCTCAACCGCCGACGTCGATCCGCGCGCGAAGATAATCCTCGACATCAAGTGTCCAGCATCAGGTGAAGCTGCTCGGAATCATTGGCCCAATCTCGAGCGGCTCAGACCGGATCTCGACGAAGTGAAGTTCGTGATCGCAGACCGTGGTGATTGGGAATACGCGTTGAAGATGATCGAGGAGCATAAGCTAGTTGAACGTTCAAAGGCTGTGCTGATTTCACCGGCTTGGGGTCAAATCGATCTGAAGGAATTAGCCGATTGGGTTTCAGGCAGCGGACTAGAGATCCGAATGCAGCTCCAGCTGCACAAGTACGTTTGGGGACCTGATGCTCGGGGTGTTTGATGGGTGGCTCTGACGACAAATTTATCGATCAGCCAATCCAACAGATGGTTGATCAGGATCGCCTCGCCGTCTGTCTCGTATCCGGCGGAATGGATTCTTGTGTTACCGCAGCAATAGCAAATGAAGAAAACGACGAGCTTGCGTTCTTGCATGTCTCGTACGGCCAGCGCACAGAAAAGCGGGAGCGCAAGGCGTTTGGAGATCTCGCGGATCATTTTCAAGTTACGAAGCGACTCGCGGTGTCGATAGAACATTTGGCAAAGATCGGTGGTTCGTCACTGACGGACCAGGCGATTCCAGTTTCGCGAGCCAATCTTAAGGCGACCTCTATTCCGACAAGTTACGTGCCGTTTCGTAATGCTCACCTTTTGACAATCGCGACCAGTTGGGCCGAAGTGATTGGCGCACGTTCAATCTATATTGGGGCAGTCGCAGAAGACTCGTCCGGTTACCCTGACTGCCGGCCCGAGTTTTATGCTGCCTTCCAACAAGCGATTAACGTTGGTACTAAACCGGAAACAGTTATCTCTATCCGTACGCCAGTTATTAATATGAGGAAGTTCGAGATCGTCTTAAAAGGAAAAGAGCTCGCTGCGCCGTTGGAACTCACATGGTCCTGTTACATAGGTGAGATCGAGGCTTGCGGCGAATGCGACTCATGCGCGCTGCGGCTTAAAGCTTTTCGCGAAGCTAACGTGATCGATCCTGTTCCCTATGTCCTTGACAGCAAGAGGCTTGCTTATTAACTTTAGGGCGCTTCGTGGTCGACAACTTAGTTACAACCAGTAACAAACCAAGGGCATCATACGGCTCTCTCCCGTGCTTACAGATGCCTGACCATCAGTTGGAGGATTTCTTAATGTTTCGCAGATATTTCGGGGCGACTCTCGTCCTTGCCATCGTGTTCGCGGCTGCCGTCAGCTCGCAGGCTCAAACCGGTCAGCTCCGCGGTCACGTAGTGATCAAGCAGGCTGACGGAACTACCGTCCCTGCAAGTGAGGCGATAATCGACGTGTTTCGGACTGACCTGGCAGGTACTTACAACACAAAGGCGAACAAGAAAGGCGAGTTTGTCTTCGCCGGTCTGCCTTTGATTGGCGAGTATGTGATTGCGGCCAGTCATCCGACGGCTTCTCCATCGTGGCTGCCAAAAGTCAAAGTCGGACGCGATGTCGATTATGAACTCGCTCTAGGTCCTGGTGATGGTAAGAAGCTTACGTACGATCAGATCAAAGCCGCCATGGCCGCCGGAGGGGCGTCTACCGCCGGAGCTAAACCATCAGGCAACGAGAGCGCCGAGGACAAAGCCAAGCGTGAAGAGATCGAGCGAAAGAACCGCGAGATCTTGGAGAAGAACAAGAAGATCGAAGAGGCGAACGTTATTGTTGCGCGTACGTTTAAGTCAGGCAACGACTCGCTAATTGCTGCAGGACAGCTAGCTGGTGCGAGCAAACGCGATGAAGCAATCGCCAAGTTTACTGAATCTATCAACTTTTATAACGAAGGTCTCACCGCCGACCCTGAACAAGCTGCATTGTTAACGAATAAAGCGCTGGCTCTGAAAGGAAGAGGTGTCGAAAAGTACAACGCCGCCATCTTATCGAAAGACGACGCTGCAAAGACATCCGGGCTCGACGCTGCGAAGAGCGACTTTCGGGAGGCAGCCGAGAGCACGGCAAAGGCGCTGACCATTCTAAAGGCTGAGCAACAAGCCGCGACAGATCCTCAAGCGCAGGCTCGCTTCACTGCTAACAAGCTTTCCGCCCTGGCAACTCGGGCTGAAACCATGCGGCTGTTTGTCACCAAGGTAGAACCGAATCAGGCGGATGCCGGAGTCGCTGCCTACCAGGAGTACATGGCTGTGGAAACAGACCCGGTGAAAAAGAGTAAAGCCCAGCACGACCTGGCGCAGATGCTCTTTGACGCCAACTCATTTGACAAGTCCCTAGAGGAGTATAAAAAGATACTGGCTGAAAAGCCCGATGATACGGACGCGCTCGTAAAATCGGGGATGCTCCTCTTCAATATCGGTGCAATCAATAACGACAAGACCAAGTACCAGGAAGCCGCCAATTATCTTCAGCAGTTCGTCGATAAGGCACCCGACACGGATAAGCTTAAAGACGATGCGAAGGCGATTCTTGAAGAGCTGAAAAACCAGCAAAATGTTAAGGCTGAGAAGGTGACGACACCCAAACGCGGTGGCCGAAAGCCCTAAGACCGGTTTAAAAAAACTCCGCGGAGCCGCTTCATGCTGTTCGGGAAGCGGCTCTTTTGCTTTTCTGGAAGTGAAAAAACGAAGTACCAGTAACTCTCCGTTGATCCTTCCAAAAGCTACCAAACTAATGAGAAACCTGCCCTATTAGCACCATAAATTCTCTGTTGACAGTCCTCTTATTCAAAAGCTACTATCATTGAGCAACGGTGTTTAGCGCTGCTGTTGCAAGCTCGTCCAAACGCCGCCCAGGTTAGTTCTATCCAAGCGCCCACCTTCAATTGTGGACTGCCCCTTAAAACGTCTGAGAACCAGGAACTAAATGTCAGCCAAATTAGGCGAAATTCTCGTCAGAGAGAACCTCATTAGCGCGCAGAATCTGCGTGAGGCTCTCGATTACCAGCGAGAGCATGGTGGTCGTCTCGGGTACAACCTCGTCAAGCTCGGTCTCATAAGCGACGACATGATCACCGCAGTACTTTCACGACAGTACGGCATCCCTTCCGTCAATCTCGACCTCTTCCAGATTGATGAATCCGTCCTTCGCCTCATCCCGCAAGAAGTAGCGCAAAAGTATTCAGTTCTTCCCCTGTCCAGAGTTGGCGCCACGCTTACCCTGGCCATGGTTGATCCGACCAATGTCTTTGCAATGGACGACATCAAGTTCATGACGGGCCTCAACGTCGAACCGGTTGTCGTCGCAGAAGCAAGTGTTCAACAGGCAATCGCCAAGTATTACGGCACCTCGCGCGAAATCGAACTCGCCTCGGTTTCAGTCGAAGAAGCGGCCTTTGAAGGAGCCGTAAAGAGTTCCAATGGCCGCGGTGGCGGCATTACTGACGCCGACCTGGTCTCGCTCGATAGCATCGACTTTGACGTTGATCGCACGGAAGACGTTGAAGTCCTTGATGACAACGAAGAAATAGACCTCACCACCCTGTCTCGCATGAGCGAGGATGCACCGGTCGTCCGTCTCGTCAACGTTCTTCTGGTTGACGCGCTGCGCCGGGGTGCTTCCGACATTCACATCGAGCCTTACGAGAAGGAGCTACGAATCCGCTTCCGCATTGACGGTGTGCTCTACGACGTAATGCACCCGCCCCTCAAGCTTCGCGACGCCCTGATTTCGCGCGTTAAGATCATGTCGAAGCTCGACATCTCTGAGAAACGCCTGCCTCAGGACGGCCGCATCAAGATCAAAGTGAAGGTTGACACACGCGCGCGTGAACTCGACTTTCGCGTCTCTACACTTCCTACCCTCTTTGGCGAGAAGGTTGTGCTTCGTCTGCTCGACAAAGAAAACCTCATGCTGGATATGACGAAGCTGGGATTCGAGCCCGACTCACTCACCAAATTTCAACGAAACATCGCAAAGCCTTACGGCATGGTGTTGGTGACGGGACCAACAGGTAGCGGTAAAACAAACACTCTCTACTCGGCGCTGCAATCGCTGAACACGATCGAGACCAACATTATGACTGCGGAAGATCCCGTTGAGTTCAACCTCATGGGCATCAATCAGGTCCAGATGAAGGAGCAGATCGGATTGAATTTTGCCGCCGCCCTGCGTTCCTTCCTGCGCCAGGACCCCAACATCATTCTCGTCGGCGAAATCCGTGACTTTGAAACCGCCGAAATCGCCATCAAGGCTGCGCTGACTGGCCACCTCGTACTCTCAACCCTGCACACTAACGACGCGCCCTCAACCATCTCCCGCCTTATGAACATGGGTATCGAACCGTTCCTGGTCGCTACCAGCGTGAACCTCATTCAGGCGCAGCGATTGATTCGCCGCATCTGCAAAGACTGCAAGACCCAACATCCGACTCCGCCGGAAGCTCTTATTGACGTCGGTTTTTCGGCGGAAGAAGCCGCAAAGATTAAGACCTACAAAGGCAAGGGCTGCTCGACCTGCAATAACACGGGGTACAAGGGACGCATCGGCCTTTACGAGGTCATGGAGATCACGGACGAGATTCGCGAATTGATCTTGATCGGAGCCTCGGCTCTCGAATTGAGAAAGAAAGCGATAGACGACGGAATGATCAGCCTTCGTGAGTCCGGACTTCACAAGATCCGCAGTGGCGTTACCACCCTCGAGGAGGTTGTCCGCGAGACGGTGGCATAGCTGGAGGTAAACGAGATGCTGAGAACTATCACTCTTTCTATATTGATGTTGATTTCAGTTGTAGCCATGCTGCCGTTCGCAAGTTCAACGGCTCATGGCATTAGACAGAGCGTTTCTTCGGGACGCCAGTACCGGCGCCATTCGCGCGCATGGTGGCGACGTTACCGCGCACGACTGCGAAGGAAGCGCGAGGCAGCTCTGGCAGCACACCGCGCCGCTCTCCTTGGACCATCGCTTACTGTGCCAACCACGAGTCTTGGTCTTGATCCGATGGTCACGCAACCAGTTGCGCCTGCTGTAACACCTGCCGCTCCGGCTGCCGCAGCCGCCGACATGAAACTCAATCCGAACAAGTTAATTAATGTGCCGGGTCAGGTTTCACTTTCTGTCGTCGCGTTGAGCCGGCCGAATCCGGCTTACATGAGTTCGCGCGAGCAAAGTCGTATGCTCGCGGGTCTCAATGTTGCTGAGTTACGTCGCATCGTGATCGACAAGATGTTGACCTCCGGGGGATTCGTCACCAACGACTACATGCGCGAAGTCAATGGCGAGCGCCTTTTCGTCGTCACGGCGCAAACACCGCCGGACGGTCGTTCACCTGAGAAGTCCTGGTGCTTCTACTTCACCGAAGTAAACGGTCGAATCTACAACCTGATTACAAACACAGCACCGCAGTACTCAGACCGAATGGCTCTTGAAGCTCAAAGGTTCATCGAGTCGCTACGCGCAATGACCCCGGTTGCACAACCAGCAGGTCGATAGGCGACTCTTGAACAACAAGTGGGAGAGCAGCTGAATGCCAATGAACGAAAATCTTCCTCAAATCTCACTTTCGGAACTACTACGAAAGCTTTCTGAGCTCGGTGGCTCAGACCTTCACCTCACCACAGGCTCTGCGCCTCAGGTGCGTGTGGACGGTCATCTGCGACCGCTAGAAGGCTATCGAGTACTGACATCGGCGGACACAAAACAGCTCGCTTACTCGGTCCTTACTGATGCACAGAAGCACAGATTCGAGGAAGACCTGGAGCTCGACTTCTCTTTCGGAGTGAAAGGTCTTTCTCGATTTCGTGCAAATCTTTTCAACCAGCGCGGTGCAGTTGGCGCGGTGTTTCGTGCCATTCCCTACGAAATTAAGGCTTTCGAGCAACTGGGTCTTCCAGCGGTGGTAAAGCAATTATGCGAGAAGCCTCGCGGGCTGATCTTGGTAACTGGACCAACCGGTTCCGGCAAGTCGACCACCCTCGCGGCGATGATCGATAAGATCAATCGAGAGCGGCGTGAGCATATCCTGACGATCGAGGATCCAATCGAGTTTCTTCATAACCATAAGAGCTGCATCGTAAACCAGCGTGAAGTGAATGCCGACACGCACGGCTTTGCCAATGCGTTGCGTACAGCTCTCCGCCAGGACCCCGATGTCGTGCTCGTCGGTGAAATGCGTGACCTCGAGACTATCGAGTCAGCATTGCGAATCGCCGAGACCGGCCACTTAACCCTGGCTACACTGCACACAAATTCAGCAGCGTCGACCATCAACCGTATTATTGACGTCTTCCCTTCCAATCAACAGGCTCAGATTCGCGCTCAACTCTCGCTGGTGCTTGAAGGAATTCTTTGTCAAGCATTGCTGCCCCGCGTAGAAGGCACCGGTCGTGCAATGGCGCTTGAGATCATGGTGCCGAATTCGGCTATACGAAACCTGATTCGTGAAGACAAGGTCCACCAGATCTACTCGATGATGCAGACTGGTCAGGACAAGTACGGAATGCAGACTTTTAATCAGGCACTCGCGACGCTGTATCACAAGCGAATCATCACGATGGATACCGCCCTGCAGCGTTCATCCAACGTGGATGAGCTGCGCGAGCTGATTGACCATGGAACCGGAGTCAATACTGGCGGCAACGTTGCCCCTGCCAGCCATCCCAGTCCATATGCCCAAGGTCGACCCATTGGCACACGCCCCTCGATAAATCGATAGCACGTTCTGGAGTCTCAACGTCATGCCAACCTACGTCTTCAAAGGCCGCAACAAACTCAACGAGACAGTCGTTGGCGAAAGAGTCGCCGACAATCGCGAAGCACTGCGGCAAATCCTTCGCAAGGAACAAGTCACCCTCACATCTGTTAAGGAAAAGGGTCGCGAGATCGGCATTCCCAAGATTGGCGGTCGCAAAAAGGTAAAGTCGAAGGACCTTTCCATTTTCACGCGTCAGTTTTCGGTAATGATCGACGCGGGCTTGCCGCTCGTGCAGTGTCTTGAGATTCTCGCTCAGCAACAAGACAACAAGTACTTCCAGCAGATTCTCTTGCAGGTGCGTCAGGACGTCGAGGAAGGTTCGACACTGGCTGCGGCGATGGCTCGGCATCCGAAAGTATTTGACCAGCTGTATTCGAACATGGTTGAAGCAGGAGAAACGGGCGGTATCCTGGACCTGATCCTTCAGCGACTGTCGACGTTTATCGAGAAGATCGTCAAACTCAAACGCGACGTTATTTCGGCGATGATCTACCCGGCAGCGGTTGTCGTGCTGGCGATTGTAGCGGTTGCCGTAATCATGATCGTGGTCATTCCGCAATTCCAGATGATCTTCCTCGGCTTGCTTGGCCCAGGCGAACAGCTGCCGCTGCCGACTCGAATCGTAGTCGGTATTAGTAACTTTCTTTCGGGCTGGGGTGGGCTTGTAATTCTGGCGACGATCATCGCCATTGTGATTGCGGTTCGCTTCTACTACAGGACTCCCGGCGGCCGGAAGAATATCGATCGGCTACTCTTGAAAGTACCGATCCTCGGAGACATCTTCCGCAAGATTGCCGTTGCCAGATTCTCGCGTACATTGTCGACTTTGTTATCGTCAGGTGTTCCGATCTTGCAGTCGTTGGAAATCACGGCAAAAACGGCCGGCAACGTGATCATCGAAGAAGCGATACTCAAAGTCAGGGTTGGAGTTGAGCGCGGAGAAAACTTTGCCGATCCGCTGAAGGCGACAGAAGTTTTCCCGAACATGGTGTCCCAGATGATTGGCATCGGTGAACAGACCGGTGCTCTCGACGCGATGCTCGGCAAGATCGCAGATTTTTATGAACAGGAAGTCGACGCAGCGATTGCGAACCTGCTGACGTTGATTGAACCTGCGCTGATCGCGTTTCTAGGTGTGACAATCGGTTCGATTGTTATCGCAATGTACTTACCACTATTCACACTGATAGGGAAACTCTCGACGGGACAC
>JBKPAC010000015.1:0-14053 GCA_046726175.1 Acidobacteriota bacterium
CCGCTCAACTTTGCTATGTGATTAGGGATAGTTGAGCGGGGGTAAACCGCCCTTCCCAACTGTGAATTACTCCGAAGTCTGAATGAATACAGGAAACATTACTTAAGCGTTCTGATCCGACCGACCCGCTTTCTCGCGGCCATCAACAAGTTCTCGCTGAGATGCGAGTTTCTCAATCTGTTCGTGTAAGCGTTTTGAGAGATAGAAGAGTGAAAGGATAACCATGAGGGCACCGGCAATCTGGAAAATCCAAATCAGAGACAGAGTCCTAACCCAGGCTCCGCTGATCATCAACAATGGAGCGAGGAGCATGCAGGTTGATAGCCAGATTGGATAATTTGGAATGGATCTCATTGCGGGGTTCTCCAGGGGACGGTCAAATCGTTTTGTTATGCCGCAGCCGAACGGGATTCGTTCCACTTGCGCAATAGTGCTTCTTCCTTGTCTCTGTCCATACCCGCTTTCAATGGTTCGTCTAAGTTATTTGCTTGGTGCCACGTCAATGTGTCTTTGATCGTCTGCTCCAAAGGACGAGCAGTAAGCCCGGCGTCGAGGGCTTTATCGCAATTAATAAACATGAAGCCTTTCCAGTGATCGTCGTCTTCAGGAAACCACAAGGGCATTTCGCTCCACGGAGCTACGCCTTCTTGCATCAGAAACTCTTCAGAGATCCAGATAATTGACGCATCGCTATCTGCTACGCGCTTGCAGCTATCAAGCACGTCTTCCATGCTTACCGTTCCTGGTGAACAATTCGCGTTGTAAATCCCTGTTCCGCCGCGTTCGATCATGCTCACGGTCCACTCTGCTAGATCACGGGCATCAATGAACTGAACATAGCGCCGAGGACGGCCGGGAGCTAATACTTGTCCGCCGCGAGCAATGCGAACCGGCCAGTAAGTAAATCGATCTGTGAAATCGTAGGGTCCAACTATCAATCCGGGGCGTATCACCAGCACGCGACCTGGCATAGCGGCTTCAGCAGCTTGTTCACATAAGGCTTTCAAGCCACCATACATTTCGCCGTACGTTACTGCGGAAGATTGCCCCGACGAGTCGATCGCATTCGCTTTCTCGAGTTGTTCACTTGTCAACATCGCAAGTGGAGCAGTCTCGTCGGTTCCCAGCTTACTGAACTCCGCGTACACCGACTGGCTGGAAATAAAGACGTAACGGTCGACGGCTGAAGACAAAATCTCTCCCGAGGCCTTCACAGCTCGCGGCAGATATCCACAAGTATCAATGACTGCGTCCCAGCGGCGACCACGTAACTTGTCTAAATCGGTGTTTCGATCTCCGTGGATTGTTTCCACGTTCTCGAATGTCTCAGCCGAATGCCTGCCACGATTGAAAAGTGTGACCTCATGGTCGCCAGCAACGGCGGCGGAAACCAGATGGCGACCTACAAATCTTGTCCCGCCGATGATTAGTAGCTTCATTGATTGTCTTTCAAACTCAGAGGCGTCATGCTCCGGGACAACCAGGACGGACTCCTGTTTTCACAGCCGGAATGATGTGATCGCGCAGGATTCGTGAGCCAAGTGTTCCACCGATTGTGAAATCGTTATAGCGGCCGGCGAAGATCGTCACTACCATGTCCAACTCAGGTAACACGAACACGCGCTGGTTGCCATTGCCGACTGCCGTCCGTGCTTCGATTAGTCCTGCTGACGTGGGATAACAGTTGTACCACCAGAAATAACCATATCCGAACTCGCCTTTGGCATCTGGTCCAGTTCGTGGTCGAAACCGATATTGACGGCGAGTCGAGCGGGCAACCCAGTCTTCACTCAGTACTTGCTTGCCGTTCCACCTACCACCGTGCAAGTAGAGAGAGCCGAACTTGGCAAGATCGCGTGCACGCAATCTCAAGCCAGAGGCAGCGGCGGGCATACCGGCAAGATCACCGACCCACTCGACATCCGTTATTCCCAGCGGCTCGAATAACTTTGTTCGCGCATAATCTTCAATCGGAGTTTTTGTCGCGCGTTCGATCACTGCAGCCATCACCTGTGTGAGCCCGCCGTTGTAGTTGAAGTCAGATCCTGGATCGACTGCGAAAGGAACGGAGAGCGCGTAATGCAAGGGCCGGGCATCACGCGTCATTCGGATTTCGTCGTTCTGAGGATCGCTATACGGAACCTCTTCATTCCATTTCAGTCCCGACGTCATTCCCACGACATGTGCGAGCGTTATACGGCGGCGTTCCGGCGTATTGAGTTCGGGAAACTCCGGAAACCACTCGATGACCGGTTGGTCCAGAGACTTGATTGCTCCTTCGCTAAGCGCGATACCCGTGAGCGCACTGATAACGCTCTTGGTCACTGAGCGAAGGTCGTGCTTCGTAGTGGCCGTTATTGAAACGAATCCGATGGGCTGGCCCCACTTTTGATCAAAGCCATCGAAATATGATTCGTAAATCAATTTCCCGCCGCGCTCGACGAGAACGGCGTGAACACCGAGCTCGGGCCATGAGCGAATGTCCGCTGTTAGCTTTGCCAACGCATTTGCGTCGACGCCAACTGACTCGGCGTCCGCGGTTTGCCAGCCATCATTGAGCATTGCAGGGCGTTGATAACTGTTAACGGACACCCCTTGACGCGGCGCAATGGTGGCCGTAAGCAGAGCAAACACAACGACAGAGAGCAAAGCTTTCGTCATCTCACGATTCCGTTTATTTCAGCGAAAGATTGTCTTTTCTCACTACTGTGATCTTTATCTCCGAAGGGTATTGCTTCGAGTGATGCACCGTATTGTGCGCCACCAATCCCTTTGTCTCGTCCCAATTTCTGCCGCCGGTGTTCAGGTTGCGATCGAAACGTGGAAAGTTACTGCTTGAGACTTCAATGCGAATGCGATGGCCAACGTCGAAGTAGTTGCTGGTCGTCATCGGTTGCAGGACAACTTTGTAAACCTTACCTGGTTCCATCCAAACATTAGGTTTGTCGTACCCGTTCCGGTATCGCATACGCTGAATCGTTTCATCCAAATTGTACGCTCGGCCATCGGGGTACACGTCGATCAGCTTGACGGTGAAGTCTGTGTCTTTCACGTCCGACGAAACGTAAAGAGTCACTTCGATTGGGCCGCTTACTTCGATACCTTCTTTCAATGGTTCCGTGCTGTAGACGAGAATATCCGGCCGCGTTTCCATCTTTCTCTGATCGAAAGCTCCGCCCGTCACTGCGTTTCCGGTGCAGCAAACATTTCCGCCGTACGACGGCACAGGATTCATCGGGTCGTATTCAAATCTGTCTGGGGTATCGGTCGCAGGCGCTGCTGCCGACAGCACACCATCGCCATCAAGCGTATTTGCTTTGCCACCACTCGAGAGAAAGAAGCTCAAGGGTTGAGCTCCACGAGGCGGCCATGTGTCGGACGACTGCCATTTGTTGATTCCCATGGTGAAGTAGCGCACGCGAGGCATTGACTCGATGATTCCGTTCTTCGCACCTTTAAGGAAGTAATCAAACCACGCATACGTAAGCTCGTCGTAATTCAGGCGTGCATCGCCCATGCTGCGTTCGCCGACAATCGTATTTTCAGTGGCACGCTTGTACGCGCAATGCAACGTCGGCGCAATCACGGCGTACTGCTGTTTCGCAATCTCCGGCGAAGCAGTCTTTCGGACGTAGTTGTAGGCCGCCAGGTTTGGACCAACCGACACGTCATACCATGACATGAACCAGAATCCCGGAATGTTGATTCTCATGTTGTCATGCCACAACCCGCCTTTGTACCAACCCGGATCGTTTGGCGCGCGCTCGATCATTGCTCCACCTGTAGCAACCGGCATGCGATCAGCGAAGATGCCATGTGCTCCATCCACAGCCTTGATGATGTCCTTTACCGGCAGATGACGAAGAGCCTTGGACCAGTCGACTGGCGGCAACTGTTGCGCGAGGTCAAATGACTTCGACGCGCGAATCAAATCCTCTTGTGATGTGCCAGGCGGAAACATCGGCCGCACCTGATTCTGCTGGCCGTACAGCCAGGCGATGAACAACATCTGGACCGCGCCGCCGCGATACCAGTTACCCTGTTCGAAGTAGGGCGCGACTCGTCCTATACCGGCGCCGAAACCCTGTGGGATCATTGTTGTGAATGCTGGACTACCCTGGGCAGCTACTGCCAGTTGCCACTCTGCTGTCGATGAGCAACCGATCGTGCCGACCTTTCCATTGGACCACGGCTGTTTTGCAATCCAGGCAAGCTCGTCTACACCATCGGTGAGTGGTGGACCGAGAATGTCGTAGTTCCCTTCAGAGAAGAAGTGCCCACGTTCGTTCATCTCAACAACGGCGTAGCCGCGCTTTACTGCTTCGAGTTCGGTTGACAGATCGCGCGGTGCTCCGTTGCGAACGTCCCAGAAGTTGAAGTTGTATGGGGTGCGCACTAAGATGGTTGGATACTTTTTGGAAGCGTCTTTTGGCCGGTAGACGTCTGTCGCCATCCGTTTACCGTCACGCATCGGCACCATCAGTTTCCGCTCGACGACCGCGATAGACTGCAGCTGGTCCTCGATCGCGTTGCGACTCGCGATCACCTCAGGCGTGACCGCTCCTCGACCCTGCGAATAGACAATCTGATGGCTGGGGATTTGGACAACAACGCCGAAGAACAGTAAGGCAAAAGCAAGTATCCAGGCCGTCCTCTTTTGCATCTGTATGCTCCTTACGGTTTTGATGTTCTTACCAGATCAGGACTTAATCCACGACAGTCCCTCGCGTGCTATGTCAGCAGGGATCTCATGATCGCCGTCGAACTCGCGGAATGTTACGTCGTAACCGCGAGCTGTCAATCCAATCGCGATTTTGCGACCGCAACTGTTGATGGGCAGAATGTGGTCTCTTGTCCCGTGCGATATGAAAATGCGCGGCTTGCCTCGCGGAAAACCGTCGACGACGAAGCCGGGCGAGAATGCGAGCACACGACTGAAGAGATCTCCATTTATCAGTCCAAGAGACAGCGCATACGAGGCTCCATCGGAAAAACCGCCGAGTACGATTCGCGTAACATCGATGGCAGCCGTATCCAGTGCGCGTTGGATGGCTCGATTTAGAAAGTCGACGTCCGGTCCGAAACTGCCTCCGATGCCATCCCACGTGTAGTCGCGAGAGTGCGGCGCAAGCACGGCAATACCCGCTTCTTCGTTCGTGGATCCGAGATACCAGAACATGTCGTCGGCATTCTGGCCAGCACCATGCAACATTACTAACAGTGGCAGAGTGGATGAACCAGCCGTCTTAGGAAGCTGCAGTATCGCATCGCGATCCTGATCGAGCCCGAGCATTATCCGACCGCTCGCCCCAGCTGTAACAACTTTGTGGGGACGCACTGTAAGTCTCCCGTCGCTGCCGCTCAGCGAACCACCGACGCGGCAAGCGCTACCGATAGCTAATGAAGCCAAAGCGGTTCCAGCAACAAAGCAGAATTCTCGTCGATTAAACTCCATCGAGGGGAGAGCCATCATTGTTTCCACTTAATAACCGCGTAGGCCACCTCGTTCTGTCGACCAGCATTGTAATAGATGGTGACTTTCTCAAAGTCGGTGAAGCTTCCATAACAGTCATTCTGCGGTAAGCACCCGATGTTAAAAAATCCCGCGAATCCAGGCTTGCCACGATCCGCAATCGGTATCAATTCATCGACCAGACTGCTTGCTGTTGCAGGGCTCAATCCCTGGTTCCGTGTCTTAATCAAGCCAACCACCTGCGGAGCGATTATTAGTTCCGTAACTTTGCCTCTGGAATCATAGAACGCAATCACGGTTATCCCCGGGCGAATCAAGAACGTTTCCGCCACTGGTTCTCCGTATTTCTTCTTCAAGTCATCCTTTGACTGAGCACAAACCGCCGTGACTGCGAATAGCACAAGAATCGACGCTTTCACTTGCATGCCTCCTCTGTGGACACATCTCTATCACTGCAATGAGATGGGTCCGAATGTTTAGACAGCCCGGGCTGATTGCAAGCTTCCAACTCAATTCCCAGCGATTTGTTCCACTTTGTTGGATCCGGTAGGGCCAATTGAACACGATCGGATCACATGCTTCGAATCAGATAGATGATCGCTGCGACAAAATAGACGATGGACCATTTTCCCCGAGATGCCGGCGGCTTGCCCGCAGGAGTATCACGTTCACTGCTGCTCCCACTGCGCGTTGCTTTTCCCCGAGATGCCTGCGGCCTGCCCGCAGGGACTCACGTTTGTTGCTGTGTAGTCGCAGCAAACGTGAGGCTCCCGCGGACAAGCCGCGGGCATCTACAAAAAACTCGGTTGACTTCGCGATAGCAACCAACGTGAAGCTCCGTTCGGGCAAGCCGCAGGCATCTTACGTCACGTGAAAATCTGATCCGTACATTAGAAGCTTCAGCTTTACAGCCACACGCTGCGAGGCCTTGTTCTCCCACGATGTGCTGTATAACGCCAGTGCTCCCAGCGAGTGGACCATACGTGCCCAGGCAGCCACTGCATGTCTCGCGTAGTCTCTTCCGCGACATTCGGGCAATGTTTCTACTCCGGCCTCATGTGCTTCATCCGTGATACGGACGCTGCGACATACTGAAACCGCACGGCCATCCTCCACAATCGCTACGAACGGCGGCTGCTCTGAGACTTCCTCGAGCAAGTCTTCGAAGCCGCCTCGCAACATGTCGGCATTGCTTCCAGTGATAGAGAACACAGGTCGCTCAGACTCAACGTTCTCCGTGAACACGTAAGCAGGTCCCATCCATGTCCTCTTCACGGGTTCGAGCGATCTTAGTAGTGCGACGTATGAAGCGAAGTGTTTAGGTGGGTCATGGCGTTCGCTGACCGGTTCTTCCGAACACAGCGCTTCCAACTCTCGAATGAGGACTGGTGAAAGACCTGCGCGGAACCTCCATACGTTTCCTTGTCGTGTACGGCCTAAAAACAAACGCGGAGCAGCAGCGCCGTCAGGCTCATTCACAAGAAGCAGGCGTGAGTGTACGTCGTGCGTGAACAAAGTCCGGATGTGAGTGTCCATTAACTCACGACTCGTGGAGGATCTGTTCACAGCACTTATACTGAACCACTTGCACTCGCCGCGTCCGATTCCGCTGTTTGTCGTTCGCCGATCCAGTAGCAGAGGCCATCCGGAGCTACAACGTAGAAGACTTTCCACTTCGCGTCCTGGTGCTCTTCGCTACTGAAGTCGGATAACTCCTTCTTCAAACCGTTTGCCTTGAATTCAGCGAATGCTGCTTCAGCGCTATCGACTTCAAATGCGCAGCCATCCTGCGTTGGATCGCCGCCGTTCTCAGCCAGCCCGATCTGGATGTCGTCTCTGCCGAGAACGGCGGACTTGTATGGTGAATCGCTGCGAGACAAAACGCGGAAACCCATTATCGTTTCGTAAAAAGGAATAGAAGCTTCGACATCTTCGACGGGAAGGCTCATGTTGTTGCCCTTATACCCCCACGCATTCTTGAAGTTACTTTTCATCGTGTCTCCTTACGATAGATCCCACTGTAATAGGTGTGTCCAATCACCGTGTCGCCGGCATCGAGAACTTCCTTTGGCGCAACAGCAAAGTTCTCCCAATCAGAACCGATCCGCATGAACACTCCCTCGAGCACCGAATTAGGGCCAATGTAGGGATTCTTGTCGTCGTAGATGAAATTTTCGGCTTCCCACCATTCAACATCGCCGTCGAGGGCTGCAAGAACCGAAGGAATATCACCCTTAGCAAAGGCTGCATACATACCTTGAAGAACAACCTTAACGTTCTCTTCTGACATGAGTCTCCTCGAGCAAGGTCTTGATGCTATAAAGCCTTAGTATGTTCTTAATGGAAGTATTGAAGTTCCTATTTAAGAGAATTATAGTTTAGGGCGCCCGGGAACTCACAGGTCTCAATTGTCACGCGGTGCGCAAAGCTCATCTCGACGAGTGCCGCGATTTCAAGGCAAGGAGCACCTCATGCCGTACGTCTCGATGGTTATTCTCCTCGTCGTTCTTACCTGCACTGTGCAAGGGCAGGAACTAGCTTCGGCTGATCAGTACACACAGAGAGCTATCGCACGTTTTCAGAAAAACGATCTTGACGGAGCGATTGCCGATTTCACCAAAGTCATCGAAATGAATGGCCAGCAACTGGAGTTTTGCTACTACTTCCGAGGCATGGCCCATTACCGGAAGGGGAATGTCGACCAGGCAATCACCGACTTTACCAAAGCCATAGATATCAAGCCTGACGCACGATTCTATGAGGACCGGGGAAACCTGCTGGTGAAAAAAGGCGAGCTCGACCGAGCTATCGCTGATCTAAACAAGGCGATTGAGCTCGCTCCGCAGTATGCGAAAGCTCATTGCGATCGAGGAACGACTCGCTTGTTGCGTGGCGAGAACGCGAATGCGGACGCCGACTTCAGAAAGTGTTTTGAACTTGATCCGGGTCTTGAATCTCAGTTCAAGGCGGCCGCAGACAAAATCAGGCAGCGCGCAACTTTACGCGATCAAGAGAAACCCACTGACGTAGAGATTTTGAAGTACAGCTGGACCGAATCGCCATCGAAGATGCTTATTGCTCCATCGTCGCAACCGATTGCAGTTACTACAACGCCGGTAAGTGCAAGTGGTACGCGAGTCCTCGCAGACCCATCTGCGAAGGGACAACCGGGCCCACCAGAAATAGCTGATGCTGCCGGAACAAGTAGGGCAACGACCCAGGGGTCTGGTTCGACGACTCAAGATGTAATGGAATATAAATTCAGTGTGTCAATCAAAAACACGGGCAGCAAAACAATTGCGGCTATCAGATGGGCCTACATCTTCGAACCGACGGATCTGGCTCACGACAGGTTAGCGTATCTCTTCACGACCAAGACAAACATCAAGCCCGGTAAAGAAAAGAGTCTGGTCGATTCGATTTCTTCCACGGGCCCAAAAAGCGCCACCAGGTTACCTCACAAAAACAATCAGGCGTTTTTCAATGAACGAATCTCGATACTGCGTCTCGAATACGACGACGGAAGCTCGTGGGAGAGTGCTGCAGTTGCCGCCACACCTAAGCCGAATCCGTAATCAGTGCCGCCACCGATCGATTTCATTTGCGTCCATTCGATCGAAATCTTCCACATCTGAAATCTTGTAATAGAGAACGCTCTTTGGATTATCGCTTTCTGGAAGCCGGTAGAAGAGCAGGCCAATGTCCTTCATGACCATTTTGCGCAACCTGCTATCGAGAAGGTCCTCAGCTCCCTCCTGCCCCATGTGCGCGCTTGAGACTACCGCGAAGTGGCCGTCTGTTCGATAACTGAAAGCGAATTTCGACTGCTTCTTACGAATGTACATGTCCTCTTCTGTGACTCCGATAAGAATGGCATTTGGATCCGCTGCCAGCTGCGGATGCTTGCGTTTCATCAATTCAATCGCTTCTTCCGCGATCACTTGGCGCCGATGATGGTCGACTGCGAGCCTATCCAAAGAAATTGGTGGAGTGCAGGTGACTCTCAGCCGGGACTTCCGTTGATAATAGTTGAGTAGGTTGTTAAGAGTACTGGTCGCGAGGTTACCAACTGGAATGAAATAGAGTCTTTCCTTACCTATTTCCCTGCCCTGCAATAAAGCAGAGCGCTCAAGAAGAGAAGCAGCGGCATCTGTGTCTATCTCTTGCAGGGCCCGATACTGGCCCACCACTCCCTGCTTGTTATTCATCGACTCATAGAGTAATCCGAGGTCCCAATGTGCATCGACATCTTCCGGGTTCAGGTCTATCGCGCGCTTATACTCCTCAACGGCCTGCTCATTACGCTCAAGGTAGTTGAATGCCACGGCGAGTTGACGATGTGCTGCCGCATATTTCGGATCCAAACGTAATGCTTCCTTATACGCTTCAACGCCTGCCTGATATTGTTTTAGCCAAACATACGAGTTCCCGAGAAGAAAGTAAGTCGACTTATCGGGTTGCAGCCGAATGGTTTGCTTAAATGCGACTATCGCGTCTTCGTATTTTTGCCGATCGTAGTACATCCTGGCGGATTGACTGTACGCACAGACGTCATTTGGATTCAGCCTCATTGCCTTTGCAAATGTCTTTCCGGCTTCGTCGTACCTATGCTGATAGGAATAGCTCATCCCCAGTCCGCACGCTGCACACGAGTCATCATGTATGCTGCTCGCCTTAATGAACGATCGCTCTGCTGCTTTATATTTGCCTAATCCCAGATAAGAAGAACCAAGCTCGACGTAACCTCGAGCAAAGCTGGGGCGTAAAAAGACGCTCCCCTCAAACGCTGCGGCAGCGCCGTAATATCGACCTGACAAATAGAATTTCACGCCGGTGAGATAAAAAGCGTGACTAATTGCACGCGGCACCTGCGAAGCCAGAATGATAGTGAGGACAAAGAAAATTGCCCAACCAATGCTCTTTCGCTTAGTCATGGTTAACCTTCCCGGCATTCTCGGCAGGTGTTCATACGTGGATTACGAAGATTTTTATGAGGTCGCGCACTGTGGCGCGAAGGGCTGGTTTCGGATTTTTAACGTCGGGACTTAACTGAGCATTAAGCCGGCATCAGAAACAAACTGAGGAATTCCGTAGCTGACCAATGCCAATATTAGAATGGCACAGATGTCTCTTTCCCGACAACATCTTTTGTTTTAACTCGGAAACACACGTTCGCAAATAACATGGAGGGTCTCCTGTGTAGATTCACGGAGACATGCCAACATCATTTTGATAACTCCCGCCGATGATTTCTGATCTTCTCGGCCAGCTCATCCAGCTCCTTGCGGGCAGGTTTTTGCGAGTACGTCCGCGGAAAAACAATCCGGAAGCCGTCTCCAACATAGCGGGGAAAGACATGAAGATGTAAATGGAAGACTTCCTGACCTGCGGCCTCGCCATCAGCCAGGAAAAAGTTGATCCCTTCGCACTTAACCACACCATCGCGAAGTACTGACGCGAGCCGCTGCGCGACGCGAAACATTTGTTTACCGTCTTCTTCTTCCAGTTCCGACAAACAAGCGGCGTGCCTGTTGGGAACCACGAGCATGTGACCAGGATTGATAGGCTGAATGTCCATAAACGCGGAGCACCAGTCGTCGCGATGGACCATGCTCACTTCGAGCTTGCCGGATAAAAGCTGGCAGATGATACAGTCAGTCATCTCATGCCTCTTCCAGGTCCTGCCCAAAGCACAAGCGATAGCCATTACAGTCTTCCACGTCAAAGTCACGGCACCCGTACGGCTCGTCACAAATATCGCGGGCGATTCTTACGCCTTTCGCCTTGTACTCGGCATAGAGCGCATCGGCGTCATCGATCCAAACGTACGCGTCCCAGGCTCCGCCCTCAGGATCCAGAGTGCTGTTTGGACGCATCAGACCGGGCTGTTCGAGCTGTGCCAACATGATGACAATGCCACTGCGCTTAACCATACCCTCTAAACATCATCAACTCTCGTGGCGATGAGGTCAGTACCGATTCGCGGTAGCGTCGGGTCACCTCTCCTCATCCTCAACTCTCGTCACGATGAGGTCAGTGCCGATTCGCGGTAGCGTCGGGTCCAACTCTCCATATCATCAACTCTCGTGACGATGAGGTCAGTACCGATTCGCGGTAGCGTCGGGTCAACTCTCCTCATCATCAACTCTCGTGGCGATGAGGTCAGTACCGATTCGCGGTAGCGTCGGGTCCAACTCTCCATATCATCAACTCCCATGACCATGAGGTCAGTACCGCGGTAGAGTAGGCCCCGTCTTGTCCAACTAACAAGTCGTCAGTCATCAAAGTTGGGCAAGTCATTACCTTGTCCGTATAGCACATAGTCAATTGCTCGAGAGACACTACGTTCGTTCCACAGCTTTCGTCTACTACCCCTCTCTGCCCACGGACTAAAGTTGTGAGGCCAAAGACCTTCTTGCCTAAGCTGCCTCGTCGCATTCGCTTTGAAGGCATTGAGAACTAGTTTGGAGCTACGGTTTGCATTCACAACTGTGTGGACATGATTCGTCCGAACGTTGAATGCCATTAAGGTCCACTTTCGAATGTGGCAGGTCTCTCTAACTGCAGCTTCAACCGCCCTACGCTGCGTCGCATTAAGAATCAACGGCCTAGCCCTGAGCCGCTGTTGGTTGTAACGAAGCCAACGAGGATTTGGAGGAATGTAGGGTGACCCATATTGATTGTGAAATCGGTCGATAGAGCCACGTTTGTCTCCATGCAGCCATGTACTGTAACTTCGGAAAGAAATGAAGTAAGCAAGAGGAGTATCGGTGTCGTTCCACATGATGAGGATGAGGAAATCTTACTCTTTGTGGCGAGTATGCTTGCAGACCACTGCCTGCGTTGTCAATGTCGATGTGCGAGAGGTGACCCGACGCTACCGCGACTCGGTACTGACCTCATCGTCACGCGAGTTGATGATATGGAGAGTTGGACCCGACGCTTCCGCGAATCGGCACTGACCTCATCATGACGAGAGTTGAGGATGAGGAGAGGTGACCCGACGCTACCTATATATATGAAAGGGCGCCCCAGTGGTGCTAACTTGAGGTTGTTCGACGACTTCAAGTTGTAGCCAAAGGAGAGCCCTTATGAAAACGTATTATGTGGGGATGGATGTGCATCAGGCAAGCATCGTGATCGTAGTACTGAATGGCGCTGGAAGAATAGATGAAGCGATCAGTTTGAAGACGAGTGCGACAGCGGTGCGCAGTTATCTGCAACGACTAAAAGGGAGAGTGTTCGTAGCGTTTGAAGAGGGGACGCAGGCGCAATGGCTATATGATGTGGTGCAGCCGTTAGTGAGGGAAGTGATAGTTTGCGATCCACGACAGAACCGACTGCTGGCAGCAGGCAATAAGAGTGATCGCATCGATGCGCAAAAGCTCGCGGAGTTACTCCGCAACGGGACGTTGAAGGCCGTGGACCATCGGGATCACGGAGTGCGGGTGCTGAAGGAGTTGGTGCGCAACTACGAATGTTTAGTGCAGGACACGACGCGGGTGATGAGTCGTTTGAAGGCGATCTATCGCGGCCGCGCGATCCAATGCAAGGGACACAACATCTATCGACAGGATCAGCGGGAGCAGTGGCTGCGAAAGCTGCAGGAGCCAGGAGCGAGAGCCCGAGCGGAGTCTTTATACGAGCAGTTGGCGGCAGTGCGACCGTTGCGGCAGCGGGCGAAAGTGGCAATGGTGCGAGAAGCAGGCCGGCAACCAGCTTATGCCTGGTTAATGAGTGTGCCGCGCTTAGGACCGGTAAGTGTGGCGCAGTTGTTGGCGGTGGTAGGTACGCCGCATCGCTTTCGCAGCAAACGCCAGTTTTGGAATTATGTAGGGCTGGCGGTAGTGACGCGTACGTCGGCGGAGCAGGAAGTAGTTAATGGAGTGTTGCGGCGCAGTCGCCGTCCGGTAGCCACGCGCGGCTTAAACCGAAATCACAATCATCTGTTGAAGCGCGTCTTCAAGACCGCAGCCACCAGTGCCTGTCACAGTGGACCATTTGCCGCTGCCTATGAGGTGCGTGTGAAACGAGGAATGGATCCCGCTTTAGCCAGGTTGACGATCGCCAGACAGATAGCAGCGACGACTTTGAGTCTCTGGAAACGTGGTGAAGTGTTTCAGGTGGACAGGATGAAACTGGCAACGACGTAAGAGTTACGACAGAGACTCTCGAGCTCGACTGCGGTTGTCAGTCACACCTCGCAGCTAAAACCGCCAAATGCTTTTGGGCCGATACAGGGGTCGTGGGTGAGTATCAAGATCGCGGATGTCCCGACTACGCTGCCGAGGACCAGACGCTACTATATGCCCCCACGCATAACCAGAAATAGTCATAGGCCCGGTCGGCTAGGCAGATCGGAGTCGCAGATAGAACCATGGTTGGCACGCTTGAAGTGACCACGAATACGGCTATTCAAATCGGCAAAAGCAAAAGCAAAAAACAAAAGCGGTAAACAAGGTAGGACACGATGGCCGACCGTTCGTGTGATCTCGAGAGGAACGGGCTAGCTGCCAGAACTTTTCGGCGGCTTGAGTAGAACTTTTCTCTTGACAGCCCTTTCATAGAACCGCGAATCGG
>JBKPAC010000016.1:0-3300 GCA_046726175.1 Acidobacteriota bacterium
CCAAATGAAAATCACCCGCGCCCTCATTTCGGTTTCCGACAAAACCGGGATCGCTTCATTCGCGCGAGCTCTTGAGAGTCAGGGCGTCGATATCATTTCCACGGGCGGCACAGCAGAGCTGCTAAGAAAGGAAAAGATTCCGGTGCACGAGATTTCAAAGTTCACCGCTTTTCCTGAGGTGCTCGAAGGGCGGGTTAAGACTTTGCATCCGCGCGTGCACGGTGGCCTTCTTTATAAGCGCGGCAATCCAAAACATGAAGCGGAAGCGCGCGAATGCGGGTTCGAGCCGATCGATCTCGTGGTGGTCAACCTTTATCCTTTCGAGGCGACCATCGCCAAACCGGACGTAACCCTGGAAGCCGCAATCGAAAACATCGACATTGGCGGACCATCAATGCTTCGCAGCGCGGCAAAAAATTATGAGTCGGTGACGGTGGTGGTCGATCCGGCCGACTACGATGCCGTGCTTGAAAACATGCGCGATAATAGCGGTGAAACGACGCTGAAATTACGCGAGCGCCTGGCCATCAAGGCGTTCATTAAAACTTCTGAATACGATCGCGCGATCGCCAATTTCCTGAATAAGGAGCAGACAACAGATGCGTCCTTTTCGCTTTCCGTCCCGCTGGTGATGCGGTTGCGTTATGGCGAAAATCCGCATCAAAGCGCCGCTTTCTACGGCGATTTCGATAAACACTTCGAAAAACTTCATGGCAAGGAACTTTCCTTCAATAATATCCTCGACATTACAGCGGCCACGAACTTGATCGGCGAATTTCAGGAGCCAACCGTCGCAATTCTCAAACACACGAATCCGTGCGGAGTCGGTTCCGACACGAATCTTCGCAAGGCATGGGACAAAGCGTTCGCGACCGACAAGCAAGCGCCCTTTGGCGGGATCATCATTTGCAACCGGCCACTTGATGAGCCACTGGCCAAAGTGATTAGTGAAATTTTCAGTGAAGTAATCATCGCGCCCGATTTTGATGCCGAGGCGCGCAGCATTTTGCAGAAGAAAAAGAATCTTCGTCTCATTCGATTAACGACTTCGCCAATCGAAGCAAGATCGGCGACCGATATTCGCTCGGTTAGCGGCGGAATTCTGGTCCAGGACGCGGATATTGCGGGGAAAATCACGCGGAAGGTGGTCACCAAGAGGCGACCAACGAAAACCGAGTTGAATGCCATGTTGTTCGGATGGCGGGTTGTCAAACACGTGAAATCGAATGCGATCGTTTATGCCCGGGCCGATCGCACGCTTGGCATCGGCGCTGGCCAGATGTCGCGTGTGGATTCGTCGCGGATCGCAATTTGGAAGGCGAAGGAAGCCGGGTTTTCTCTCAAAGGCAGCGCCGTCGCGAGCGACGCCTTTTTTCCATTCCCAGATGGGTTGATCGCCGCCGCGGATGCCGGCGCCACCTGTGCTATTCAACCGGGCGGCTCAGTTCGCGACGAGGACGTAATTGCTGCCGCCAACGAGCGCAACATGGCGATGATCTTCACCGGCGCCCGCCATTTTCGGCATTAGGACTCATTCCTGTTGTCATTCTGAGCGGAGCGAAGAATCTCAGATCATTTCTTTAACCTGCTCGCCAAACCAATAGTCAGAGATGTTTCCAGACCTTCGCATAAAGCTACGGCTTGGCAGGCGCTCCGCTCAACATGACAAGGCTCGATCGCTTCAAGCGCCGCGCGTAATCAACATCGAAGACTTGCGTCGGGCAGCCAAACGTCGGCTGCCTCGGGTTGTATTTGACTATATCGACGGCGGCGCAGAGGCCGAACAGACATCGCGTGCGAACAGCCGCGCGTTTGAGACGGTGATCCTTCGCCCGCGTTGCGCGGTGGCAACGCCGGTGTGCGATCTGCGCACGACAGTGATTGGCACGTCGCTCTCCATGCCGTTGCTCCTCGCGCCCATCGGCAGCAGTCGGCTCATGTATCCACGCGGCGAAGAAGCGGCCGCGCATGCCGCTGGCCGGGCCGGTATCGTCTATGTACTCTCGACCCTCTCGGGTTGCCCCCTGGAGGATGTCGCAGCCGCGTCGGAAGGAGCGGTCTGGTATCAACTTTATTTGGTCGGAGGCCGCGACTGCGCGCTGGCGGCAATTGAACGCGCGCGAACGGCGGGTTTTTCAGCGCTCGTTGTTACGATCGATACGGCCGTGGCCGGACTGCGAGAACGCGATCTCCGAAACGGGGCGAAAGAGCTGTTGACCCGCAAACTTGCACCGATGCTGCCGTTCGTACATCAGCTCCTGACAAAACCTCGCTGGCTGGCGGCATTTTTGGCGGATGGCGGTTTAATGAAGTTTGCCAACGTCGTGATTCCCGGAAAAGGACCGATGTTGTATGCGGATGTGACGACTGCGTTGGAACAGGCGGTGGTAACCTGGCAAGATCTCCGCTGGATTCGCGACGCCTGGAGCGGTCCCATTATCATCAAAGGCGTTCATACGGGAGAAGATGCTCGACGTGCGGTGGAGGCAGGAGTGGATGCGCTGGTTGTGTCCAATCACGGCGGGCGACAGCTCGATGGCGTTGCGCCAACTCTCCGGATGCTACCCGAGGTTTTAGCCGCGGTGGGCGGCCGCATCGAGGTGCTACTTGACGGTGGCATTCGCCGCGGCAGCGATATCGTCAAGGCGGTGTGTCTTGGCGCTCGAGCCGTGCTGGTTGGACGCGCCTACGCCTACGGTCTCGGCGCCGCTGGTGAAGCCGGGGTTGGGCGAGCAATCGAAATCCTGCGCGCAGATCTTACTCGGACTCTCAAACTGCTCGGGTGCGCTTCCATCGCAGATCTAGATCGATCTTTTGTAGATGTCCCGGCGGATTGGATTAGAAAATGACGAAGCACGAATGTCGAATGACGACGAAATGGACGAAATCCGAATGACTAGTAACAACCGAACCTCACAGCGGGCTTGCCGATTGGAAACTTGTCAGCTTCCTCCGGTTGATGAGAGGCGCCACATCCAAATGCTCAGCAGGGCGGCAACGATAAGAGCGATCACGCTTATTCCCATTGAGATGTGATGGGTTCCGACCATCACTTGGGCATGATTGATCAGTCGCAGGAGGTGACCGATCGCAAAAAGGGCGAAAACGATGCTCGCGACCCGTAATCCAGTCTTTGGTGAGCTCATGCCCGCATTCTTGCGTCGCCTTAACGATTTGTCAGCAAAAAATCAGCGATCCGTATCGCGATTGGAGTTAGCTGATTCTGCCTCTGCGGAACGACGCGGCTTGCACCAGAATGCCAATTACCGCGAGGCCGACAAAGAGTATGGTTGATCCTGT
>JBKPAC010000017.1:0-60409 GCA_046726175.1 Acidobacteriota bacterium
TGCAGAGACCTCCGGACAGGACGCTGTGGATCTATACAGTGGGGTGGGTCTCTTCACACTTCCATTGGCGAGAAGGTTTTCAAAGGTCATCGCGGTTGAACTAAGCAGCACCGCCTCCGAGTACGTGCGGCTTAACCTAAAAAACGCCGGACTGCAGAACGTAAGCATTGTTAACCAGAAGGTGAAAGATTGGGTGCGACAAGCTGCGAATCGAATTTCAAACGTTGATTTTCTTTTGTTGGACCCTCCACGTACGGGAGCAGAGCATAAAACGATTCAGGGAATCCTAAAACTAAATCCGCAACGTATCTGTTATGTATCCTGCGACCCGGCCACCTTGGCGCGGGATTTAAAGTGGTTGTTGGAAGGCGGCTACCGGCTTGATTCTATTCTGGGCTTCGACATGTTTCCGCAAACTCACCACGTCGAGACGGTGGTCCATCTAGTTAAGTGAAGTGAAAAGATCGACAAATTCCACCAACGGCAGTTCGTGGAATTCGCAAATCTTTCACCGCGCCTGTCTGTAGGTGAGACTTGAACAAACCACCAACTGGCAGTTGGTGGGATTTTTGTGCTGCGTTGATATGCGCGACCTCGGCAATCTAAAACTCGTCCTAACCGTAATCAGCGGTGTTTGCTGGACTGTCGTTTACATTGAAGGCATTAGAATCGGCTTCAGAGATAAGTCTTATGCGATCCCGTTCTATGCTTTGGCGTTGAATCTCGCTTGGGAATCTCTACACACCGTATTCGGGTTTCGGAATGGCGTGAGTGTGCAATCAATAATTAATGCCGTTTGGTTTTTATTCGATATGGGAATTCTCTACACCTACTTCAAATACGGTCCCAAATATTTCTCTCGAAATCTTCCGCCAAATGGCTTTCTGATCTGGAGTGCTCTTGGTTTGTTGACGGCATTTGCCATTGAGTACGCCTTTATTCGGGAGTTCGGGGTTGCTGTCGGTGCGGGATATTCTGCGTTTCTTCAGAACCTTCTTATGTCGGTTCTCTTCATCCACATGTTTGTTAGACGAGGAGGGCGTGAGGGTCAGAGTCTAATCATCGCCGTTAATAAATGGATCGGTACTCTGGCTCCGACTGTTCTGTTCGGAGTACTGGGAAGTGGTGGGTTCCCCAGCGGCAGTTTTCTGATTCTGACGCTGGGGATACTCTGCTCGCTATTTGATCTTATCTATATCTGGATGCTTAGCGTCGAGCTGCCGGTACCATCCCACGATTGATAAGCATCTTCACTTCTACGCGACGGTTTTGAGCGCGTCCTGAGGCGGTTGTGTTGTCCGCTACTGACTCAGTCTTGCCATACCCCATCGGCGTTATGAATCTGCGTAGCGGAATCTTGTGATTCACCGCCAGGTACTGGACAACCGACTCGGCGCGCTGCTGGCTCAGCCGAAAATTCTTCGCAACACTTCCAGTCGAATCCGTGTGGCCGGTAATCTCAATCACAAACGCTTTCGCGCCCGTGGTCTTCGCAGCCAAGTCGTCAAGTTGCCGTTTGGCTTCCGCATCCAGCACCGCACTGTTCGTTCTGAAGTTCACGGTAACGGTTTGCTGAACGTCGTAGTCATCCAGAGCCGAGATGCGCTCGTTTGCTGCTGCCGCTTCAGTACGGGCTTCAGCCGCTATTGCCTGAAGCTCGTCCATCTGACCCGCCATACGCTGTTGGTTTTCTTCTACTGGCCCAACGCGAACATCGGTTGTTTGCGCAGCTCTCAAATCAGACTCTCTGAACCGGACTTTATCGGCGACCAACTGACCCTCGGTGTTGCCGCGACCCTCGACTTCGACAATCAGTCCTTTCAGGATATCGGTGACGGCGTACCTCTTTCCACTGCGTAAAAATCCGCCATACGTCTTAATGCTCGAATTGTCGGTTAGGAGCACTTGATAATCGGTACGAGTTGTATCGCGGATGGTAAAGGTGTCGGCATCACGACGAATCACAACACCCTTGAACTTCATTTTGGAGCCGCTTGGGACTGGGCGAATGTTCGTGGCCCATTCTTTTGGTGTCTGAGTGTTGCTTGTTTGTTGCGCTTGTGCAAAAGACGTTCCCACCAATAACAGAGCCAGACCGCAAACGACCGAAAACACGCGAACCTGTCGGGATTTATAAACAATCGTCATTTTCACTTTTCTCCATAAGCACAGACTCCGGTATGCGACGACGCGCTCCGAAAATCCTGTGGTTGTTGGGGGGATGGTTTAAGGTTCAGCACTCGTCGGGGGTAAGCAGAAGAATGCTAACTGAAACGAGGGTAATGTGCAAAAGGAGATAGGCGGCAGGTAGGCAGTCGGCAGTAGGCAGTCGGCAGTAGGCAGTAGGCAGTCGGCAGTCAGCAAGAGTTCTTAATTCGTGTCTGCCTTTTCGTGTATTTTCGTGGATCGTTTTACAGGCGAGTCGAGGGACGATCCACGAACTAACACGAACAACTCTGCTATACTCCGCACAAGCTCGTGGAAAACATTCCTCACCGGCCGTTACTGGCTCGTCATCCTTTATTGCACCTTGCTGTTGGTCTATCTGCGGGCATCCTAATTATCCACGGTTATCCTATTCACCCCAACGCATTACTCATTGTCGGCGGCGTGTTTACGCTCGTTACCATAGTTGCGATAGCAATACACAGGCACAAGATTGCGGGGTTCTGTTTGACCGCGGCGACCCTGGTTTCTGGTAGTTGTCTGGCAACGATCGAACAACGAACCGTCGCGCCAACGCAGCTGAAAACATTGATCGACGAAGGAGCCATCCCCTCTGATCGTCCGGTGCTACTGACAGGCGTCGTTGATGGTCCAGTCGATGTTGCGCGCACTGGTCTGTACTTTTCATTGAGAGCTCGTCTGATCTCGTCCCAAGGCAGGGACATGCCGACATCCGGAACAGTCGCGTTTATCGCCTCAGTTCCATCAGAAACTGCAAAAGCTGACTACGATCGCCACGAACTCCGCTACGGCGCGCGTTTGCGTGTGATTACAACTTTGCGCCGCGCGGATGGTTTTCGGAATCCGGGTGTTAGTCAGCGCACGGAATACCTGGACCGAAAGGGTTATGACGCCACTGGGTTGATAAAGAGCCCGATGTTCATTGAGAGAATGGGTGATGAAAGCGTCTTTCCGCCATTGGCCTGGTTATATGCGTGGCGCGCAAGGTTGCAGCAGCAAATCGATTCCAGATTCTCGGCTCAAACTGCCGGCGTGCTCGACGCTGCATTGCTCGGCAACCGGTACAACCTTCTTCCGTCGGTCGCTGAACGCTTTCGCGCGGGAGGGACATTTCACGTACTCGTTATCAGCGGCCTGCACATCAGTTTCATTGGCGCCGTGACATTGGCCATCTCGCGGAGGTTTACAAGACGAAAAGGTTTCCAGTTCATGGCTTCCGCATTTGTGCTTTGGGGCTACACGGTTGCGGTCGGCGCCGAAGCTTCAGTGGTCCGAGCCGCATCGATGTTTACCATCGTCGCTCTGGCACCTGTGATCTTCCGTCGAACGTCATCGCTCAACGCGCTCGGCGGTGCAGCACTGTTCCTGCTGGTGTGGCGTCCTCGTAATCTTTTCGATCCCTCGTTTCAGCTCACGTTTCTTTCAGTGCTGGCAATCGTAGCGCTCGCCTGGCCACTATTGCAGAAGATGGCGGCCGTCGGCTCGTGGCAACCAACGCGCGAGACACCTTACCCGCCGATGTGTTCGCGGGTGTTGCGTACTCTGTGCGAAGCCCTGTTCTGGAGCGATCGCAATTGGCAGCGACAAATGGGTCAATCGGTCTACCGCTGCAAGCTTTTCAAATCGCCAGTAGCAGCAGCGCTCGAAAGGTATCGCTTGCAGCGTCCCGCGCAATACGTTCTCGCGGCACTAATAGTGTCGATTAGCGTTCAGATATTTTTATTACCGTTCCTGGTGGCCTACTTTCATCGATTGTCGCCGGCATCACTTCTTCTGAACATCTTCGTGAGTGTCATTATGGCGGCTGAAGCCATCGTCGCTTTGGCCGCGTTGATGCTCGCGCAACTTAGCACGATGGCGGCTGCACCACTGATTGGATTGACGGACCTGCTGAATTGGTTAATGGTCCACAGCGTCGATCCATTCACGCGATCTGGTTTGGCTTCGACTCGGTTGCCCGGATACTCGGGAAGGCTCAGTGCAATCAACGTTGTCTACTTCGTTCCCGTGATCGCGATCTGTCTTGTCATCTGGAAATGGAATCCTTTCTGCTTTTCAACGATAACGCCTACGAAGCGCACCGCCCTGACAGCGTTGATTGGAATTCAGATTGTTTTCCTGCTGCTGGTCGTCTTTCACCCATTCAGCTCCACATCACCTGACGGGCGACTACACGTCAGCTTCCTTGATGTTGGTCAGGGTGACTCGGTGCTCGTAACGATGCCGGATGGTACGACCTTGCTCGTCGATGGTGGTGGACGACCGAGCTTCCTTTCAAAACAGTTGAGCGGAGTTTCTGAAGACGAGACCGGCCCGGATCGCCGCAGCATTGGTGAAGCAGTCGTGTCACACTTTCTCTGGTCGCGAGGATTGGATTCCGTCGACTACTTAGTCGCAACGCACGCCGACGCTGATCACATCGACGGATTGAACGATGTAGCGCGCAACTTTACAGTCCGTGGGGCTTTGGTGGCGCGCTCACCCGCCGAAGATACGGAATTCAAGAAATTTGCCGATACGCTGAACTCGAGAAGCATTCCGCTAACTCTGCTGGGAGCAGGTGATGTCCTGCGGTTCGGAAACGTCACGGCAGCGGTCCTATGGCCGCTTGCTGACGCGAGTAATGCTGCGTCTTCTCAGAACAACGATTCGCTTGTGCTGAGGCTTCAGTATGGGAGGCGGCAGATTCTGCTCACGGGTGACATCGAGAGCGGTGCAGAAGCGGCAATTGTGAATACTTATCCGAATATGAAAGTGGACGTCGTGAAGGTGGCTCATCACGGTAGCAGGACTTCATCTGTAGAACCGTTCGTCGCGGCGACCAGACCCGAATTCGCGATCATTTCAGTAGGTCGGACTTCCATCTTTGGTCATCCTCACAGTGAAGTGGTGAACAGGTGGAAAACGGCTGGAGCAGAGGTAGTGACGACCGGAGAGAGCGGCACGATAACGATCACTACTGATGGGACCGATCTAATTGTTCAGAGGTTTGTAGATGAAAAATAGGACTTATATGACCTATTACTTTGAAAACCTAGGACTGCGAATCGTCCGGTGTATAAGCCTCGATGACCTTGCTTCCAGCTCTATAGGTTTTCAAGACTCCAAGTGGCGGAGCGTAAATGTGGATGGTGATCAGCTTCTGTTCGCTGACGTCAGGATTGCCGAGCTGATGAATATCGGGAACACCAGCTCCGGTGATGTCGCCTGCGCGCCACTCGCGTGCGGCCTTGTAGCTCAGCCCGTGCTCTGAATCGTAAGAGAAGGTAGTCTCCCAGAGAATTCCGTCGAATACCTTTACGGCCCCATGGGAACCATTGTGATCGTGAATCGGAGTGCGATGACCAGGTCCCCAGCACAACACGAGCATCTCGACGAATTCGTTTCTACACACGCGGTGCCGCCAGTAGTTCGCTTCCTTGAAGCCGATGTATGGCTTTAGCTCTTCAGCAGTCAGCGCAGCTTGTTCGAGCCAGTCATTTAACTGCTCGAGCGAAGGCGGGCCTTGCTGGCTTTGGAGGAGATCGATCAACTCCTGAAGAGATAGTGTGGGCTTTACGTTCGGCGGAAAGTCAGTCTGCGACTCGACGTGTGTTGACAAGAATACGGGACCTCCGTGTCTAAACTCTGGAAAGGTGGGCGAGTGTTATCCACAGGAAGAAGCAAGCCCACTGAGCCTTATATGCCTTGGGTGCAGTGCGAGTCAAGGCTACAAACCGATGGCGGCGAAAAAAACCAAGACTGGAGAAAATTCACAGTAAGGAAGGGCGGTTCACCCCCGCTCATCTTGCAAGATCTTCAACATGCCAAGTAAGCGGGGGTAAACCGCCCTTCCTTACTGTGAATTTGTTTATGTACTGAGTTTAGTTTGCCAGCAGGATGCGGACGTCACGAACGTTTGTACCTGTGATGTCGGTCATGATCGTAGAGTCGAGCAGTTGAAAGAAGCGGAAGGAGTCACTCTCATCGAGAAACTCTTGCGGATCCAAACCGAGTTCTTTAGCTCGAGCAATAGAAGTTTCATCAGCTACGGCTCCTGCGGCTGGACTGTTTCCATCAATCCCATCGGTACCTGCACTCAACACGACTACATGTGCCATCCCAGATTGTGAGATCTTCATGGCGCAACGCAGGACTGTTTCAAGATTGCGACCTCCCACACCCTTACCGCGAACGGTACATGCGAACTCGCCTCCCGAAAGAAGACAGACCGGTTGACCTTCTCGCGTTTCTTTCATTTGCTGAATCCGTGCGATCAATTCCTCACATCCTTCAGCTATGGGTTGCTCGACAATATCTTTGGCAATTTCAACTGAGTAGCCCAATTCAGCGGCGCGTCTAGCTGCTGCCTCGAGAGCAGTGTTGTTATTAAGTAGCACCTGGTGAGCTCTTATGCCTTGAACTGATGACGTCACTCGGTCCTCAGTCTTTTCCGCTTCGACTATCGAAGGCGGCAGTTTTGCCAGCAGGTCGTAGCGATTAAGAACGTCGACCGCAGAAGGGTTGTCGCTCGCAGGCTCGAGTGATGGTCCCGACGCGACTGTGGCGTAGTCTCCTTCGTTGGTATCAGACACGATCAGGGTTATCTGATCTGTATCCGGCGCTGCCGCGGAGAGTCCGCCACCTTTTACAGCCGAGAACCTACGGCGAACAGCATTGATTTCAGAAATAGTAGCTCCAGAGGTAATCAGTATGCGGTTAGCTTCACGTAAATCTTCCAGTGTGATGCGATCATCGCGGGGCCACTCGATCATTGCGGAACCCCCACCCGAGACAAGAAAGATGACGAGCGCCCGGTCATCGTTAGCTCTTTTCAACAGTTGAAAAGTTTGCCAGCCCGCCAAAATGCTTTGATTGTTTGGGAGTGGATGACCGCCTGAGAACGACTTCCATCGACGAGGGTCGGGAAACGCGGCACTCGGGAAAATCACTTGATGTCGTCGACCGAACGCAGCGGTAATCACCCCCTCGGTGATTTGATTCTGCAAACGCTCGCTCACCGCAGTCGCCATAGACAGCGCCGCCTTGCCAATGGCAACGACATAAACTTTTTGAGTTGCAAGATTAAATTGATGGTTGAGGATTGTGAGGGTGGAGTCTTCCAGGATTAAAGCGCGCCTGGTTACTTCGCGGGCATCGACAGCGGTCAAAGCTGAGTTGAATATTTTCCGCGCGTGCTTGCGGAGTTCATCGAGTTCTACGGTTCGACGATCGGCACTCAACGATTCCCATCAAGGCAGTGAAATCTCGTCTCATGCATGCAAACATGTGTTTGTGAAGACTTTATCCGCATGCCGCTCGCATGTGCAATCCGCTTCAAAGCCTTAGTTTGCTGACATTTGCAGGAGGTACTCACAATTTGTCCACAGACTTTTCCACAGAAGTCCGTGGAAATGTTTCACAAAAAAATTGCGGATTGCGAATTGCGGATTTCCGATTGAATCCACATCTAAACCCGCAATCCGCAATTCGCAATCCGCAATCCGCAATTCTTATTGAGCCTCATCCCATTGCGAGACCATTTCATACGCTCGACCCAGAACGGGGCGTGGTCTCGAGCCGTCGGCCTGACCAATCAAACCTTCGCGCTCCATGATGTCGAGGATTGCCGCCGCTCTGCCGTATCCGATTCGCAAACGCCGCTGCAGTACTGAGGTCGAAGCTCTCTTCATCTCCACGCAAATGCGCAAAGCCTCCTCAAACAACTCGTCGTGCTCGCCGTTAGTCTCTTCCAACCCGAGCGCTTCCTCATCCGACTGAGTGATCGTTTCGTCGTATGCCGGAGGTCCCTGAGACTTGATGTGGTGGACAATGCGATTGATTTCGTTCTCGTCGATGTAAGCACCATGAACTCGCACGAGTCGGGAGCTTCCAGGCGGCAGGAACAACATGTCGCCCCGCCCGAGAAGATGCTCCGCTCCGTTCGAGTCGATAATCGTGCGTGAATCGACTTTTGACGATACTCGGAACGAAATCCGACAAGGAAAGTTTGCCTTGATAAGTCCCGTAATAACATCGACAGAGGGACGCTGAGTCGCGAGCACCAGGTGGATTCCCACAGCACGTGCCATCTGCGCCAGGCGCGTGATGGCCTCTTCAACTTCCCGTCCGGAAGTGATCATCAGGTCGGCAAGCTCATCGATAATGATCACAATGTACGGGAGAGGCTTCCATGGATCCCCGTTTTCGTCATACTCCTGGACCAGATTCCGGCGCATGATTTCGGTGTTGAAGCCGTCGATGTTGCGCACACCCCAGCCGGCCAGTTCGCGATAGCGTCTTTCCATCTCAGCAACGGCCCACTTCAACGAACGCGCGGCGGGTTTCGGATCGGTGATGATCGGCGTTGCCAGGTGAGGGATGTCCTCATAGAGACCGAGCTCGAGCCGTTTGGGGTCGATAAGGATGAACTTAACCTCGTCGGGACGAGCTCGATAAAGAATCGATACGATCAGAGCATTTACCCCGACGGATTTTCCGGCTCCGGTTGTTCCGGCAATCAGCAGATGAGGCATCTTCGCCAGGTCCGCTATGTAGTTCAGCCCGTCAATCGTCTTACCAAGAGCGATTGTCAGCTTGGAACCTGATTCGCTGAATGCTCGCGACTCAATTACCTCGCGCAGGAAAATTGTTTCGCGGCGAGGATTCGGTACCTCAATGCCGACGTGCGGCTTGCCGGGCATTCGATCAATGCGAATCGACTCGGCCTTGAGCGCCAGGCAAAGATCATCAACAAGTGAAACCACTCTCGAGTACTTCACTCCTGGGTCAGGTTTGAACTCGTACGTGGTAACCACGGGGCCTGGACAGATGTGTTTGATCTGACCAGTGACATTAAATTCTTTGCACTTTTCGGCGAGGCGAGTTGCGAGACTAAGGAGTTCAGCATCTGCTTGTTCGCTGTGCGGTGGAGCCTCGTTCAAAAACTCAATGGGCGGCAAACTGTAATCGCTGTAAGAAACTCGTCGCGAGCCGTCAAAGGGAAGTTTCCCTGCTGCTGGAGCTTCCGGTGCCGTTCGATGCACGGAAGCGCCTTTGACCATGTTTTCAACTTCGGCTTCGTCGTCGACGATAGCTGCGCCTGTAGGAAATATCGAACGGCGTCCGAAGCGACTCTCGACAACAGTGGCTGGTTGCGGCGCTGCACCGGCTACTGCAGTTGCTGCGAGAGCGGAAGCGGTGGATGCGATCACCGGTTCAATCGAAGCTTCAATTCTCGGAGTTACAGTAGCCGAGACTTGTTGCGCCGGCTCGGCCTTCATGAACTCTGCCACTCGATCAGCCGGCGATAGACTGCGATCTGTGATTATTGAGCGCGCTGCGTGCCGCTCAGCTTTGAGCGCCAGCTTCTTTTCCTTTCGCAACCGAGCTTGTTCACGACGTGCTGCCCACCAGGTACGCAAACGTGCTGGTACCACTCGTAAAAAAGCGAATCGCGTGCTCGCTGTATTAATAATAGTTTCGTATGCAGCAATAAAGGAGAAGTTTGTAGCGAGTAATAGTGAAGTTGCAGCGATGGCTACGAGCAGAACTGTTGCTCCGACCTTGTTCAAGCCGCCTGTCAGTAGGCGTGCGATGATGGTGCCGATCAGTCCTCCCGGTTGAACGCTCAGATCGAACAGAGGATGCAGTCCTGAGATAGCTAACAAGGCTGACGATGCAAGCACCAGGGCCGCGAGCCCGATAACTCGGGACCATGGTGCATGGATACTGCTGGTGCGGAACCGGCGCCAAGACGATGCCAGTAGCAGTGCCGGCAATAAGAACGAAGCTAGTCCGATACCTTGAAAGAGGGCGGCGGCGACGCTCGCGCCAATGGAACCGGCCCAGTTGTGTGTCTCTGCTTGCCCCGTTGAATTCCATGATGGATCGTTCGGGTAAAAGGCGGCAGAGACGAGACACAACGTCAGCAGCAGACCTAACGCCAGAAAAAGGATGGCAACAATCTCGTTGCGACGACTGTTGCCAGGCGTAATGATGCGCGGCTTCTCTTCAAGCTGTGCAGTTGCCATCAAAGCATCTCCATGTGAAAAACAGGATCGCTATTGGTAATAAGCGATCTTGTTATAGCTGATTGAGACGGGCTCCCAGTTATTGGCTTCGGTGTTCCATCTAAACTCTGATAGCTTGATTAAGTTTCCCTGTGAATCGTGTTCCCTGGTTTTAGCGGCTTTCGACTGCAGCTTCCCAGAGCCGTCGTAGATGCTTGTTTCGAATCGTGCTCCGTTGTCGAAAACGTCAGTTACCATCTTGTTTTTGAGCGAGCCGTCCGGGTTATACAGGAACTGCTCATCGTGCTTCTTGCCGTTGACAAAGCGTGAGTATACAGAGACCTCACGACCACCATCTGGGAGCTGGCGATCCCATGTTGATGTTCCAGCGGAGTCTTTGTTGTTTACTGCTGACTCGACAACTCGCCCGCTTTGATTGGTAGTAAGCGTTGAAGTCAGCCGGCCTTCGGAAAGCGTGGGTTGAGTAAATTTCTTATCTATCACTGCACCGTCGCCGTCATACTTAGTTTCGGACAACTGCCAGCCTTTATCGTCATACGTGTACACCGAGCGCTGAATCACCTCGCCGGAACCATTCTGGATTTCATAAGTCAAAAGGTGGCCATCCGCGGTGTATCTGTCGGTGCGTTTCTCCCGAATGCCGCCCGTTGGTGTGTAGGAAACAGTTTCGCTCGTACGTCCGTCAGGAGAGTACTTCTTTTCCTGGAAAAGTATGCTGGGCCCTTCGACAAATGAGGATCCCTCCTTAACAATCATGACTCGTTCAGAGCGGACGGCGTGCACAGCACCTCTGAAGGCGTCGCCATTTCGGAAAAGACTTTGAGCCTGACACGCCGCAGATAGGAGGCAAACCAAAACGGCACTGCGCACAATCATCACTCTCTTTCAACTCCTTCGCCACTACATCTAAGCGGCCTTTCGAGCTAACAAGTAGGCTTTAATAAAATCGTCGATATCCCCGTCGAGTACTGCGTCGACATTTCCCCGTTCCAGTTTTGTACGAGCGTCTTTCACAAGACGATAGGGTGCAAGCACGTAGTTTCGAATCTGAGAGCCGAAAGAGATGTCTGCCTTGTTCGCTTCGAGCTCGGCTGTTTCCGTGCGTCGTTTCTCGAGCTCCAATTCGTAAAGACGCGATCGCAAAACCTGCATCGCGACAGCCCGGTTCTGGTGCTGCGAGCGTTGATTTTGACACTGCACCACGATTCCGGTCGGAAGGTGAGTTATTCGGACTGCTGAGTCGGTGGTGTTGATATGTTGACCGCCGGCGCCGGTTGAACGGTAAGTATCGACGCGCAAGTCTCGCTCATTGATTTCAACCTCGATGTTCTCGTCGATTTCCGGATAGACAAAGAGTGAGGCGAACGAAGTATGGCGACGAGCTGCTTGATCAAAGGGTGAGATTCGCACGAGACGATGGACGCCTGCTTCAGCGGCGAGCAGTCCGTAAGCGTATTCGCCTTCTACACGAAAGGTAACGCTCTTGAGTCCAGCCTCTTCGCCGGGCTGGTAGTCCAGGATTTCAGTCTTGAATCCGCGCTGCTCAGCCCACTTCAAGTACATTCGCAAAAGCATTTCGGCCCAGTCCTGAGACTCCGTACCGCCCGCGCCGGGGTGAATCGTGCAGATAGCGTTAAGCTGGTCATTGTCACCAGCCAGCAACATCTCTGTTTCAGCCTGATTCAAGTCGTGCTCGAGTTGCTGGATCAGCGACCCGAGCTCCTTCATCGACTCTTCGTCTTGTTCGGCGAACTCAAAAAGCACCGCGGCATCGTCTATTTGAGACTGGAACTTTTCCTGTCGTTCGATCTTCCTTTCTAACCGGCTTCGCTCCTGCAGCAGTTTCTGCGCTGCTTCCTGGTCGTCCCAAAAACCCGGAGCAGAAGCCTGGCTCTCAATCTGTTCTAGTTCTTCTCGCTTGGCGTTGACATCAAAGAAACCTCCCGAGCTGATCCACGCGCTGGCGCAGATCCTCGTACGAAGTTTTTAGATCCTGAATTGACAGTGTATCGAGCATCTTAACCTCTTGTTTCTTTCTTAATTCCTCGTAGCGTTAGGGCAAATATGAGAACTGTTATCACCGCACTCAACACAACGAGTGTGTTGGGATGCCTTGTATAAAAAGTTGTCCGACTCTCCCAGCGATCGATTTTCCAGATCCGCGTCGCTCTCTGAAAGCCCGCCGTTTCATCTCGCAGTTCGCCCGCTGCTGTGATGTAACCGCTAATTCCGGTGTTTGTTACTCGGAGCAGAGGCAAGCCATTCTCGACAGCACGAAAAACTGCGTTGGAGAGGTGCTGACGCATGACTGCTGTCGGACCCAAATAGCCATCGTTCGAGATATTGATCAGCAACAGCGCACCCTGGCTAGCGAAGTTTCGCGCGACCCATGGATAAGCCGCCTCGATGCAAATGAACACTCCGGCGTGGATCGATCCGACGGGCATCAACGTGTATTTATCGCCCGGCGTAAAGTCTCCGACAATAGCTCTTATCAAAGAAGCGCCCGGTACCCACTGGGGCAACGGGACGTATTCGCCAAATGGCATCAGCCGAATCTTATCATATTGAGAGATCTCGCGACCTTCATCATTTACAAGAATAGCCGAGTTATAGAGACCCCCATTCGGAGCGAGCTCCTGCGAGTTGAAGAGCAGCGACGTGTGATGCTGCGTCGTGAACTGCTTAAACAGTTCTTGAAGTTTGGGATCAGTTCCATATGTGAAGGTCATCGGCGACTCGGGCCAGATGACGATGCGTGGGTGGTCTAAGGGCACCGACTCAAGTGCTCTCGCGCTCTCGGCGAAGTGCATCGATGTCAGTTGCTCGAACTCCGATGGTGGCATGGCTGCCATCGGAACGTTTGGTTGGATTGCTACAACAGACAGCACTCCTGGGTGCTGCGTCGAGTTGTCCACTGGTGAGGTTACCTTTGCGACGTAAAGCACGACAACCACGCATGCAATCACTCCGAAAGAGATGGCCATGGCTCGGCGTTGGCGATTCAGAATCAGGAAGGCCACCGCAGCGTTGACGATGAGGATGAGGAAGCTGATCGCGTAGACGCCACCCCAGCGCGCTGGTTGAATCAACGCTGGTTGGAAAGCTTGCGAGTAACCTAGCGCGTTCCAGAGTTGACCTGTCACCTCTAACCTGGACCATTCCAGGAACACCCACACGAAGGCAGCCAGGAATAGTGCCTTGTGCTTCCAGCTTCTGACTGCTTGGGCCAGGACCAGTGTGAAGATTCCTGGAAACAGTCCAAGGATGAGCGCGCCCGGAACGAGGAGTAGATACGCGAGCCAGCCCGGCAACCGTCCGTAGTTGATCATCGAATAGGTGAGCCAGTGACAGGTGGCGTAGAAGAACACACTACCGGTGAGCCAACCCAGAAGGAAGGCCCTACCCGGGGCAGGACATCTCGCGACTACTATTAATAAAGGAACGAGCCCAAACCAGGCTGCCGGCCAGAAGCCAAAGTCAGGAAAAGACAATACAAGCAGAAGGACGGATAAAACGGCTGCGGCCCAATCTGTAACGGTTGGGGCTTCGACGCGCACCCTTGAGGCTACAAATCCGAATATGGGGTGTCGCCCGCGGGCTACAGAAGAAAAAGCGTCCTGCATTCCGGCCGAGTTTAGCACTTTGAGGCCTAAACCACGGTATCGCTGAGGCTGCAAAAAATATTTTTGCTCTTCACCTAGTTGCGCATCGGCAACAACGAAATGGGCTACGAAGAGTCCCGATTTCGACAGAAAACGTCACCGTGGAGGTGACAAATTCCGTCTCCAGGATCTGGTCTACGAAGTTTCAGGATCGAAACTTTTTTGAATGCAGGATGCGAAGTGGAACGTTTTCTGGAGGCTAAACCGGCCTTTAAAATGCGGGAGAACCCAGTCATTTTTGACTGGGTTCACGTTTCGGGGGGAACCACTGAAGGGATGCTCGGCGGGAGGCTGGCGCAGCGGCAGGCGGCGCTCAGAGGCTTGTTGGCGGCGGGGGCACGGTTAATGTTCTGTGTTTCCGTGCGTGCCGTCCCTCCTTAGAGCACGTTGTGTGCCAGAATCGGGTCACTTGTCTTAACTAGTTCTTTCCCATTGTCACTTGTCGCTGTAGAGCAATCGCTTCCTGGTTTTCAGGATTGATGTTGATCGCGCTTGTAGCGTATTTCGCAGCCTCAGAACGATCGCCTCGCTCGAGAAAGATCCGACCGAGTAGAATGTGCGCGTCAATCATCTTCGGATCCCAGAAGATCGAAGTCTTCAACGCTGCGATCGCCGCTTCCTGATCGCCGCGACGTAGGTTGATTCGACCGCTAAGAAGATACGCTTCAGCATTTGTTGGCTCGATCATCACCACGCGATGAAGTTCGGGTAATGCTTCGTCGTCGCGTCCCGCCTGATAAAGCTCACGTACTTTGGCCAGCAGGTCCTGAGTTTGAGATCCATTCTGATCGGCATTAGCGGCAATTGCGGTCTGGCGCGTGAGATCCGCAACGTCGTCGCGGTTCAAAACATCCCGCAGCCGTACTGTAACGCCGGCAGTTGATTGTGACTTTTGCCAGTCAGTTTGCCACTTGGCATAAGAGTGCTGGAGATAACGTCGAGCTTGATCGTCGGCAGCTGTGGCCGCCTCGGTGTTACCGATCCTCTCGAGAGATTTTGCGAACAGGAAGTAAGCCTGACCGTCCCGTGGATTCGAAGTGATCACCGGACGGAGCTGATTAGCAGCTTCAGCATATTTGCCTGCCAGGAAAAGGGCGTAGGCATAGTTGAAAAGCACCATCTGATCATCCGATGACGATTTGGCAGCGCGAGCCAGCAGCTGCGAACCCTGAGATAACAGCCGCGACCTTTCCGCGTCGTTCTTTTCATTACGGGCAGCCTCAATTGAAGCTGCTCCAGCATTGTTATAGACACCGATTAGCGGCACATCAGCAGACAAGGGAACCAACGCCGCCAACGCTTTCGAATACTCACCGAGTTTTGAGTAACCGAGCGCGGCGTAAAAGGTGGCTTCGACAAAATGAGGGTCGCGCTTCTGCAGCTTGCTGAAATACTCCGTTGCGTCTTTCCACTTGCCTTCGGCCATGTAGAACCGGCCAAGCTCGTAAGCTGCTTGCGGATAGACCGCACCGCCGTTCACATCCGCGTAGAACTTCATCGCATTTTTAAGATAATTGGCTCGCCGCGGATCTCGTTCGCTGAGCTGCACGCCTTTGACGTACGGTTCGAAAGCCTTCTGCGGAATCTTTGTAGCTTCCTGAACGATTTGATTCTGTGAGTAGGGCAGTGTCTTTTCGCGTTGATACAGGATCTGATAAGCAAGCCGGCCATGAATGTTCTGCAGGGTCGTGAGCGGACCCCCGAAGTCGAACTGCCGCGTAGCCCAGCCGCCCTCGATCACCTCGCCGAGCGTTCGGCCCTCATTGATCTTGATGACTCGCGCCGTTACTTGCACATAGGCCTCCGGCGCCGATTTTTCTTTTTCGGCTTTCACGTCCTGGGGTGGTGGCGTCACGGAGTAACTTCCAATGACGATCATCGTTGCTTTGGCTTCGCGCCCGAGTTTGATTGCCGTAGCGCGTGAAGGGATTACGGTTTCGGGCAGCCGCAGACGCTGATACGCCAACTCGCGCTCATCGTTTGAGACGACAATCAGGCCCGGTTTCGCCAGCAGGTCGGCAATAGAATCGGCGAAGCTTTCACCAACCCAGTTGTACTCAGGCTTATTCGAGGTGTTCTCGAACGGAAGCACCATCACGACATCAGCGCTCTGGGCCATCGCATTCGAGGCAAAGCTGAGGAGAAGGAAGGCAGCGACGCTAAACAGACCGCCGGACATGCGAAGAATACTTTTCATCAATCTATTCCTGTCAAAAACGAATCGGCCAAAAAACGTCCTCCGGACATTCAATCCAAACTCTAACAGAAAAGCCGAAAACACTGAAATTGGCAGGGTTTGAACCGTAGTGTCCTAATTTCACTGGGAGAGCGAGCGTCTCGCCCGCTGTGTGCTGATTGTCGACGCGAACGGCGGGCGAGACGCCCGCGCTCCCAGTGAAATTAGGATTAGTTCGAACTGTCCTGGTCCTTAATAGATGCGGCATCTGCGATGTTACTTTGCCCCCGAAGACCTTTTGGATGTATATAAGACGTGTCTACCGGTCCTAAATACCTCGGACCTTTTCCAGAGTTCCATCACGATTCCCGGCAGTCTTGAGAAACACAGTAAAGCTAAATTCTCTAATCTTCCGTCTCGGCATTCTCGCCGTAGTATGTGGCGTATTGGCGATTCTGCTGCCTAACCTTACACGAGCAGCACTACAGGAAATCACTTTTCGAAGACAGCCGAATAACAGGAAAGCCTCAGCGCATTACTCGCCGGGTGAAATACTGGTTCGGTTTCGAAAGCATGCTGAACCCGTAAGAACCTCGCGGTCAGAAATTCTCTTAGCTGAAAACCGGCGACAGATTCCCGTTCAAATAGAACGTCTCGATGGTACGGAGATTGTTGAAGGCCTGCGCCTGGCTCGAGTCGCCGCTGACGATACCGTTGCTGCAATCAACGCGTTACGTGCACGTCCCGATGTTATCTACGCGGAACCCAATTTCATTCGGCGGAAAGATGTCACTCCTAACGACCCACGTTATGCAGACCAATGGGCTCTTAAAAACACAGGGCAAAACGGCGGAACACCGGACCGTGACATAAAAGCTGAACAAGCGTGGAACGCAACTACCGGTAGCCGCAGTATCGTTGTGGGAGTAATCGACGAGGGCATCGATATCAATCACGAGGATCTGCGCGACAACGTCTGGCGAAATCCAGCTGACGTGGCCGGCAATGGTGTCGATGATGACAACAACGGCTTCGTCGACGATGTCAACGGATGGGATTTTGTGCACAACGATAACACGGTGTTTGACTATGCGCTTTCGACTTACCCTCCTCCAGACGACTATGCACTCGAGGTCGATGATCACGGAACACACGTAGCTGGAACAATCGGCGCGGTTGGAAACAACGGAGTCGGTGTGGTTGGCGTGAATTGGCAAGTAAGCCTTATGTCGTTGAAGTTTCTCGGAGCCGATGGCGGCAAGACGTCGGATCTTCTTCGAGCGCTTAGTTACGCGAAAATGATGCGAGATCTTTGGGCGAGTTCGGGTGGAACGCGAGGCGCCAATATTCGCGTTCTTAATAACAGTTACGGCGGTTACGACTTCTCTCAAGCCGAACTCGACGCCATCAATGCTCTTGCTTCGTCAAATATTCTCTTTGTCGCGTCCGCCGGAAATGAACATCTGAATAATGACCTTGTACCTCAATATCCGGCCGCTTACTCGGCAGCCAATGTGATCGCAGTTGGCGCAACGGATCGGCGCGACGGCATCGCGCCGTTCACAAACTTTGGTAATTCGGTTGAGTTGTCGGCGCCCGGTGTTGGAATTCTGAGCACGACGCCTTTGAATACTTACTTCTTTGCGAGTGGAACGTCGATGGCTTCACCTCACGTCGCCGGAGCCGCAGCTCTCTTGTATGTGACGAACCCAAACGTTTCAATGGAGACGCTCCGGGCTGCGCTCATGTTCAACGGCGATCAGATCGACAATCAATACTCGTTAAGCGGCAAACGCCTAAACCTGTTTCGAACACAACAGGCGCTTGCCGAGAATGACACAACTCCACCAGCAGCGATCACTGACCTGGTCATCGGTTTTCAGAATCGGCAGCTAGTTATTCTGAATTGGACCGCTCCCGGTGATGATGGAAACGCAGGACAGGCATCTTTTTATGAGATCAAGTTTTCAGACACTCCGCTCAATGATCCTGCGGCGTTCGATCAAGCGCGCACGTTGACGCGAATGTTTCCCGGAAGTCCGGGCACAGCTGAAAGGATTGGCCTTCCGATTCCTTTTCAACACCCCTCAGGCTTTTTTGGTGTGCGAGCACTCGACAACGTTGGCAACAAGGGGCCGATCGCCAGCGTGCCGGTATCGTGGGAATTGAACTACGCAGATCCTTACATCGTCAGCCAAAGTGCGCCTGCTCCGCTCTCAACAGGTGGCACACCGCTTGGCTTGCAGGGCGATGATCTTTTCCGAAGTTATGCACTAGGGTTCACACTGAATTTCTTTCATCATCAGCAGCAAATAACCCACGTCGATGTTTCGACGAATGGGTCAATCCGGTTCAATTTCACTCATCCTCTGGCCGAGCCAATTGGTGATTATCCTGGTGAGGCGACCTTCTTCAGCGTTTTCAACCAGTCATTTGTGATAGCCGGTTTATGGGACGATCTGAGAACGGACAGGCGGCCGGGTGATGATGTGTACGTTGTGACGCCCGATCCAGATCGAGTGATTTTCCGATGGCAGGCCGTGACATACGACACGCCAATCGGTCCAGGAGTAACTCGCGGCGAAAACCCCGTGAACTTCGAGATCGAAATTAATCGCGACGGAACTATCGTCAGTCGTTATGGCGATGGCAATCAGAAACTTTTTCCAACAGTTGGAATCTCCGCCGGGCCCGATGGCTATCTAATCCAATCACACAGTTCCGAGTCGGTACTGAAGGACCTCACAAATGCGCCGACCATAACCTATCGGCTTCGTTTGCCTCCCGCTCCGCAGTTGCGTCTAGCCTCGTTCACGACGAACCCCTCCGTGATTCGGGGCGAGCAGCTTCCTTACACCGCAATCGCAGCCAATGATGGGCCATCAGTTGCGCCCGGGACTGTTTTAGATGTAACACTGTCGACAGGTCAGACTTTCGTCTCATGTACCGGAGCTGTGACTTGCCAGGGACCACCACCGGGAAGCGATGGTGGCCTAGTCCACGCAACGCTCGGGGACATGCCATCTCGGACTCAGACGCAGGTTCGGATCATAACCACTGTTACAGCAAGCTCTGGGATCTCCGTTTTCGCAACCGCTGTACTCTCCTGCTCTCGACCTGACGTTCCAACGAGCACCCTCAGCGTAGGGTCGCTCCTTGTTGGTGACCTGCTAAACACAATTCCGTTTGGCGGCGCAACCAACATCGCTTCCTGCGGTGACTGTGCTCACACCGTCGCACTCCGGGAACGTACCGCGTGGGGTTGGGGACATGGGGTCAATGGCGCGAATGGCGATGGCACTACGACCAACAAGAACTACGCAGTTCAGGCTAAAGACCTGATCTCCGTCACCGCCGTCGCGGCCGGAAACAACTCTTCACTGGCGCTGCTGAGCGATGGAACAGTTTGGGCTTGGGGATCCAACGAGTGGGGCCAGCTCGGTACAAATATTTCGGTTAACGCAAGCAACAGTAGTGTGCCAATTCAGGTGGTAGGGCTAAACGGTGTCGTGGCGATCGCCGCAGGTGGAGCGCACTGTCTGGCAGTCAAATCAGATGGAACCGTGTGGGCGTGGGGAACGAATGCGCAGGGAGAGCTTGGAAAAGGCGACTTCGATTTTCAAAAGCATCCCACGCCCCAGCAAGTTCCCGGACTGACGAACATTACCGGTGTAGCTGCAGGCGGCGGCAACAATTCTTTTGTGATTGACGGTCGTGATGGTTCTGTTTGGGGTTGGGGCAGCAACTTCAAAGGTCAGGTAGGTGATGGCACCACTACTCATCGCTATGCTCCTACGCGAGTGGTCGGCTTAACCCAAATAAGATCGATCTCGGTCGGCGCCAGTCACATCATGGCGCTGGCGAATGACTCGAGTGTCTGGTCCTGGGGCTCGAATATCTGGGGTGAGTTGGGACTCGGCACGAGCGACAATGATGCGCACTCAACACCGACAAAGATCACTGGTCTTCAGGCATCTTCTGTCGCAGCAGGATCTTTTCACACCGTAGTTTTGAAGACTGACGGGACAGTGTGGGCGTGGGGCAAGAACAGCGCCGGTCAACTTGGAAATGGCAGTGCTGATTTTGGGCCAGTATTTCCGCCACACCCGACTCCGAATCAGGTCACAGGTTTGAGCAACGTCATGTCTGTTGTTGCAGGCAACGATTTTAGCCTGGCGCTGCTTAGCGATCAGACCAACGGCACAATCGTCAAAGGATGGGGCAGCAATATCTTTGGCCGCTTGGGAGACAACACCACTACGTTGCGACTCAGTCCGGTGACGGTAATTGAAGACGCAAAGCTAGCCGCACCGGTATTCAGTAACCCGGGTGGCACTGTTACGTTCCCAATTAATGTCACAGTAGGTTGCGGAAGCCCTGGAGTGACGATTCATTACACAACGAATGGAAACGATCCAACCGAATCCGACCCTGTGATTGTTTCCGGAGCATCAGTGATCGTTGACAGGCCGCTGACGTTAAAGGCCAGAGCCTTCAGGACTGGGATCTCTCCAAGCGCGATCTCCATCGCAATCTTCACAGGCATTGCCAACGTCATCGACGATCCACGCGTTTTCATTCGCCAGCATTATCTTGATTTTCTCAACCGTGAACCTGATCCTGGTGGATGGGATTATTGGACGGCGGGAATAACTCAGTGCGGCAGCGATGCTCGATGCATTCACAACAGGCGGATCGATGTGTCGGCGGCTTTCTTCATTGAGCTGGAGTTTCAAGAGACTGGCTACGTGGTGTACCGCATGCACAGAGCGGCGTTCGGACCATTGCCGAGTGGACCAACACGGGCCAATCTGCTGTTTACGCAGTTCATGGCAGATCGCAGTCAGCTGGTTGCCGGACCGGGACTGCCGCAGAGCACGATCAACTTCGCGAACGCATTTGTGCAGCGATCCGAGTTTCTTGCCCTGTACCCGAACGGTCAATCGAACACAGATTTCGTTAACACGCTGTTCGATAAAGCCAACCTGACGCCGTTCACCACTGAAAGGCAGCAGCAGATCGACGCAATGAACAACAGCGGCAAGACACGAGCTCAGGTGTTGCTAGATGTGATTGAGATTCCGACGTTCAAGACGCGTGAATACAACGGCGCGTTTGTGCTGATGCAGTACTTTGGTTACTTGAGGAGGGATCCGGACCAAGCCGGCTATGACTTCTGGTTGAATGTGCTGAACACTCAAGTCCCTGGCAACTTCCGCGGCATGGTCTGCGCCTTCCTCACGTCAGCGGAATATCAACATCGATTTGGTCCAACTGTTACTCGAACTGATCACGATTGCGGCCCGTAACCCGCGGATCGGTAATCTGCAGATTTTTCCTCCGATTGGCGCAAGAATCTGACATTGGGCCGTTCCTTTTCTCGGGAATTCACCGTAAAATACCGGCGCGACTCTGGCATATCTAATGCTCTGCTATCTCCCCTGGCCCAGAGACGACGATACCGGCCAAATACCTTAGATAGCTTTCGTTCACGGCTCTTGCTTTTCCGACGGATGAATCCGTCTGGCTAATCTGACCTGGAGAAGCGTTACCAAAACTCAACCTTGAAAAATACGCAAAGAACCCCCTCTCGCTCCGCTCGTCGAACCTTACTCGTTACGCTGCTAATTGCCGCCGTAGCTCTCGTGCCAATCTTTTCTCGCGCGGCAAGACAGAGCGGCTTAAAACGTCAGGGAAGCACCCAAAAGAAGCAACTTGACTTCGTGGCCGGTGAGATTCTCGTTGGTCTAAGAACGGGTTCGAACCTCGCAAAAGTTACACACTCTGAAATCTCAGCTGAAGGCAGGCAGATCACGCTGCAGCTTGAACGGCTCGGTGGACCAGAGATGATCGAAGATTTGCGGCTCGCTCGTGTTGCGCCGGCAGACACTTTCGCCACGATAAAAGCCCTCAAAGCTCGTGCGGACGTGCTCTTCGCCGAACCCAATTTCCTGCGATACAAAAACGCAACTCCAAACGATCCTCGCTACAACGAGCAATGGGCGCTCAAAAACACCGGCCAGGCCGGAGGCTTTGCCGGTGCGGATATCGACGCCGAGCCAGCGTGGGATCTCACCACGGGTAATCACAACGTAGTCATTGGTGTTATTGACGAAGGAATCGATATTAATCATCCGGAATTAACAAGCAACATCTGGCAAAATCCTGGCGAGATTGCGGGAAACAGCATCGACGATGATGGTAATGGTTTCGTTGATGACATGAATGGTTGGGACTTCTTACACAACGACAATACGGTGTTCGACGGCATAACTGGCGCAGGTGGTTATCAAACCGGCGGCGGTGGAGATCAAACCGACTTACACGGCACACACGTAGCCGGCATCATCGGCGCGAGAGGCAACAACGGAATCGGCGTTGCCGGAGTCAACTGGCAGGTAAGTCTGATGTCATTGAAGTTCCTTGGACCAAATGGCGGAACTACTGCCGATCTCGTGCGAGCCTTTAGTTACGCGAAACTCATGCGTGATCTCTGGGTGAGCTCCGGCGGTACACGGGGCGCGAACATTCAGGTACTGAACAACAGTTATGGTGGGTTCAACTTCTCTCAGGCAGAGTTTGACGCTATCCAGGCACTGAAGAGCTCGGGCATTCTTTTTGTCGCTGCGGCGGGGAACGAGCATCTCGACAATGATAAGTTCCCGGAGTATCCAGCCAGCTACAACATCTCAAACATCGTCTCGGTAGCAGCGTCCACTCAAGCAGACGCGCTGGCATTCTTCACCAATTTCGGATCGCGCTCAGTAGATCTGGCGGCGCCTGGATCAGACATTCTCAGTACGACTCCAAATAACACGTATGACACTTTCAGCGGTAGCTCTGCTGCTGCGCCTTATGTTTCCGGAGTCGCCGCACTGGCGTACGTTAGGAACCCATCAATCTCGTTGTCACACCTGCATTCGGCAATTCTTTACGCGGGTGACGAACACTCGAACTTTGTATCGACTGTTTCGGGACGTCGTCTGAACGCTTTAGGTTCATTGCAGAACGCCGTTGAGAATGATGTGACAGTTCCTGCAGGCATCGGCGATTTCAGGATTGGTTCGCAATCAGGCCGCACGTTAACTTTGCTGTGGACGGCGCCGGGTGAGGATCAGAACTCGGGCCGCGTCTCTGCTTATGAATTGCGGTTTAGCGATACAGATATCAGTTCACCGGCCCAGTTCGAACAAGCTCGCGCCCTGGTACCTCCGCACCCGTCGAATCCCGGTGTAGGCGAATCTGCTGTTGTACGCATTCCGTATCGGCACCCAACCGGCTTCGTTGCCATTCGAGCCATCGACAATGTCGGCAATGCAGGACCGATTACTCAGATTAGCTTTTCCATCTTGCAAGACTTAGCCGATCCATACATTGTTACTGAAGGTGCACCTGGTGCTCTCTCCACCGGAGGTACGCCGATTAACCTTCGTGGCGATGATCGCTACCTCTTCAATTACACGCTTCCGTTCAGATTCACTTATTTCAATCAGGTCTACACGTCGATCACGGTCTCCACCAACGGCGCTCTTTATCTTCAGCTGCCACCTACGAATCCTAACCCGCCGATACCGGAAGAGATCGGCGCAGATTCAATCAGCTTCCTGGACGGCTTGAACGCGTTCGTGATGATTGCGGGAATGTGGGACGACCTGCGCACGGATCGTCGCGCCGGAGATGACGTTTACGTCGTCACTCCGGATCCCGATCGCATCATTTTTCGTTGGCAAGGCGTGACCTTCGATACGCCGTTACCTGACGGGACACGTCGCGGTGAGAACCCGGTGAACTTTGAGATTGAGCTTCGTCGCAACGGCACGATTCAGACGCGTTACGGCGCCGGCAATCAAAAACTATTTCCAGTCGTCGGTATCTCCGGCGGAGATCCCGACAGCTACGCCGTGCTCTCACATACTTCAGAACTGGCTTTGATAGATCTTACGAATGCGCCCGCTGTAAGTTTTGATTTGCGCAATCCTCCGCCAGCACCTTCCGCGGATCTTGATGTGCGAATTAACACGAGCGCCGAATTTGTGGTTACGGGGCAGAACCTGACCTATACAGTACTTGCTCACAACAACGGACCCGAGGATGCACCGAACGTAGTCGTGACTAACAATTTGCCAGCGGGCGCTACATTCGTTTCTTGCGTTAGCGGTCAGGGTTCATGCAGTGGGCCACCGGTAGGCTCAACTGGAACGGTCACGGCGAACATCGGTACGTTGATAGGTTTCACGTCTACTGTGTCAGTGACGATTGTCGTCCAGGTGACTGCGCCGCCGGCGACCAATCTCGTCAACACTGCGAACATCACAGGCGGTCTTCCGGACAACAACACCGCGAATAACTCGGCTACGCGAATTACAGGAGTCGTTCAGAACGCGTCATTCGGCGGAGTAGTCGCGATCTCAGCAGGTGTCGACTACAGCGCCGCGGTGAAAAACGACGGAACGCTGTGGGTGTGGGGGCAGAACGGATCGGGCCAGTTAGGCGACGGTACTAAAAACGGCGTCGCTACTCCGTCACAGGTCAACGGGCTCTCTAACGTAGTCGGAGTTGCAACGGGTAACGGCTTCACGCTGGCGAACCTTAGTGATGGAACAGTGCGAGCGTGGGGAAACAACGGTACCGGCCAACTTGGTGACGGAAGCACTACGGAACGATTAACGCCAGTACCAGTGAGTGGGTTGACTGGCGTAATCGCCGTCGGTACCGGCAACTTCCATAGTGCTGCGCTCAAGAATGATGGAACAGTGTGGACCTGGGGAGTTGCCTATGCTCTCGGCACCAACGCCTCTTCCAATAGCAGCGTGCCGGTTCAAGTGACTGGTTTATCAAACATCACAAAGATCTCCGTCAAAGGTGATCACACTCTGGCTCTTAAGTCCGACGGCACGATCTGGGCGTGGGGTTCGAATGGAAACGGACAACTCGGTGACGGCACCAATAACTTCCGACCGGCTCCTGTGCAGGTCATTAATCTAACCGGAGTTACTGCAATTGGTGCCGGAGGCGCACCGGGGAGTGCTGATCACAGTCTGGCAATTCGCAACGACGGCACGGTCTGGGCGTGGGGCGACAATTTTCACTTGCAGATTGGTTTGCCAACCGCTGACTTTAATCCTCACCCAACACCGTTACAGGTGAATGGAATATCTCAATCCACTACGGTGAGCGGCGGGGGTATTCACAGCGCTGTACTGCGCAACGATGGAACTGTTTGGACCTTCGGAGATAACAATTCTTTCCAACTTGGGTACACGGCGTCGTGCTGTTCTGCTACGCCCGGACAAGTAGTTGGCCTGTCAAATGTGCAGGCGATTTCTGCTGGGTATCGACACAATCTCGCGCTGCTCACTGATGGCACATTGAGAGCGTGGGGCGACAACAGGGCGGGACAGCTTGGTGATGGCACGACCACGTTTCGGCTGAGTCCTGTGCAGGTGTTAGGTGTCGCTACTGTGAACCTGCCGGCGTTCAGTCCCGATGGCGGAGATTTTTCCGCTGCTCAGGATGTAACGATCAGCAGTGCAACAAGCGGAGCGACAATTCGCTACACGACCAACGGTAATGATCCCGTCGACACCGATCCTGTAATCAGCTCGGGAGCAACAGTCAGGATTCCCGTGGGCGCAATCACTGTGCTTAAAGCAAAAGCCTGGAAGGATGGTTTTGTTCCCAGTGGCGTAAAGACCGCAACGTATTCCATCTTTGTGCCGACCAATCCGATTGACGATCCGCGCACTTTCATTCGCCAGCACTATCTCGATTTTCTCAATCGAGAACCGGATCCGGGCGGCTGGGATTACTGGACAGCGAATATAACCTCGTGCGGTTCAGATCAGCGCTGCATTCACAATCATCGTATTGATGTCTCGGCAGCGTTCTTCATCGAGCTCGAGTTTCAGGAGACGGGGTATGTCGTCTATCGCATGCACCGCGCAGCATTTGGCACATTGCCAAGTGGACCATCGAGAGCGAATCTGCTGTTTACGCAGTTCATGACTGATCGAGGACAGCTCGTCGCTGGACCAGGCTTACCTCAAAGCACAATCAACCTTGCGAACGCGTTTGTGCAGCGATCAGAGTTTCTTGCTGTGTACCCGAACGGTCAATCGAACACAGATTTCGTTAACACGCTGTTCGATAAAGCCAACCTGACGCCGTTCACCACTGAAAGGCAGCAGCAGATCGACGCAATGAACAACAGCGGCAAGACACGAGCTCAGGTGCTGCTGGACGTGATTGAGATTCCGACGTTCAAGACGCGTGAATACAACGGCGCGTTTGTGCTGATGCAGTACTTTGGTTATCTGCGAAGGGATCCTGATCAGGGAGGCTACGATTTCTGGTTAAATGTCCTGAACAATCAAGTTCCTGGAAACTTCCGCGGTATGGTCTGCGCGTTCCTCACCTCGGCAGAGTATCAACACCGCTTCGGACCAAACGTAACGAGGACAGATCACGACTGCGGGCCTTAAGCGGCCCGTCCAGCTTATAATCTCGCTCGTGGCTGAGCGCCTAACTTCTTCGTTGCCCGATCTTGTTACCGGCGCGCTGGTCTTTCTCGTCACGTTCTTTATCTTTTGGATCTCTCCAGTCCGACAGGTCACAGACTCGCATTACTCAATGTTGCTCAGCGAGTGTCTGCTCAGGCACCGCAGTTTTGCGCTGGACCACTACAACATCCCACGTCTCAAGCCGAATGCCTCAACCCGAGACTACTACGTAATGAACGGTGACATCTGGCAGCTCGAATTGACGGCAGATCACATCTATTACTACTTTCCGCCCGGCAGTTCCGTACTCTCAGTCCCTTACGTCGCAGCAGCAAATGCCGTAGGGCTTTCAAGCGCAAATCCGGATAGAACCTACAACGCGCAAAACGAAATCAGAATTCAATCTGGCTTGGCAGCAATCCTGACTGCGCTCGCTGCCTGTCTTTTCTATTTGACTAGCCGGCTGCAGCTTCCGCAACTCCCGAGCGCGCTGATCGCGTTCGCTGGTTCACTTGGCACGCAGCTCTGGTCCACTGCATCTCGAGGTCTTTGGTCGCATACGTGGGCGACGTTTTTAACTGCCGCAATCGTTTGGTTGTTACTTGCAGGCGAAACAGGGAAACGGAAGATCAACTCGATCATTTTGGCCACGTTGCTCGCCTGGCTCTATTTTGTGCGGCCAAGCGGCAGCATCGTCGTCGTTGCCGTAACAGTCTTCATCCTGCTCTTCCATCGGAATGTTGCTTTGCCATTTGTGTTAAGCGGCGCAGTCTGGCTGATCGGATTTTTCGGCTATTCGTGGATCCATTTTGCCAAGCTGCTGCCGAGTTACTATCAGGCAAATCGTTTGCGATTCGATTTGCTGCCAGTGGCTCTTGCTGGAAACCTCATCAGTCCTTCTCGCGGTCTCATCATTTATGTTCCTGCGCTTCTGTTCGTTGGGTATCTCCTTGCCAGGTATTGGGATGACCTACGACACAAAAAGCTGGCGGCGTTGGCGGTTGCGATTTGCACCCTTCACATTCTTTTTGTTTCTGCGTTCGCGAATCTCTGGGGAGATTGGTGGGGTGGCGCGAGTTTTGGACCACGCTACACGACCGAGCTGGTTCCCTGGTTTGTGTTGTTGATAATCCTGGGGCTGAAGTCACGAGGTACTCGAACTCGAATAAGCGGCGAGCGTTGGCATTATGTTGAGCATGCGCGTGGAGTAATGGAGGCCAAAACACACAAGGATCGCTGGCGCTTTATTGAGCTTGTAGCTGGAGGGTTGCTTGTCTTGATTGGCATCTTCATCAATGGCCGCGGCGCAACTTCGCTCGATACGTGGAAATGGTCACAGCCTTCTACCGATCAGCAGCTGCGCGCTCAACTTTGGGATTGGCGTCATCCGCAGTTCCTGGCTGGATTGCAAACTCCGCCGCCTCCCGCCGAGTTTCCTTTGGTCCAACCCGGCACTGACGTGGATCTTGGTCAACCCGAAGCGGGTAAGTTCCTGTGGTATGGTTGGAGTGGCGCAGAATCGGGCGTGCGTTGGAGCGATGGGAAAGAGGCGACGATCGTGTTCAGCGTTACTGAGCCTCGTAACCTGCTGTTGGAGATCCGAATGCAACCGTTTCTACCCGGCCGTCAGATCGTTTCGCAACGTGTCAATCTCAAGTTGAACAATCAAGACGTTCAGTCGCTCACATTGATCGATCCTGAAATGAAGGGTTACAGGGTGACTCTGCCACAGAGCGCTCTGAAGCATCAGAATGTAGTTACTCTCGAAATGCCGGACGCAGCTTCTCCATTGTCATTGAAGATTGGGAATGACTATCGAGTATTGGGAATAAGAGTCGGATCAATACATTTTCAAGCGGCTGACTGAGAAGTGACAACTTTGGTAATTCACACTTGGGAGGGGCCGTTTACCTCGCTTACACACTACAGCTGAGTCTGGAGAAGCGGGGGTAAACGGCCCTTCCCAACTGTGAATTGGTTAACATTGAGTAATCATATGAAAGTGGCTGCTTATTCGATCGCGATGGTGCTTGTTTTGTGCCTTAATGTCGGCTGCAGTCGGTTACCGAAGGCTCCTGCTGATCCAACCGCGGACAATCTTAGACTTACATCTTTATCTGGGCCGCTGCCGCGTGAAGCTTTCAAAGCGCAGCTTTCTCTTGCCTATGAAGCTCCTGCCTATATGCATGCAGGAGAAAAACGCTCGATTCACCTGCTCGTCAAAAACTCAAGTCCTGTGATGTGGCCGTACAGCGGGCTTCCCGACACGCGGTATGAAGTGCATGCAGGAAACCGCTGGATTGACTCGAGCGGTACTGCTGTTGAGGACAGCCGCGGTCTACTTTCATACGACGTGCGTCCTGGAGATACGATTGAAGTTGCAGTCCTCGTGAACGCTCCCGAGAAACCCGGTGAATACATCCTGGAATTCGACATGGTCCAGGAGTATCTAGGCTGGTTCAAAGACGCGGGATCGGAGACTCTGCGAGTGAAGGTCGGCGTGCAATGAGATGATGCTTAGCCGCGGAGTTAACGGGGAACTTAGCTGCGGATTAACGCGGATCTAAGGAAAGGAAATCAAAACAAAACAAAAGGATGCAATTCTACTTTAGGCTCTTATCTTCTGATCCGCGTTAGTCCGGCAAAAGATCCGCGTTAATCCGCGGCTAAAATACCTCGCGAGACTCTGCATGCCCCAACAAACCGATACCCGATTCGACTGGCGTATCTTGTTGATTGTTGCCGCCGCTTTGCTTCTGACATTTCCATGTCTTCGTTATGGATTTCCGTTCTACGGCGATGACAGCATTTCGAACGTAGTTCTCTTCAAACAGTTCTCGCAACAATTCAGGAGCGGTGAGCTCTATCCGCGCTGGCTCCAACAATTGAATGGCGGACTGGGAAATCCTACCGCTTTCTACTACGCGCCAGTTGGTTACTGGATTACGAGTCTGCTGGATCTCGCTTCAGATCATTCGGGGTGGAAGCAGCTTGGATGGTCGGCTGCTCTGGCTGTTATCGGTTCAGGTCTCGGGACATATCTGTGGCTCAGGAAATCATTGCCACCCAACCCGGCCTTGCTGGCTTCGCTGGTCTATCTGATCGCTCCTTACCACTTGAACATCGATCTTTACCATCGTGCAGCTCTCGCCGAACTGTGGACGTTTGTCTGGATGCCTCTCGTACTCTGGTCCATCGATCTCGTGATAGCGCGTCGTCGCTTCGGAGTGGTTTGTCTCGCCGTCAGCTACGCCCTTCTGATAATGACGCATCTGCCGACGACTCTGATCTTCTCACTAGTGCCCGTTGGGTATTCTTTGTACGTCGCCGACACTCCGGTCAGATTAAGGTCATTTATTACAACGGTCCTTGGAATGACTCTGGGTATAGGTTTGGCATCCATCTACCTTCTTCCGGCGATGACGATGCAGCAGTTTATCTTTCACACAACGCAGGGTATCGCCGGCCACTACTATTTTGGCAACTGGTTTCTCTTTGACGCATTGAGATGGTCGGGAAGGTGGTCGGAACACTTTTGGGCAGCGACTGCAGTGGCGGCACTAGGGGCGACAGCATTTGCTATCGCTTGGTTTGGAACGATCGATCAGTCAAAGAAAAAGATCGTGTTCTGTTTTGCGGTCGCGATCTGCAGCTTTTTGATGATGACGCCGCTGAGTAAGCCGGTCTGGGAACTGCTCCCCACGTTGCAAAAGGTGCAGTTTCCATTCCGCTTCAATACTGTCCTTTCGGTTTCAGCGGCAGCTCTCGCCGGTTTTGCGTTCCATAACGGCACAAAGAGAGCGCGGCTGTTTTTATCCTCGATGATCATGTTGCTCATGGGTATCTGGCTTTACAGCACAATTGAGCGAGCCTATTACGATTACCCGGTCCATCATTGGGACCAGAATGTGGTGAACTGGGCTAACAAGCGATTGGAACTCATGCGGGACACAGACGAGTTTCGGCCGCGTTGGGTCGTGTCAATTGAAGAGGAGGAGCTGGATGATCTGTTGGCGCACGTTGGTTCGACTGGAGGCGAACTGAACAAGGTAAATGTCGTTGAAGGCCAAGCCACGATTACAGTGAACAAATGGCTGCCGAGAGAGATCAATTTGACTGTCGACTCGGCCTCCGGAGCAACGTTGAATGTATCGCAATTCTATTTTCCCGGTTGGGCAGTGCGGCGAGAACAGCAGGCGGCGGACGGCAAAGGTCCGCAGGCGGCAGACGGCAGAGGGCAGGAGGCAGGCTGGCGGGCAGTTGAGCCATCAAAGCCCGGAGGATTGATTCGCCTTGCGACTCCCGCGGGACGTCATAGAGTTTCGCTGCAGCTGTTGAGGAGATGGCCCGAAGCAGCGGGAGAGCTGATTAGTGTGGGTGCGTTAGTGGTCGTGTTAGTTCTGTTGATAGCAGGAAGGAAATTTAGGATTTAGAATTGCGGATTGCGGATTGAGATCCGCGTTAATCCGCGGCTCAGCGCAATCCGCAATCCGCAATTCCCACTTCGCAATCCGCAATCTCTTCACATTTCATACGCACTATTCACAAACGACGCGTCGCAAGCCTGAGCCGCGAGATCAATCTCCACTTCGCGCTCGAGTGCCTGCTTCAACATCGCCGGCACGTGCTGCGCACCTATTGGTCGCGAGAAGAGATAACCCTGTCCATAATCGCATCCGAGCGACTTAAGCTGGTTGTTCTGATGCTCAGTCTCAACGCCTTCTGCAATTACTTCCATTCCGAGATTGCGAGCCAGCGTCACAATGGTGCGCACAATCTCTGAATTGTCATTGCCCTCGCTCATCCGACCAACGAATGACTTGTCGACCTTCAGATAGTTCACTGGGAACCGGTGGAGGTAACTGAGCGACGAGTAGCCAGTACCAAAATCATCGATGCTGAGCTGTACGCCCAGAGCTCGCAGCTGCTTGAACATCAATGTTGCTGCCTCGGCGTTCTCCATGACAACACTCTCGGTTATCTCGAGCTTCAGACAATGTGGGTCGATGCCGCTTTCATCCAGCACGCCACGAATTTTTTCGATCAGATCCTGTTGCGAGACCTGTCGGGACGAGAGATTGACGCTCAAACTCAACGAACGATACGTCGGCGACAATCTCTGCCACTGGACCATGCTCTTGCACGCCTGCTCAAGCACCTGCTGTCCGATTGCAACAATAAGCCCTGTCTCTTCTGCAACAGGGATGAACTCGCCCGGCACGACCTGACCTCGTTCGGGGTGCTCCCAGCGCACCAAAGCCTCAAACCCGGCGAGCCGTCCGGTCTCGAGAGCAATGATTGGTTGGTAATGAACCACGAACTCCTGTCGCTCGATTGCCAGTCTTAGATCGCTTTCCAATCTTAGGCGCGCGATCGCTCCTGCGTGCATTGCCTGATCGAACATTTCATACCGGGCTTTGCCGTTCTCCTTCGCTCGATACATCGCCGCATCGGCATCGCGCAGAATGTCGTCAGGCGTTGCATAACCGGTTGCACTCAAAGCTATGCCGATGCTTGCAGTTGTAAACGCCGTGTTCTTGTCGAGTACAAATGGCTCGGCCAATTCACTGGCAATTCGCTCGGCAACTAAAACTGCATCTTTCGCGTCTTCGATGCCACTCAGCAGAATCGCGAACTCGTCGCCACCGAAACGAGCTAGAGCGTCCTTTGGTCGCAGGCATGCTTCCAGTCGCTGGGCAAAAGCGACTAGAAGCAGATCGCCGTGCGAGTGTCCGAGACTGTCGTTGATGTTCTTGAAGCGATCAAGATCCAGAAACAAGACCGCGAACAGACTTTGCTGGGAATGCTTTGCGCTCTCAATCTCCGCTTTTAGCAGCTCAGAGAACATTGCGCGATTCGGGAGACCCGTCAGCGAATCGTGGAACGCTGCATGCCGAAAGTGTTCCTTCGCCTCTTCGAGGGCCCGACTGATCCGCTCTTGCTCGGTGATGTAGTTGTTCAATTCCTGTACGTGACGCTCAGCTTGCTCGGCGCGTTCTCGTTCGCTTTCCGCGCGCGCCCGTTCAGCTAGCTCAGCCTGGCGGGCCGAAGCTTTGACTTCACGCAGGTAGCGGTCATAACTGAAATAAACGATTGCAATGATCGGAATGATTACCAGGAACGAGACGAAGCCGGCTGAGCCGAGAATCCTGACGATAATGCTTGCGGCGGCAGCACCGATGAAGTACGTCACAGAAATCCACAGGAAGTTCTGGTGCCACATTTTCCAGATCGGCTGTCGATCTTTCAGCGCGTTTGCAATCGCCACGATTCCCGTGTGCGAGAAATACTGCACCAGTCCCATTACACTCACTGCCGTTATCGTTGCCGCGGCTGTGTGTGTTACGAGTCCGCTCAACGAACCGTAGAACGTCACGACAATGCGCGACGTAACAAACGTTGCGCAGGCGAGCGATGCACCAGCGAACAGGACGGTTCTCGGTCTCTTGCTGAGCCTCCAGCAAGCAGAGATACCGCTTAGGGCGCCCATCAGGGCAGCAACCTCTCCGCCATACAGCAGTAGTGCTATGAAGATAAACGTGTCTTCAACCGTGATATTCGAGTTGATGCGCGGAATGCGAATAGCCACCCGGGACCCGAGTACCACAGTCGATAAAACGAGCAGCATCAGCTGCAGATCGATGCTGCCGGGCGACAACTGAGTAGCTGAAAAGACGCACACGATGAGGCCAGCGGCCGTTACGGTCCACATGTAGACATCAGTTGCGAGTGCTCGTGAAAGTCGCATCAGTTTGCGTCGCGATGCAGATAGATCGTGTCGTAACAACCACGAAACTTGTAACCGACCTTGGTATAGAACGTCTTAAGTCGGCGGTTGTGCTCGTTGATCAACAGGCAGATTGATTTTGAGCGTTGCAGCAGCAGGCGGCTAAGTTGGGCCATGCAGCGCAGACCGTGTCCTTTGCCTCGACAGAGACGCTGCACATACACACCTTCCACGTAGATCATTTCAGGTGTCTCAGAGAAGACGTCTGCCTTGAACACCAGCTGACCGTTTTCGTACCAGGTCCAAATCCGTTCCTTTCGAATCCGGGTCAGCAGGCGATCGCGAAATCCTTCGCCGTCTCTTTTCATTGGATCGATCCCACACTCGGATTGAATCAGCTCGGCGTTGATCTTCATCACCTCTTCGAGATCAGACACGGTAGCCGGCCGCAATTCAGGAATAGGTCCATCGATTTCGGGAACTCGCTTTTGCTCGAACAAGAGTTCTCGGCAAGCGAGCCGCATCTGGTGACCGTACTCGGCGTAATGACGCCAAAAGCGTTCGACCATCGAGTGCTCGCCGCGAATGAAATGAGCATTAAGTAAGTGATGTTTGAGGTGAGCGAAAGCTTTCAGTGCATCGTCATTCTGCGTTTCGAAAAGCGTCGCATGACCGATCAAAGCCACACCCCGAAGCAGCCCATTCGAAGCTCTGCAGCCGTAGAACGTTCCGCGATTGAAGGGGCTTACGACTCCGTGATCGCGTATGTAGCCCGCCATGCAAACAGTATGAATAGGACGCCGAGAAAGAAAAGCGAGCACCTCAGATTGGTGCTCGTTGCTGAGTGCCTGAACCTCCAATGATTCCACCACCTTCTTGGGTAACTGCAGTTGCTGAGCAAGCAGGCCCGGTAGGTTACCATCAGGATTTGAGAACGTTACGCTCATGGGCAATTCGTCTGTGTGACAGCGGCTTACTAACTGGCTGGTCAATTTGTTAGCGCATGCACTCGGTCTGATCGCCGCTAAGCATGTAAGACAGAGCGAGGAGCGTGGTATCGCCCATCACAACGCCATCTCCCATGACGACTCCATCACCCATGACAACGCCATCACCCATCACGACGCCGTCACCCATAACCACTCCATCACACATCAGCACGTCGTTGCTGACGAAGATCGAACCTCCGCCCATCGCTGTCCCGTCGCTTACCATTAGATAATCTGCAAGCCTGAGATTTTTCGTCCACATTGTGTAGTTGAACCACTGTGAGTAGGAGCTTTCGATTATTCCGTCATTCAGCAAGTAACCTTTGCCGTAGCTCCTCTGATACTTGGTAATGAGGTCCCGGCCAGTTACGACTGTATGATTCAGGACTAAGCCCTGGGCCCAGGGAAAGCTCGACGATGCGATGGTCGATTGCGGGTTGGGAGCTGTGCCATTGAGAAACGTGCTGCCGGTTGAAGGTGTTAGCAGCCCCAGCAAGTCGATGCGCACCAGTTTTGCAAGATCCACTGCTCCGGCAATATTCACCTGGCCTGCGCCCTGCTCGAACGTATTGAAGTTCGCAAGGGGTTGTGCCGAGTACATGAGAATCATCTTCACCATGTTCGGCGTCAGATAAGGGTTCACTTCGAGAAGTAAGGCGGCAGCTCCCGCGACTACCGGAGCTGACATTGAAGTCCCGCTTAGGTACATCAATCGCATAGTCGAGTTCGAGTAGATATTGGTCTCGAGTGCGGGGTTGTTTCTAACGAGGTAGTTGTTCGCAGCTTCAGCGGCCACGATCTTGTTGCCCGGGGCTACGATGTCAGGCTTGATCAGATTGTCGTAGTGCTTGGTGCCATTGTCGTCAAACCAATAACTACGAGATGGTCCTCTCGAGCTGTAGGTCGTTACAACGTCTTCGTTACGCGCGTCAGTGCCAAACGAGTTGCTGGCACCCACCGTGATGGCTGATGGTGAGTTTCCAGGCGAGTGAATGGCTCCATAAACTTTCTGGTTATTGGCGTTCTTCCCATTATTGCCGGCAGCAGCAACTACTATGACTCCTGCATCGACGAGCTTGCGGACAGCTTGGCAAATGGGATCGTTCTTGTAAGAGTTGATCGCTGGCGTTCCGAGACTCATGTTTACAACACGGATGTTGAAAAGAATTTGGTTCGCCATGATCCAGTCGAGCGCGGCCAAAACGTCCGAAACGCTACCGACGCCCTGCGAATCCAGAACGCGCAGATTCACAAGCCCCGCACCGGGAGCAATCCCTTCGTATCTGCCGTTAGTTGCAGAGCCGTCGCCCGCTGCGATCGCCGCGACGTGAGTGCCGTGACCGTAAGGATCGTCGGTGCGATTTTCGCCGGTAAAATCTTTGCTGAAGACTACCTTTCCGAGCTTGGTGAAGGACCTGTGATTGACGTCGATACCGGAGTCAAGCACGGCGATGTTTACGTTTGAGCCATCCAGCGAATAATTGAGTCCGAGAGCGTTTCTTTGCGAGCGAGTCTGCTGAGCGCCCGTCGTATTCGTAATGTGACCAAATGTGACGACCGGATTATCGAGCGACATGTAGGTGACGTTGTCGTCGTAGGCTAGAGTTCTCGCCGATCCGGCAGTGATGTCGATTAGTCTGGCGTTTAGTCTGGGAAAAGTTGCCAGAATAGTTGCCCCCAAGGTTTGCAACAGCGAATCCAACAGATTGGCGGAGCCGGCAGATTGAACTATCGCTTTAACCCGAGTGTTTGGGTTAGCTTCAACCAGGGCGATTAGATCCGGCGAACACTTGTCGATGGCAGCGCCATTCCCGGGTCCGGAATTAACGCTCGCGCGCACTCGAACGTCGGCGACGAACAGGCTGGCGCAACAGAGCGATAACAGGACCAGTGCTACGGTCAGTTGTTTTAGAATTCTTGGGGGGCACATTCTGATTTCTCCCAAACAAAAAGACCCACTCCCATCAGTCGATCGGAACCCCAAAAGCCGCAAACACGGTAATAACGAGCCACAACAGAACTTTTCTGGGGTAGCGTCGTTCGGGGACTCCCACTGCCATATCTCATCCGAGACTAAGGCTGGTAAGTGCGTGCCCACTCCTGCTTTCGCGAAGAGAAGACCTTTGTCGATGACGGAAGTGAATCTCTAGAAAGATCGTGCTCGAGACTCCGAGCAGCGCTGGTTAATTAGCGAGTGCCATGCCAACAGGCGTGAGTGATTGTGAGATAGGCGAAACCCTTGAAAACGGGGGCGAGGAAACGGTAGTCGCATGAAAAGACCTGATCGGTTTTTCTGAGATGACAGCAAGGTGAACGACTCTCGCTTCATTCTGACATGTGGTCCACTTCTAAATGAATGAACACTTCCCCACGTAGAGGGCAGATGCCAGCGGCTTGCCCGCTGGAGCATCACGTTTGCCGCTACCCTGACGCGCTGATTGAAGATGCCAGCGGCTTGCCCGCTGGAGCATCACGTATGCTGCTACCGGTTTCAGTCAGCAGCAAACGTGAACCTCCGCCGGACAAGCCGGCGGCATCGGTTCGAAGCAAGTTCACCGACGTCGTGTTACACCATTTCTTGCTTTCGCGTATTGCAGCTGCACAGTAATCAACACCGGTGTGCCGCTGTTCACGCCAGGTTGATAGTAGATGGTCTGCGGTGCGGGTTCTTCGTCATTCAAAGACCGCGTGCTCTCGGCACCCGCTTCCTTTTCGGCTTTGGTCCACGGCTTCCCGTCGCCGTTAACCATCTCGAGCCTTCCCGCCTTTGCGCCCCAGGATTTTTCCCAGGCAGCGACTGTTGCTTCGGATAGTTTTTGAGCCTTGTCCGAAATTGCCAGTGCCTCGATCGGAGTTGGCGTTACCAGCACGATTACATTCTCGCCAACGTGATCAGAGCGAGAACGCTTCAAAGTAAAGAAAGGCGGACTATCTTCCTGCGCAGGAATCTCAATTACCCGACCTGTCTTCACCATGTTGTCCCCGTTTCGGGTTCTCGTAGTCGGGAATATCAAATACGGTTCGCCCTTTGAACCATCTGAGTATTGTTCCTGGTTTACAACGTACAGATAACCAGTACGGGCCGCCTCAATGCTGATGCGGATGCGGTCGCCTTCGGACAAGCGCCCGGTGGATGACACTCGCTCCGGAAACCACTCGGCGGATCCTGCATCCTCATGAGTGATAATCCTTTCACCTGAGTCCGCAGGACGCGAGGGACGTAATCGCCAGAGCGTTATGCCGATCACTGAGTCGCCCGACACTCCGGTGACAGGCACATTGGGAGTGACGATTCGATAGCTGCGCCTTGATTTTCTATTTGAGACTTTGCGTGCCGGATTGATAAAAGCGGTGTCCCAAAGCTGACGCGTTGTTTCCTGCTCCTGTTGTTGCGCGCGCATCGCACCCGGCAACACAGCAGCGCAAAGAATGACAATCCACGCCACCAGAGTGTGCAACGGTGTCATCTTCATCGCATCGGCCTCCACTATATAAACCGCAAACGGGAAGCGATTCCCCTCACAAGATTGAGGTCATCGCCACTCGCCTTGCAAAGTGAACGCGGCCCAATAGTATGGCGACGCCCAACGCTTCTGTTGCCACATTTCAATCTGCGCGGACCGCAGAGAGTCAGCCGGAGATTGATTGTCCTTCAACATGTGCCGATAAAAGCGCTGCATTAGCTCGGCCGTGGCTTTGTCATTCACGTTCCAAAGACTCACCAGCACGCGCCGAGCGCCTGCATACATGAATCCCTGCGTGAGTCCGACTAAACCTTCACCTCTGATCTGTTTCCCCAGTCCGGTCTGACAGGCGCTTAGCACAACCAGCTCAGCAGGCAGGTTGAGATTGTAGATGTCATGCGCTCGGAGAAATCCGTCCTGCTGTTTCCCGTTTACATCCACCAGCGACAGAACTACTGCAGACAGATCGGGCCGTTCGCTATCCAGGTATCCGTGAGTAGCGAAATGAACGTAGCGATACTTGCTTAATTCCACACTTGTAGCGGTTGCTCGACTCGCATTGAAGTCGAGTGCTTTTAGATTGTCATTCTTCGACGCGATCGCAAGAATCTGATCGGCTTCTTCGCGCGTGAATTGCAGCCGGGGAACTCTGAAGTTCGTGGAACTCTCGACCAGATGTTCAATCAAACGTGTGCTCTGTCCAATGTTTGTCTGTTCTTGTGCCGGCTGAACGGTTCGCGCGTTTCTTTTCAACCGCGCGTCGGTCGTGGAAAAGACCGGGTCAGCAATTACGGCAATACCCTTCGGTGCGAGCGCGCGGCCAGACAGACTCTGTCGCTGAATGGCCAAAGCAGAAGCGGATGGTAAAGTGACGATCTCGTGATGCAGAGCCAGGGGCACGGACTCTCGACTCTTGGGTGACTGCAGAGCTGCAAATGGCACGTATTGCAAAGCCCCATCCGCAACAATCACCAGCCGCTTCGTTCCTAACTCAGCGGCAATTGGCGAAAGGAGCATCTCACTCAGCTCCTTGGACGCTTCGAGCAATTGTTGATCTGCCTGCGCGATTCGTTGCAGCCGTTGATCCGAAGCTTCAAGCGACTTGGAGACACCCCGACTCGTGAGCAACTCATAAACGCGTCGAGCTCTCGTTTCAATTTGTTCGCGTTTTGGCAATGCGAAGGTCTTTAGTGAGTGGCCTGTGACAGCCCAAACATAACTACCCTGATCTCCTAAGGAGTACTCAAGCAACACCGTGTCCTGATCCAGTTGCTGTTGAATTTCTTTCAGTCCGAGTGGATGAGGCTGACTGAGCGCTGCATATTGTGGACTGTTCTTCCGGATGACTACCTGAAGCTCGCGGTAATCGTCTTCGATTGCGTTGATCTCCTTGTCGAGCGTGGCAATCTCCTGCGCGTTACCTTTCTGAGCTTTCAATTGAATTTGTCGTTGGGCTTTCGCGTTTAGCAGCTGAGTAAGTTCGCGCTCCCTGCCAAGAAGATCTGAACCGATTCCTTCACGGAGGTCGACGCGTGCCTCATTCAACATCTCCAGCAAACTGCGCGCACGTCGTCTCTCACTCGCTGCTAGGCTTTCGGCGTCATGACCCGAGCCTGGTTCGCTGGCATGTAATTGCATCAGAAGGCCAATGTAGAACTCGTAAGCATTCTGCATCGACGCCAGGTACGAGGTGCGTAGTTGCTGGCTACTGGCTCGAGCGCGCACTGTTTCAATTAGCGTCAATGATTCTTCAATCCGTTTGCGCGCCGCTGCGAGATTTCCCAGCAGTTGTTCAGACCGCGCGCTGCCCTGCAGAGCGATGGCAACGTTATTCAAATCGCCGATATCACGAAGGATCGCCAGCGCCTGGTCGTAATGTTCGATCGCCTTGCCCGGTTGATTCAGTTGGTTGTAAACGTTGCCCAGATTGTTGAGAGAGAGAGCTTCTCGGCGTCTATCATTCATCGCTCGACGCAGCGCGAGCGCGTTCACGTAACAGTCCAGCGCTTTCGTAAGCTCACCTTGTGAAAGGTAAGCGGTGCCGAGCCGGTCAAGAGTATTTCCCTCCAGCCCGCGGTTCCCGAGCTCTCGTTCAAGAGCTAACGCTTGATTGTAGTTTTCAAACGCCTTTTGAATCTCACCCGCGTCGTAGTAGGCACTACCGATAAGCGTCAAGACCTCGGCGACAAGGTTCTTCTCGTTAAGCGAGCGATTGATTGCAAGCGCTTCTTGAAATGAAGTCAGGGCTCGTTGAGGTTCACCCAACATCTGAAAAGCAACGCCGATGTTCTGCAACGCTCGACCTTCAGAGCGTTGATTGCTCAGGCCTCTGTGAAGCGGAAGCGCTTGTTGGTAATACTCCAACGCCTTTTGCCAATCGGACATGTCGTTGTAGATCTTGCCGATGTTGTTCAGCGAATTAGCTTCGGCGGATCGGTTTTGGCTTTCTCTCGACAGTTGCAGTGCCTGGTTGTAGTGGTCCAAGGCGCTCTTTATGTTTCCAAGCACGTCATGCATTCCGCCCAGAAACGTCTCGGTAGCAGCTTCCAGTTTGCGATCACCAGCCGTTCGCGACAGTGAGAGAGCATTGCTGAAATAATCGAGGGCTACCCGGAATTCATTAAGTCGCGCGTGAGTAATCCCGATCGAAAGAAAGGTAAGTGCTTGCCTGTACGTGTCTCCGGCTGACTCAAAGAGAGGCAACGCCTGCTTATATTTTTCAATCGCAGCTCGTTGTGACGCAGCCGTCTGTTGAGAACGTAGCTTCCGTCCCTCCTCGAAAAGCGTCTCGGCCCTGGCGTGGCCCTCATCAATGGCTGAGGCGGATCGTAATGCCACTATCTTTATTTGATATCGACCCGCCGGCGCTTTGCTGTTTGGTGAGCTAATCTGGACACGATAGTCGCCAGCAATGCCTGCCACTACGAGTATTGGTTCTGTCCCCCATTGATCGTTTGGACTATCGGCCAGAGCAATCTGTTTGCCGGTGGGGTCCCACAGCCCGACAGTTATGTCTATTCCTTTTTGCTCTACAAGTGCATGAAGGAACTGCCCCGAGCTGAGCGTGACTCGATAAGAGTGAGTCTCCCCGCCCTTGAGCTCGCGCTCGATATCGGAAAGGGCGGGGAGATTGTTTGCGTCCTGTGTTTTCGTTACAACGTCGGAAGGTGTGCTGGACCCTTGGGCAAACGCGTGTGAGGTACCCTGTGGGCTGAACAAGAGCACGCCAAGCAACGCGAGTTTTAAGAGGTCAGCTCTCATGTCCCACCACGAAGGCGAGCTGCTAATACAAGGAGCGCGGGCGTATCGCAACGCAGGTTCCGCTCAGCCGACGCGGGCGACGACCGCGCTCCCAGTGAACCTCAGTTACCTGCAGCTGCAGACTGTTCACCTTCATCAACTTCTTCGTCGGCGCCGGCTCCTGCGGACCATGTGCCTTCTTCTTCTTTTATGTTCGGGGCATTGTTTTTCCAATCGCCAGTAGCAGGATTTGAAAGAGAATCGACTGTGATGGTCCAGTTCCATTTACCAAAGCGGAATTCCGGAAAAGTAAAGGGCAAACCTTTTCCCATCACCGACGCCAATTGGTTGTTGTTTGGCTGCGTGAAATCATAACCAGTATCAGTTTCTTTGATGTGACAACCTATTAGCTCCGAGCCAGAGTTACCTCCGCCAAAGCTACTGATGGTCCATATGGATTGCGGCATAACTTCCTCCTTTTAGTTTTGTGGGTGAACGCGCCGTTGTCGCTATCGAATAAAGCCAATGCGATAGCGGGTACAAACATCTGAGCAGTACTGATTCAGGAAAAACAAAAACAGGAACCCCGTCGAAGGACAATCAATCTGGGACTTATTAACTTACAGGCTTGATTGGGGCCTCATCATAGGCTTGCCTAACGAGAAGGTCAACGACGGCGGCGCTTTTCCTATCTTAACTACCGAGAACGGAGGACGAATTCCCTCAACCTGCGATTGGGAGAGTTAATAAGCCGCGGATTAAGGCGGACCAGCATAAGAAAGCTAGGGCTTGGCCTTCTCTTTTGCGTCTTATCCGCGTCAATCCGCGGCTCATCACCTCTCACAATCCGCAATCGCCCTTAGTGGTGTTCCAGCCTGATGACATGAACCAGGATCTCGCCTTGCGACCTGACAAGCGTCTCTTTCTTCTCCGAATCGCGCTGGACAACCGGTGTCGAAGAGGATTGAGCTTTCAGGAATTCATTAACGGCCGTTCTCAATCCCGGACTAGTGATTACTCCGCGATCCTTGGAATTCGCGAACCCCTTAATTGCTTCCATTTCAGGAACAGGCTTTCGTGTCCATACAACCCAAATTCTCTCGGTGCCCTGCTTCTCATCGAATTGAAACCAGCTCTGTTGAGGGACTTGAATCTGCTGGTTCTCATTCAGGAGTGTTGAAAAGTTGTTAGCAGTTTCGGACGGGAAGAGCACGTTAAATGCTGGAACTCGGTCAGCTCCCTCTGGACCCTCATTGAGCAGATAAAGATGTCCGCTTTGCGGGCTGGCGATGTTCAGTCGAATCCTATAGTCCTTCTCAAAATTGATGTCGTCTCCGAGCTGGAACGGTTCCTGATAAGGTTTGCCATCGCGATACTTTTGCACCGTGATCCAATATCTCAGGCTGCGATCCATGACTGGCGCAGTTGGACCGGGTTTTAGAGACGACGAACTGACCCGCCGCCAAATCCAAGTGCCGCCGACCACTACTCCTGCAATAACGATAATCAATGCAGCCCATATGATGGCGGTCTTACCGTTCTTCTTGGATTCTTTGAGTGAGAGAGCAGCGGCAGCTGTTTGCTTTGCGGAAACCGATTCAGTCACAGGCGGGGTAGCCGCGGATTCAAGACTCGTCCGCTTGGGCGCTAACCGATCGAGTTTCTGTTGAAATGAAAGCTCTTCCTTGAGGCTCTTAAGATCGATCAAAAGATCTTTGATCGTTTGATAGCGTTCTTCTCGATTCTTCCGAAGCGCCTTGCTCACTATTCGTTGAAACTCAGCCGGAGTCCCTGGCGCATATTCCTCGAGCGGTGGAGGCTCCTTCTCGAGAATAGATACCAGCGTGTCCATACTGGTTTCGCCGGAGAAGGGAATTTGGCCCGCTGCCATTTCATAAAGCACGACCCCGAGGCTAAACACATCCGTTCTTTGATCCAGAATGCGTCCGCGCGCCTGCTCAGGCGACATGTACTTGACGGTGCCTAGTACCGTGCCTGGTTTTGTGCGCGCCTGGACCATCGTGTCGACTCGCGAATCTGCAGATCTTGATTGACCCGGTTTCTCTGTCAGCTTCGCGAGCCCAAAATCGAGGATCTTCACATAGCCGTCCGGTCGCAGCATGATGTTTTCAGGCTTGATGTCGCGGTGGACGATTCCCGCTTCGTGCGCACTCTGCAACGCGCTTGCTACCTGGATCGCCACATCAAGAATGTTCCCGACGTTCATGCGACCCTGTGAGATTCGTTGTTTCAGTGTTTGCCCCTCGATAAATTCAGTCGCAATGAAGTGCGCCCCTTCAGCTTCGCCGATTTCATGGATCGTAATGATGTTCGGGTGGTTGAGAGAGGAGGCAGCCTTCGCTTCCTGGATGAACCGTCGGAGGCGCTCTTTGCTTTCAGTGAATCTGAGCGGCAGTAACTTCAGTGCGACATTGCGATTCAGCTTGACATCGTTTGCGAGATAAACGTCTCCCATCCCGCCTCTGCCCAACGGTGCGATGATTTCGTACTGCGCTATGACATGACCGGTTGCGAGCACCGGTCGACTCTCTTCGAGGAGTTCGGCCGCGGCTTCCAGTGCAGGAGTATCGAGGAAGTAGTCCGATTGCTCATGCGCAGAGATGAGAGACTCAACAGCGGCTGCGAGTCGCGGGTTTGACATCCGAGCTTGCGCGAGAAAATCCGCACGCTGCTGCGGCTCGAGGCGCAACGCTTCGTGAAAGAGTTCCTCTAGTTGTTGCAGGCTTTCAGGCGAGTCCATTTTGCTAAGCCGCCAGCTCGCGTCGCAGCCATGCTCGAGCAAAACTCCAGTAACGTTCGGTGGTGGCGTGTGACAGGCTCATAACCTCTGCAGTTTCATCGATCGTGAGACCGCCGAAAAAACGGAGCTCTATTACGCGGCTGTATTGGGGATTAGTCGCCGCTAACAGTTTCAGAGCGTCGTCCAGCGCGACGAGTTCGACTTCAGGCTTATGACCCAGGCGCTCGGCCTTACTGAGCGATAGGCGTAGTTGTTCGCCGCCGCGTTTTGCGGCGAGACGTCTTCGCGCGTGGTCAACGAGAATGTCCCGCATAACTTTAGCAGCAAGACCAAAGAACTGCGCTCGATGCTTCATGGAGATGTGATCTTGATCAGCCAGCCGAACATACGCTTCATGGACCAGCGCAGTAGCTTGGAGCGAATCACCCGTTCGTCGGCGAAGATAACTCGCGGCGAGTTTTCTAAGCTCGCCATACACCAGCGTGATCAGCTCGTCGAGCGCAGCTTTATCCCCACCGCTCCACTTGGTAAGCAGTTCGCTGACGCTCTGGTCTGACGGTTGTGATACGGGGTTCCTCATCTGGGTACGGAGTACGCGACAAGGATGGATCGATTAAGCGTGCGCGTCTTATACCAAACAGGAGAGATTATGGCACGAAACTGCGTCCCGGTGTGGGTGTCTTGTTGCGGTTAGTGGACGTCGATGGTGGGAGTTACCTGGTTGTCCTTTCACGGTCAGATATGTTTTGCACAAAAGTCTTGCGTGATGTTTTGCTCGACCTCCGGAGGAGGTCGATGTTTATAGCCTTTCGACCGCTAAATTTTGTGCGCTCAAGCGGAGCGCAATGCCTTGTTTTTTTACATTCCGCTCCTAACGGAGCGGGCATATCAGCGATGCTGGGGCTATAAACATTTTGCTCCTCCGGAGCAAAGTTCCTACACCACAACGACATGACTTTTTGCGCAAAGCCGTTCAGATGTGGTGAGAATGATAGTGAGAGGACTGTTTGTACGGTCTGGTGTTTGTGACGGTTGTCGAATTATCACACAATAGGAGATGAATGTTATCGACTGTACTACTGAACTTTTGTTTGCTGTTTGCTGGCGCTTCGGGTTCGGACTGCTCACAGCCGGCCGCCGAACGAAACGCGCTGATAGGCGAAGCTGACCAGAAACAATTTATTCTGCGTTGCACAACATTCATCGGACTCACCTATACACATGACAATGTTGTTCGTGATCGGATGACGCCAATCGTTATCGAAGGCGATGTGTTCTCACGCGCTAAACTTGTTCGGGCTCTGCGCAGCATGAGCGCCCTGAAACGCTCGATTTATCCTTTGGGTCTGGCAAACGTGATAATTCAGCTCGACAGATCAGAAGCCCTGGTTGATCTGACGATTTGCTTTCGACAGCGGCCGCGCCGTGTGAATTAAACTAGACTAGGTGAACACGTGGGGTGGTTCAGGAAACGTTCTAAACCTCAAGCGACAGTTGCCACAGACACGAGCTTGGAAACATTCCTCCCCGATAGCATTAAGGCGATCCTTCTCGCGCTGATCGTGATCGTTTTCGTACTATATTGGTGACAGGATGAACAAGATGCCAGCGGCTTGCACGCTGGAGCTTCACGTTGGTTGCTACAACAGGATTGAACAGGACGAACAAGCTAGCCTGGCGTGATCTCTATTTGCACGCGCGTTAGGTTACTTTAATGGCATGACCCGGAAGAAAACCGCAAAACCTCTTCGCCAACCACTGAAAATCATGGTGATTCGTCACGCCGAAAAGCCGACCGGCGCGACTTCGGGTGCTGGTGTAACAAGACAAGGGAAACGTGAAAACGAGTGCCTGACGATTCGCGGATGGCAGAGATCGGGAGCGTTGGCAGCATTCTTTGCTCCCACCAATGGCTCATTCAGCGACCCGGCACTCGCCAAACCTCAATTTCTCTTCGCGTCCAAACCTACCAGGCGTAACGGAAGCCGGCGTCCAATCGATACGATTACACCGCTCTCCGAGAAACTCGCACTTGGGATCAACTCTCAGTTTCAGAAGGATGATATCGAGGCAATGCTTAAGGAGGTCTTCTCATGCGTCGGCGTTGTTCTTATTTGCTGGCAACAAGAATTCATTCCGGACATTGCGAACCACATACTCGGTCGCAAGAAAGTTGCGCCTCCGGACTGGCCAGATGATCGGTTTGATATGGTGTGGGTATTTGATCGCGATACGCTGACAGATCGTTATAGCTTCCATCAAGTTCCTCAGTGTCTGCTGATGGGTGATAGCTCGACTCCGATAAAACGATGAACCGGCGCTGCCAATGAAAACCCCGACTCGAAACAAGCCTCTGTGGCGATGTCCAAAGTGCGGCCACCGTTTTGTCACTGCTAACCTCTGGCATTCCTGCGGACACTACCGACTGGCAGATCACTTCCGAGGTAAGCCACCGTCGCTGCGTGAGACCTTCAATCAATACGTCGCAGCTGCGCGACGATTTGGCCCACTTACTGTGTATGCGCAAAAGACTCGGATTGTTATGCAGGGCCGCGTTAGATTCGCGGGAGCAATGGTGCGTAAGGATTGGCTCGATGCGACCATGTGGTTGAAACGGCGTGTTACTCATCCGAAACTCATCGGTACGGAATCATTTGGTAGACTCGGATACGGCCATCACTTTCGATTGTGTGAGCCTGACGATGTTGATTCATCGCTGGTGGACCTTCTCGGCGAAGCTTACGCCATCGGTCAGCAAGACTATCCACGCCGCCCATCATTTAAACGCTGAACGGTGAGCTAATTCGCGATTCAACCCGCCTCTGCTTTTCTATACAGTAGCGTTGCTGTTCGGCATCCGTTTATTGTTCGTTCGGATGGAGGAGTTGCCAAAGGCTGATGGCTAATAAGGCGATCATGAGTGATTCAGGATTTGCAATCTTCGAGGACATCCTCTCAGGAACAGAATGTGAGTCGCTCGCGAAGGTGATTGACGACGGTTTTGGTCAGACTAAACGCGCAGGAAGTCGCAACTTATTGTCGAATGAGGCTTGCTTCGCTCGCCAATGATTCCAGACTGCTACGCCTTGCTGCTCGCACTCTATGTGCACACGCTGTTCCGTTTAGGGCGACGCTCTTCAATAAATCTGGAACCGCGAATTGGCATGTCGTTTGGCATCAGGACAGAGCGCTTCCGTTATCCAGGCGGTTCGATTCGACTGAATGGGGTCCGTGGTCGAAGAAATCAGGCGTCCTCCACGCACTGGCTCCAAGCTGGGCGCTCGAGCGAGTCGTTGCTCTGCGCATCCATCTCGATCCATCTACGAACAGCAATGGTCCTTTGCGTGTAATACCCGGATCTCACAAGGCAGGTGTGATGCGCGATGCTGAAATCCTTCGCGCCATCAGTTCTAATCCATCAACAGTTTGCCTTGTTCGACGCGGAGGTGTTCTGGCAATGCGCCCACTGCTGCTGCACTCCTCGTTTAAGGCGCGAGATGATGAACCGCGTCGCGTGCTCCATATCGAATATGCGAACAGTTTAGATCTAGGGAACAACGCCCGATTATGCGACAGTCAGGCGTAATAACTTTTGGCCCTTTCGCTTCGCGATCAACCTGCTCGGTGAGGAAGCGAGATGAGTCTTCTGCAATTCGTGCGAGTTCTTCCTGGGCAGCTTCGGCCCGAAGGTTATCGGGTGACCAGCCCTGTTGCAGTGCGTGAATGTAACCCGGAAGATATTCACCCGCCGGCCAAACAAGTTCCATTAGCGATTATTCCAGACTTAATAGTACGAGCTTCACACATAGATTAGATCTCCAACTCACGGGTCATGAGGTCAGTACCGATTCGCGGTAGCGTCGGGTCAGCTTGCATACCGAGGCCCTGGTCTGCAACAACTGACCCGACGCTACCGCGAATCGGTGCTGACTTGATTACCCCGTGAGTTGAAGCTTGCGCTCGCGAAAGAACAGGAACAACGGCAGCGCCAGCGACACACCCACCGCAAGATTGCAGACAACGTAGACCCATAAGTTCTTCATGCCACGTCGCGGTCCTTCGGTGAAAACGAACAGCCATAACACGAGCGACGACACAATCACGTCCGTCCCGAAGAAAGCTGCGACATGGTTTTGAAAAAGCTGTCTGAAGAATAACGGCATGTCAAAGCCGTATGTAGCAAGGAACGAGAGAAACTGAGACAAAGGTAGAAGGGTGCCGAGAATCGCGGCGAGAAGATAGAGCCACTGCATAAAGCACCTCCGCAATTGTTAGCTTTGCGTCTTTGCGTGAATCTTCAGGTAGTGAGTTCAGCTAATCATGCAAGACGCAAAGCAGGGAAAGACGCAAAGAAACGTTTCCCAGCTACTTAGTACCGTTGGCGAAGGAGTACAACGCACTCCGTGTGCGGATGTAGAGATTGCCGCCGGCGATTGCAGGCGTGGCCCAGACCTCCTCACCCAGATCGTTCATGGCGAGCACTTCCCACTGCGCTCCTGCTTTGAGTACAGTCACTTTGCCGCTGGCACTTATGACAAAGATCTTGCCATCGCCTGCGACAGGAGAGGCGTAGTACTCCTCGAGCGCATCAGGCGTTCGACCCTGCTTCAAAACCTCGCCTTTCGCTGGATCTAAGCTTGTGACGATGCCGCCTTCCTTCATCATATACATAACGCCGCGATAGATGAGCGGCGCTGGAATGCTCGGATAGGACTTCTTCACCTGCCAAACAACGTTCGTTGCTGTCAGGTCACCCTTGCCTCCGAGGCGAACAGCGCTAAGACCGTGGCCGCTGGAAGCGCTGGAAGTGCGGATGAAGTCCCACTCCTCACGATCAATGTATCCATCATTATTCGCGTCCACCCACCCAAAGTGTTCGACGGCCTCAGGAATCGACTTCAGTTCATCACGCGAAAGTTTCTGGTCGTTATCCTTGTCGTTCCTTTTCAGATTGTCGTCAAAAGGCGGGAAGAAGGGCTCATCCGAGCCATCGCCGGTGACGTAGACCATGTCTGTGCCAACGATGGGCACACCTTTCGGATACGAGCCGACTTTGGTCACCCACCACAATCGCTCTCCCTTGTCGAGGGAATACGCATCCAGCGTACTCGAGCCCATCACGAGTAGTTGCGCTGGACCATCTTTGGGCGTGTAGATGGCTGGTGTGGAATACGCTTCGTAATACGGACGCGACTGCTTCCAGAGAACTTTTCCATCGCGCGCGTCGACAGCGATGATAAAGGAGTTCGTTCGCTGGTCACAGACCATCACCAGTGTGTTGCCTGCGAGCACCGGTGATCCTCCCATACCGTAAAAGCTATTGAACGGACCCAATGGTACGCGCCAGCGCTCCTTGCCATCGGGTCCGTAAGAAATCAGTCCCAGCTCGGCGAAAAATACAAAGACATTCTTTCCGTCGCTAACTGGAGTTGGCGAAGCTGCATCATTCGCGCGGTAGATTGGCATGTGACGCGCACGTACAACGTCACGTCGCCACAAGAGCTGCCCCGTCTTGCGGTTCAGGGCAAGCGTGACCAATTTGTCGCCTTCACTGGCTGTGAGGAAAACACGGTCGGCCGTGACAACCGGCGAAGATCGGGCGAAGGGCACGGATGTTTTCCAAACAAGATTCTTCTTGGCGCCAAACTCGGCAGGAAGAGTAGAGCCTTCAGCCACGCCGCTACCGTTTGGTCCACGGAAGCGAAGCCACTCATTTGTAGTGACTGCCGCTGGTTCAGAGGTTTTCTTAGTCTGCTGCGCGTATGTAGTCGACACAACAATCGCAACTGTAATGATTGGGAGTAGTTTCGTGATCTTCATTGTCTTTGATCCTCTGGCGGGCGTTGAACCCGCGGAAACTTAGGCGATGCCTTCACTCGCGCGAGCGCTTTTTCCATTGCCACAGGCCGGCGGTCACGTCAACTGGAAGGCGATGGCCCAATTGCCGCGCTAACATGACCAGCTGACCACGATGATGTGCCTCGTGAGCTACGAAGTAACTGAGAAAATGAACAAGATCTGTCGGGAAGTTTTGCCATGCGGCGGGCGGGATCGCACCACCCCGAGCCGCGCCGAGCTGGATCAAGTCGATCATCCCGCGGCTGCTGCGTTCGAGCGCTCGCGTCAGCTCTGATCGTTTAACTACGCGAGCATCGACGGTCCGCGGAACCACAACGCCGTGCTTCGCGCCTATCATCTTGATCCACATGCACCTGGCGTTGTGAATGTGGGCAGCAATTGTACGAATCGTTCGGCGCTTTGACCCGGGTACGTCCTTCGACCACAACTCGGCTGGCAGGTTCTCGATGAGATACGTCGTCACGCGATGACTTGTTCGCCACGCGTCGATTAAGGCTTGTGCGTTTTCCGGATTTTTAGACACTATCTGACCTTGCCGTAGCGCGCCATCATTTTTCGATGGTTACAGAAGTCGCCTCAATTTTAGCTTCACGGTGTCAATCTGGTCGCCTGTCGTCCAATTCATACGTTCTCCAGAGAGGCCGTCTCAACTGCTTCGAAAGAGATTGAATATCTGAGATCGCGTTGGGTTTTACTCGTCCAGCGCCATTCTCAGTGTAATCGTGGGTTTTTAACAACCCTTTTTTGAGCAGCATCAGATCCAACCAACTGCCGTTGAGAGAAGCCACCCCGCTAGGGGTGACATGCTTATAGCCGCGACAGCTGCAACAGCTTCGCACTCCTTTAGTAGTGCCATGTCAGTCTCTACAATCTTGCTGCGAGCGCGAATGCAGCTACCGACATCGCACTCCTACCGGAGTGCGACGAATACAAGGATCCGCAGCTATAATCATTTCACTCCCACCGGAGTGTTGATAACCCCACGACTGGGGAATCTTGGATGATGACACAACTTCCGAACATCACGATTGCAATTATCACCTAGCCCAAGTGACATTCTTAGGATAGCTGAATGCCTCTGCCTGTTTCCCCGGAATGGATTGTCGAGTCCACACGTCGTTATGTAGCGGAGCACTCCAAGACACATCTGGAAATCGCTAAGTTCATCGAACTAGTAGACGCGCTGCCGTTGTATCAAGATATGGGTGGCGGAGTAGCGATGCGCGCCGACGGAGAGTTGATTGGTTTTATTTGGGACGAGCCACAATCGATAAAACCTGAAACGGATCCGCATCTTCGATTCCTTGCTCTTGTGTCAGGTGCCGAACGGTACCCTGAATTATCGTCCTTATCTCCGCAGCGTACGGAGAACGACAGGGATTGTTCCATCTGCCGTGGAACAGGGCCTTGCTGGACCTTGAAGCGCAAGGCATCAACACCACACATATTCGTTGTTATTGTGGCGGCACCGGATGGCTGCCTTCCAACGTTCCGGACCCACCAGGCTCATGAACGAGCCCACTCGATCTTTCACCTCAGCAGCCACGACAGGTTGAACAGGATTAACCGAGGTGCCCGCGTCTTACACGGAGCGGCCCGCATAACGTTTGCAGCACCCCTAGCCACGCGTATAATCCCCCTCGAACTGAACGCTCCCCGTATCACGCATCGTTTGAACTCACGACCGTAGTCTCCTGGAGGCGCCACGACTATGACGAGAACAAAAAGGCAGTACGCGATTGCCGGCTTCACCCTGGTTGCAGCGGTCGCGCTTTCGACACAAATCGCGCGCGCGCAACAGCCGTCGTCTTCCGACCAATTGAACCAGCTGATGCTGCACCGAATGGAGATGTCGAAGCGCGCAGTGGATGAACCAACCAGGCGTCGCTTTGAGGAGGGAAAGTCGGACACAACCTTTCCGTCGGACCGTACGAAAAACACCTCGAAGGGCGGCGTTGTACGCGCGCTCACTCCAGAGCAGCAGAAGGCACTCCAGCACAACGAACGCGGACTCGAACTCTTCTCGAAAGGAAAAATTGACGGTGCGATCAAGGAATACCAGCAGGCGATCAAATCCGATCCAAAGCTAGCTGCAGCACACAACAACCTGGGAAGCGCACACTTCGCCGCCGGCCGCTTCGAGGAGGCGGCGGTCGCATTTCGCAGCGCGTGCGACTTGGATGCTAATTATGGGCAGGCGTTTTTCAATCTCGCGCTTACGCAGATCAAGCTTGGGAACGAAAAGGAAGCCAGCGAGACGCTCCACGCAGCGTTGCGTGCCTACAACTCTGCGGGCGAGGCGCACTTCTTGGCGGGCCGTCTTAAGGAAGCTGAAGAGGAGTTCAAAGGCATGCTACAGATCGATGCGGAGTACGCACCTGCATTGATGCGTCTCGCGTTGGTCTACAACGCTGCCGGTCGCTACGGAGAGGCCACTCAGAACGTCCGCCGCGTCGCAGATCGCGAACCCACCAACGCTGCGGCCCAGGAGATCCTTGCCGAAGCACTTTACGGCGAACAAAAGTACGAAGAGGCCGCTGCCGCAGCTGAACGTGCGATCAAACTCTCGCCGAAGTCACCGGACGCACATTACCTCGCCGGTCGCGCACGCGCGTCTCTCGGACACCGCGATGCAGCGCTCGTCCATCTCGCGAAGCTAAAGGAACTAAACTCGCCTGAGTTGGCACAACAACTCTCAGACTTCATCGACAAGAAAGCGCCGGCTAAGCAGTAACAGTACACCCCGGAGGGGTGACGTATTTATAGCCGTCGAGCGTTCGAAGGATTCGCACTCCGTTAGGAGTGCGATGGTATTTCTATTATTCGTAGCAAAGTCGTCAGCTATAAACCTGGCGCTCCTACGGAGTGCGGAGAATGGTGCGACGCATTGCTATAAACCTGGCACTCCTAGCGGAGTGCGACATTCACTTCAGAAAACCAACTTCACTGCCAGTTGAATATTTCTTGGGCCACCTCCGCCCATGAACGGATTGCCGATACCCACGTCAGGTGTCACTGTGATCGGAAGGAAGCCCGTGCCTATACCAGTAACCGGATCTATCGACGAAGTCATGTCAGCAGCAAAACTCGGCAACAGTGGGTTGGAAAAGTTCGGATGGTTGAAGATGTTGAATATCTCAGCTCGCAGCTGAATCCGAAGCTTCTCGGTGATGTCCGTGTCTTTGAAAATTGAAAAGTCGACGTTGCGATAACCGGGTCCGCGCAAAGCGTTTCGACCAAGCGAACCAAAGTGCCACGTTCCGGGAATGCAGGACGCAGCGCTGCCATCTCCCGCAGGATCGAGCGTGCAGGGTACCCTGAATGCCGACAGATTAATAAAACGATCAGGCGCCCTTGTACCTGCGTACGGATCACCGATGATATCGGGTCGCGGGAAAAACTCGCCCGTGTTGTTGTAATCGTCAAACAAGGTCAGGTGAAACGGATTGCCGCTGCGTATCGTTACCACCGTGTTCAGTTGCCAGCCCTTGCCAAGCCGCGGATGTGACGGCGAAAAGTTTGGAATCGCGTAGCTCGCTGTGACAACGAAGCGATGCCGGTTGTCGAAATTCGAATTCGCCTTTTCGCAAGCCGTGCAATGACTATTGTCCGGCTGCGTAGCATTCGCGACATAGTCCTGACCATCCGACGCATTGTCGATCGAGTGCGACCACGTGTAATTGACCTGCGCGAAGAAGCCTTTTCGATCGCGCACTGAGAAGCTCGTCTGGAGTGCGTTGTAATTCGAGATCGCGGTGGTCTCGAGCTGATTGACGTAGAAGAAAGTCCCTCCGGAAGGCGCAAATGGTCCATTGTCGAAAGGTCGAGCCGATGAGACGCTCGGATTTACTGGTTGGTTGATGTCACGGTAGCGAAACAGCTTCGTGCCGTGCGAACCGACGTAGCCTACCTCAAGTACGCCATTCCTGAACAACTCGCGCTGAATATTCAGGTTGTAGTTTTGAATGTATGGAGTGCGCAGATGCGGATCAGCTGCGAACACATCTGAGTCAAGAAAGTCTGTGAAGATCTCGACGCCGTTTTGGATCACAGGGGTGGTTGAAAACGAAAAGAGAATGGGCGAAGGGCCGACGGGATTGAAAGCGGGTCCGGGATTAAAGGTATTGAAGGGAAGTTGTCCCGCAAAGAAATCCTGCGAGAACGCGTCGTAGAACAGACCCCAACCCGCACGTACAACCGTCTTGCCCTTTCCGTTGATGTTCCACGCGAGTCCCAAGCGCGGCGAAAAATTGTTCCAATCGCGATCGTAGAGACGTGAAAGTCCAGGCGATCCCACTTGCACGAGGCCTGCAGTAGGACTGAAGTTGCTTAGCAAATGATTCTTCTCGTCGATCACGCCGAAGTAATCCCAACGCAGTCCAAGATTGAACGTAAGTTCCGGGCTCCAACGAAACGTGTCCTGCACATAGCCTGCGTGTGAGTTCTGGAAAGTAAAGCGATTGGAGTTACCACGCGCTGCTCGGCCGCCGCTCAATGTGCCAGAAAGAAAATCTGCGAGCGAGCCGAAATCTAAACGACCGCGATAACCTGCATCGAAAAACTGATCCACGGTCGTGCGCCGAAATTCGTACCCAAACTTAAGATCGTGCTTCGTAAGTTTCCAGGAAAAGTTGTCGATCACTTGGTAGTTGATGTCTGTCCGTGCGCGCGGCACCGAGAGTGTCGCGCCGATGTTTGCTATTCCCAGGTCGTCTTGTATGCGAATTTGCGGCAAGCCAAAGTCCTGCGGGTTGCTGATGCCGGTGTTGAGTCCAATCGAACGGGGATCGAAATCACTGTCTTCCGGGAAGAATCCTTCCTTGAAGCGATTGAAACCAAAGCGCAACTCGTTAACTTTAGTCGCTGAAAGAATCTTCAGGTACGAGATTGAGACCAGATGGACCTTCGTCGGTGTCACTGTGTTGTAACCGGGAAGGATGTTGCCTGCGAGAATTGCGAGCGGGAACGACTGATCACTCGTGCCATAAAAATAACGTCCGGTAAGCTGGTTGTCCTTGTTGAAGGAGTGATCGATCTTGCCGATGAGACTGTCGACATCATTTGATGCCGGCGTCGTAACGAAGAGATTCGGTTCACCGCTGTTGTCGAAAAGTGGTAACGGGCGATTAGGAGCAGGCCATGGATTAAGAGCCAGCAGCCTAGCGATCACCGGATTCGTCGGACCACCAAGCGCCGCGATCTCACGCGGATCCGGAACACGTGCCGTTGAGTTAAGTCCGACTCGTTCCCGCTGACCTTCGTAAGCAAAGTAAAAGAAAGTCCGGTTGCGTACTATCGGACCACCAACAGCGCCGCCAAATTGATTGTTTCGGAACTGCGTTTGCGGATCAGGCTTAGGATTAAAAAAGTTGCGAGCGTCGAGCTTGTTGTTCCGGAAAAACTCGAACAGCGAACCATGAAAGTCGTTCGTACCTGATTTGGTAACGATGTTGACGATTGCTCCCGAGTTGCGCCCGTACTCTGCTTCGAAGTTGGAGAGAATTGCTGCTTCCGAAATGGCTTCTATTGGAAGGATTGTCGCAGGAGTCCCGAACACGCCGGCTTCGTTGATTGCCGGAAGATTTCGGTATCCGTCATTCATGTCGGTGCCGTCGAGTAAGTAGTTGTTCGCCCGGCCACGATTCCCGTTGGCGCTGAACAAACCGAATGAGCCGGGAGAATCAGTCGCTCCGGATGGATCGCCCGTTGCGCCCGGAACCATGACTAGGAATTTCGTGAAATCGCGACCGTTGATTGGCAAGTCGGCGGCGGCCTTTGGCGTGATGGTGCCACCAAGCGTGTTGGTCACCGTCTCGACCTGTAAGTTTGTAGCTATTGTTACCTTTGTCTCCGCGCCGGCAACATTCAACTTCACGTCAACGCGGCGTTCACCTGCCACTTCGACAGCGACACCGGAAACAACTGAGGGCACAAATCCAGTCTGTTCGACGTGCACTTCGTAGGTGCCTATCGGCAACTCGGCGACAGTGTAGTTACCCTCGTTGTCTGTAGTGGTCGTACGCTCGAGACCGGTGTTTGTATTCTTAACTGTTACGGTTGCCCCGGACACGAGTGCGCCATTCGGATCGGTCACTGTCCCGAGGATTGTGCCGCGAAACGTCTGCGCGGATACGACGGTTGTCAGCAAAGGAATCAAAAAGAGCCCGTGGGCAATCCTGGTCCAGACTTTTGTTCCTGCACAGTTGTGTAATGATGTGACTGTCGAGCTAACGCTGTTTCGAACATCAGCTGTATGTTGCATGTTTGCGACTCCTTGTATGATGAGGATGGCAGATAATTGTCGAAGAAATGACCGCTGGACCACGCGTGTGAACCGGCAGCGGGATTATAGCTCAGCGGCAGTCAATCGTGATCGTTCTTCATATTCCGAGTACACTTGTTCACGCAAAGCAGCAAAAGAGCCAAGCATCAATGAATAAAATGAAAACCCGAAGTCTTTCCTTTCTCTTGCTCACAACATTCATGTCCCCACTCGTCTGCCGAGGTGGCATTGCATCCATGCGCGACGACGCCGACGCAGCTGTGATCGACGCCTTCATCGCACGCCAGGCACATCGGGAACGAGGAGAGGAGTACCGGGACGCTCGCAAAGTGCTCGTCGGCGACCTCACGAACGATGGCGCTCCGGAGACAGTCGTGCTCTACACGATCGAGAGTCAGGGCGGAAGGAATCTCCACATCCAATACCTGGCAGTCTTCGTGCGAAAGAACGGCAGGCTCTCGGCGTTGACACATTCCGATGTCGGCGGCAAGTCCGTGCGTTCCGTCGAGCTAACATCGATTCAAGACAACTCGATCATGCTGGTTACGATGAGTTACGGACCAAAGGACGCGCAGTGCTGTCCAAGCGTGAAGGGAACAACGCGATACGTCCTGGCGGGAAAGACTTTGCGCGAACAGAAACACGCAAGAATACAAAAGAGGTAATCTTCGTTGATGAACCTGATTCACGTATGGTCCTTCAATGGCTAACTTCGCCATTAAAGATACACGGCGCCTGGGCTTGGACCGTAGTGAATTTGATGTCACCGTGCGCTTCGTCTCCAAAGCACTAGATGGAAGAGTTTCTAAAAGTTAGCTACACACTCTGGCCGTTGTTGCTTGGTCTTGCCTTTCATGGGCTGTGCCTGAAGTTCGGCTGGCTGGCATGGCTTGGCCGGCCAATCGATGCTGGCGTGACGCTGCGCGGCAAACGCCTGTTCGGCGACAACAAAACCTATCGAGGCGTGGTTGCAGTCGCACTGGGCACAGCTACCGGCGTCCTACTGCAAGTGCTGTTACACAGAGCCGGCGTGGCCCGCGGGGCTGAACTGCTGCCGTATGCGAATCCTTCAGTAGTCGGAGTAGGGGCGGCGCTTGGTGCCGCGGCGATGCTCGCGGAGCTGCCCAATAGCGCGCTCAAGCGCCAGCTCAGGATCGCTCCGGGTCATGTCGGTCGAGGGTGGTCTGGCCTGGTCTTTTACGTGTTGGACCAAGTCGACATGTTGGCCGGTGTGTGGGTCGTGCTTGGGATTACTGTAGGAGCGACGGCGTGGCGCATCGTATGGTCAATACTGTTCCTGTTCATCACGCATCAGATTCTGACGGTGGTGGGTTATCAGCTCGGGATGCGGGCGACGGTTCGATGAGGCGCGCCACCCGCATACCCGTGTTTCTACTGCGACGCCTTCTTATGCGTGAGCACGTTGCATGCCTCGACAACGGTGCTGGGATCGATTGCGACGTTTCCTTCGTCAATGTGCCGAATGATGCCTTCTTTATCGATCACGAAGGTCGCGCGATTTCCGAAGCCTTGCTCTTCGTTAAAGACACCATAACTCTTGACCACGGTGCGTTTGAAATCGCTGAGGAGCGGAAACGTAATCCCAATCTGCTTTGCAAATTCGCGGTTGGCGGGAACACTGTCTACACTCATGCCGAAAACCTGAGTGTCGGTTGATTCGAGTTTAGCGATATCAGCCTGATACGCTTTTAGTTCCTTCGTTCAACCACCAGTGAAGGCGAGCACATAAATCGCCAACACGACGTTTTTCTTGCCTTTGAAATCGCTAAGCTTGTAGGTATTTCCGTCGGTGGCACGAAGTGTGAAGTCAGGAGCTGGGTCGCCAACCTTCAAGTGTGTTTTGACGGGAGGTTGTTGGGCCAGTCCGACAACGCTAAGCACGGCAAGCAGCACAAGGGACATCAACAATCTCGTGTACATGGTCTCGCCTCCTTGCCATCAGGCATGGGGTAGTTCTAGCGCGTTGAATCTATGCACAAAGTCGCAGGGAGTCAAGGTGACGACATTAGCCAGTTTCGAGGTTCGATGGAAGAAGCCATTAATATTGACAGGCTGCGCCGAGAAGAGCACCCGGTCAGGGGTGCACTGTTTATAGCCCGACGTCGCTATAAACATGGCACTCCTACCGGAGTGCTCGTCACTTCTTCAAACGGCGGCGGCGGCGCAGAACCTCCATGGCAGTAAAGCAGAACCCCAACCAAGCTAGTCCCTCCGCGATTGCGCCCAACACATCCGTGAGGTAGTGCGCGCCTAAATACACTCGGCTGAAAGCGATTAGAGCGATCATTGCCGCAGCGGCCAGACTTGCAAGTACCCGCATTCCCCAATTACGAAGCTGAGACACTGCGAATGCGCATAGCGTTCCCCACAGCACGGTTGCCGCCATGGTATGGCCGCTGGGGAACCCGTAGCTTGTCAGCGTCAAAATTGAATCTGGCAAATGTGGTCGCGAGCGTTGAAATACATTCTTCAAAAGCAGATTCAGCAGCATACCTCCACCTATGGTCATCGCTGCGGTCGAGACCCAATACCGCAGCCGCCGCTTCCACCAGTAAGCAGATGCCAATACCGACATTAAGATCACACCAACTGTCGAGTGAAGATCCGTGATCAATAGCATCACCCAGGTCAGCCAATCGTTCCGGTGGTACTGCAACCACTCGCTGACCCGTACATCGAAGGCCACGAGAGGATCGCTCGTCACAACGTCTTCAGCAATCGCTATGAAGATCCAAGTGCATGCCACTATCGCCAGCACACCAAGCGTTAGATAAAGTCCCGCAATTCCCTCAGGCGAGAGCCGTGCTTGTATAAAGCGAATTAGCGTCTGACGACTATGGGCTAACCTTAGATTCGCGCGCATCCTTCACTCCAGAAACTCTTCTCGGGTCGTTACTACAAACGAACCAGGTTGAGGATCACTGTTGCGGATCCGACCGTCAACTCCACTCTGTTGGCAACGACATCCACGCGTGCTCAACTTATTTGCGACAGGTGTCGCTTCGATTGCAGAAAATTAGACATCGGAGCGACTTGGTGACAATCTACTAACATTATTCGATTGAGTGGGCGAGCCGCTCAAGTGCTGCGTTGGGCGAGAAAGAAGGGCACATATGACTCATGTGGAAATCTCCGGCATCTCACCATTCTTCATTGTGGAAAACACCACAGCAACGCTAGCGTTCTATCGTGACCGGCTTGGGTTCGAGGTCATCTTTCATGGGCCCGCTGACGATCCCTTTTTCGGTATTGTCAGCCGCGGAGGCGCGATGCTCATGTTCAAGGACGTCGAAGTGGATCCTCTCCCCAACTATAAGCGCGACCCAGCCGCGCGATGGGATGCTTACGTTTACGTTCCTGATCCAGATTCGCTGGCCGCGGAATTTGCGTCGCGCAACGTCCAATTTTCGGAGCCCCTCAAAGATACTCATGACGGCTTGCGAGGTTTCGAGCTGCGGGACGTAGACGGCTACGTTCTATTCTTTGGTCGTCCTCGGCCTCAAACCTCACCGGTGACATGACAGGAAGGACCATCAAATGGCCGCCGGTGCAATCCCTGTCCGCGGAAGTTTCATTGGGCTGCCACAAGACCGTCGCCAGGTTGGACAGGACGAAAAGGAAAGGAGGAAGGTGACGATGCGCTCGATGCTAAATGAGGCTGACCGGGCCGAAATCGCCAGGAGGTTGCAGTCATTGTCGGTATCGTCCACCGGGCGATGGGGGAGCATGGATGTAGCGGGCATGCTGCAGCATCTTCGCCTGTCAGCGCGCATGACCCTTGGAGAGCTCCCGGTGCCCTCCTCGAGCAAGCGCGTGTTCCAGGTTTTTCCCCTCAAGCACCTCATCATCTACGTGCTTCCGTTCCCGAAGGGAGCGCCGACGGCGCCCGAGTTGAAGCCCGGCGTTGCGGCATCGTTTGAAGAGGAGCGCGCGGCGGTGCTGGAGTTGCTGGAGCGAATCGGGACGGGCCCTCGTGAGGGCGCGGGGCCGAGTCATCCGCTGTTTGGGCCGCTAACCTGGCGCGAATGGGGCGTGGCCACGTACAAACACACGGACCATCATCTAAGGCAGTTCGGAGCGTAGGGGCGGTAGAACCGATAAGTCGCGATGAGATCAAAGAGGCAATGTGGCTACAATCCGAGTCTCGACAGATGGAGAATACGTCCCTTGTATTGATGAGATTGTGAAGTCGATCCAATCAACGGATTCCCAAGTGGTGCTTGAATGAAATCGCGCCGCCAATTCCAATCGAGCATAAGACCGCGCAAGAGCGGACTCGTGCTTGCATTGAGCTTGTTCGAGACGTACCATTTTGACACCGCACACATTGGTTCGATTCCGGCTAAGACCAAGTTTGGTTTTTCTCGCGGCCACCAAATCCCTCTCATTGATCGGCAACCTTCTCAGTTCTCCAATTGGCAATTCGCGTGAGTTGATAGGACTTCGCTGAACGTAAATCCAAAGGAGGACTATATCTGGTCCGACCGCCTAATTAACTTTTGCTATGCCGTTACGAACTTCAACAA
>JBKPAC010000018.1:0-12050 GCA_046726175.1 Acidobacteriota bacterium
CACGCGCATCCGCAGATACAACTCTCCAAAACAACATCAATGCGGAAGCGGCAGCTCGCGCTGCAGCAGATACCACCATAACGAACAATTTAAATGCAGAAATCGCGCGCGCAATGACAGCAGAGGCGAATCTGCAACCAGCCGTCGCTATCCAACCAGTAAGCTCAACGAACTCTACTTCAACCAGCAACACTAGCTACGCAGACATGCTGGACATGAGCATCACAACGAGTAATTTCGCGAACACCAGAAAAGTCTTGATTCTGGCAAACATCAGCGTTTCAACCAGCAACCTAAGCAACTCTGATTTGGGATTGCAATTAGTTGTCGATGGTACTCCGGTTGGGTCCGAGATTTTCGCCACTATTCCGGTGAATGCAACAACTGGTGAAGACATGATCGTACCCGTCTCATTAGGCACTACTCTCGGAACTGGAGTCCACACGATCAAAATTCAATGGAAGTCACTGCAATCCAATAGAACGTTGACGTCGACGAAACGCACAATGACCGTGGCAGTGTTTTAACTTTGCGTGCAGGGGGGCGGTGTCAGCCCTCATCCAGATACTAACGGGTTAGGGCTGACTCAACACCAATAACTGAAAAACATGTCAATGAAAACGAAACTATCTTTGATTTCAGTGTTGCTTGTATGCACAAGCGTAGTCTCAGGTCAGAAAAGCACATCGAATTCAAATAAAGCGGTGTTCACACGCGGAGGGGATATCGTAACGACAAATGGACGAACCGAGCTCGGCTACGTCCCAATTTTCAACGAGAGTCCAAACAGCAATTTGTTTCTGTATGCGAGCTTTCACGACAAAGTCGTCTTTCCAGATCTGCCCACGCTCGACATCTTTTTTATTTCTGTTGGTCGCGGTGCGAAGTATGAAAATGCGCACGACATAAACATAGTCGCTGACGGTCAACGATTTTCTTTTACGCAACAGGACATAGTTTTTTATTCGACCAGAAACGGCCAGTACGTGGTTGAAGGATCTGGCGTTAGCTTTACATATGAAAACCTCTCACGGTTGGTAGCGGCTCGACAGGTGAGTGTGCAATTAGGAGCGACGACTTTTGAATTGGCGCCGGCCCATCTTGCGGCACTCGCGGAGATGGCCCGCCGAATGAAAAAGTAAACAGCATTTGTGTACAAAATGAATTCTCATCGGATTAATGTCAGGAGCTTCGGCTTATGAAAAGAACAACCTGTTATCTGACCCTATCCATCGCGATAATATCGCTGGCCGTCATCCTGTCGACGCCTGGAGCTTTATCCAAGGTTAACGCTAAAACAACCTGTGCTTCCGCACCGGCGGCGATGAAGATTTCAACGGCTGATGAAGCGACTTACTGGTACTTTGTAGTTACGTATAGCGACACCGATAAGCGCGTCACAAATACTTTTTATTCCTCCGAAGCCGCGTTGAAGGTGTACTACAAAGTGCGACTTGCACTGGGTGGTTTTCAGGGGGACCTGGAAGGCATCAGCTTTGCAACGCGTCAGGAGGCTGAAGACTCACGCGCGGCTAATTGGGCAAATGCACAAGTCGTGACGATTTCAGATCCGCTGGAATAGATCTTAAAGCGAACCAGGATCGCGCAACGACTAAATTCGAGGAGTTAGTAGATGAGGTATTCACTGGCCGTTCTGCTGTTTTTGATTTCGGCTTCTACGACCACATCCGCGCAAACAACCAGCGCACGTAACCCGGCAACAGTCGCCATGTCTCCTGTTCAGCAGGAACTTATGGCTTTGATGCAAACCGAATACTCGGCCGGCTTGCGCAACGACATAGTTACAATCGATCGAATTTGGGCTGATGAATACATCAGCACCGGGCCCAAGGGGCACGCCGTTTCCAAGGCCCAGATGTTGAAATATTACAAAACCGCGCCTGTTTCACAGTCAAGGATAACCCCGCTTCAACTGCAAGATGTTCAAGTTCAGGTTTATGGTGACGTGGCTGTAATGACTGGAATCGCGACTGGAACATCGGCTGCGGGAAAACCTGCAGGAAATTCAGTGAGATTTACGCGCGTCAATGTTAAGCGACAGGGGCAGTGGATTGTCGTAGCAAGCCACTTGTCACGAGTAGAGTCCCTCACGCAGGCCAAGACAAACTAAGCCAATATTTAGCCCGGTCGAAGAATTTACGTAATACCTGAGTTACTTTGACGGCTGCGGTTCGGCAAATATATGCTTCATCTGGGGCTGATCCTTGCCGATCCCGTAGGGACATAATGTTTATAGCCGTAACCGACCATCGGCTCCAGGCACTCCTTTAGGAGTGCAACGTCTTGACGAGCGATGCGACATGTCGCTCGTAAACGAGCGACAGCTGAACAACACGCCGACCTATAAACATTCAGCTCCTCCGGAGCCAGGAAGAGTTTCACTTCTTATTGCAAATACCATTGAAGTCATCCACTCCTCCGTTTTAAAGCTCCCAGGCTTCTTCGCTCCAAGCGTACTAACTGCCTGACGCAAATTCGGCGGCGTCTGATGAGTGTAAACACTCGTCATTCGCACTGAAGTGTGACCGATCAAATCTCGAATGTCCCATTCGTGAACGCCATTGGCTCTGAAGCGCGTTGCTAAGGTGTGACGGGTATCGTGCGACCGATCCACAAGCCCCGCATCCTCACAAGCATTCCGCCAACTTTCGCAAGACTTAAAGAACAAACGGATAAGATGTCCGGAGACGAGCTGAATGCTATTGAGCGTCGTACACGAAATCCGTGATATCTGACTCGAATTACATCGGGAGGCCAACTTTGCGCATGAGCTCTTGAAAGCGTGGTTCCGAGCGAAGGCTATCGAAGTGCGGATCAGCGCCGAGGGACTCCATCTGTAGATCGTGCGCTGTGTAGGCCCGCTCTAGTGAAGATAGCGCTTGTTCTTTGTGTCCCAGTCCTGCATAAGCGATCGCCAACTCGGTGGGTGAGACATAATCTTTCGTCGTTTCCAGATGCTTCAGGACCTTCTCCGCTTCGTCGCGCTGCCCTGCTTTTGCTAAAGCGTAGACGAGATAGCACTCCGCCCCTGGCAACTTATCCGCGAGACGGAGGCACTCTTTATATTCGGCGATTGCTTCGTTGTACTTACCCATCGCGCTGTACGTGAGGCCTAGCATCTCGCGAGAAATTACATTATTCGGGTCCATTTCCAAGGCGTTCTTCAAGTGTTCGACAGCCTCATTGTATTGCCGTCCGAAAAACAGGACGTAACCCAAATTAGAGTTGGTCTGGACAGATAGTGGGTCCAGCTCTCTTGCCTTCCTCGCTTCCTGGAACGCCTGCTCATCTCTCCGCAAAAAGCCCAAAAAAATGGAATACTTCGAGTGAGCAGTTGATAGATTCGGATTCAGTTCGATTGCACGCTTATTTTCCCGTTCTGCACCGGCCCAGTTCCACTCGTCCATATACAACTCTGCCAATACATAATGTGCGTCCGCCAGGCCTTCATCTAATTCCAACGCCTTTCTAACTGCCGCTTCGGCTTTCGGTCTTGCCTGTTTGGGATCGACGACACTATTCGCGCCAAGCCAACGATACGCCCGCGCGAGTTCCGCGTAAGGAGTAGCGTATTTTCCATCGAGTGCGATTGCCTGATTTAAATACTCTATGCCTTTCCATTGGGTATCAACTCTGTTCTTAGCCAGGTAGAAGCGGCCTTTTAACAGTTGTTCGTACGCCTCAGGATTAACCTTGGCGTCTTTCACTAATTGCTGTTCCTCAGCAGTCGTTAAGCGCGATCGGAGCTTCGCGGCAATCTGCTGAGCGATTTCCATCTGGACCATCAGAGCGTCGGTTGTCTTACGGTTAAACTGCTCTCCCCACATTTGGGTTTTGTCGGACGCGTTCACCAACTCAGCGCTAACCTGCAATTGATCGCCGCGCTGCATAACTCGGCCAGTCACGATCGCCTCTACCCCCAGAGCCCTGGCCACCTCCTGCGGATCGACTTCCTTCCCCTTGTACTTGAATGAAGAACCTCGCGAGATCACTTTCAACGAAGGTAATTGCGAAAGGCTGTTGATTAGACTCTCGCTAAGACCATCCACCATGTATTCCATGTTCGGATCACCACTGAGATTTGTGAAAGGTAAGACTGCAACGGACGTGATGCCGGCGGGGCGCCGGACGAGATAAGAGTAGTAGACGACTGCAGCGAGGCTTGCCACGATTACCGCCAGGACTGAGACAGCAGCGATCTTGTGACGCTTGATCTCTCCCACAACATACTCGGCGCTCGAAACGGTATGTGCAACGGTGGCTTGATTCGTCGGCGTCGCCACAGTTCTCGATCTCATTGCCGTGACAGCTACTCCAACTCCTGCTCCTGGCCGTGTCCGTCGCGACTCTTCTTCCGGGGTGATGCTCCGTTCCAGTTCCGCTTCAACTTCCAAGTGCTGCTTCAGACGTTTCAAGTCGACGCTAAGATCCTTAGCTGTTTGATAACGTGCACCACGATCTTTCGCCAGCGCTTTCTCAACAATTCGCTCTAATTCCAGCGGCAGAGACGATTGGTACAACAGAAGCGAGGGTGGTTCGCGATGGAGGATCATCGCCAGCACATCAGTCGTTGTGCTGCCCTCAAATGGGAGTTTGCCTGCGACGAGTTCGTAGAGCACCACTCCCACGCTCCAGATGTCTGAGCGTGCATCAACATCAACACCTCTCGCCTGTTCAGGTGACATGTAGCTTGCAGTGCCCATGACCATCCCTGGCTCGGTATTTACAGGGGCAACTCTTGTTGGAGCTTCCGAGTTCGGATCGGCAGCGGAAGTTGCGGTCTCATGCGCCAGCTTTGCCAACCCGAAGTCGAGTACTTTCACGTAACCGTCGCGCCGGACCATGAGGTTCTCGGGCTTGATGTCTCGATGAACGATGCCTGCTTCGTGGGCGACTGACAGTGCATCCGCCACCTGACTCATCAGCCCGAGCGCATCCCGTAAATCGATAGCCGAACGACTCATACTCTGACGCAAGGATTCACCTTCAATGTATTCGGCAGCGATGAAGTGAGTCTCGCCCTCCTCACCAATCTCATGGATGGTCATGATGTTGGGGTGGTTAAGACCGGAGGCGGCGTATGCCTCACGCTCAAAACGAGCGAGACGAGTTTTGTTTTGAGTGAGTTCCGGAGAAAGCAGTTTGATAGCGACCTGGCGACGCAGTTTGGAGTCGTAAGCCAGGTAGACTTCACCCATGCCGCCGGCGCCTAACAGTGATCGAACTTCATAGCGGCCAAACTGCGAGTTAGGTGAAAGACTGACCTTTGGTTCGCTGGGCAATTTACCGTTGTCAGAATCAATTGCAGCGCAAAAGATGTAACCGTGTGGTTTACATCTGGCCTGTTACCGTCGCCACCGTTCTCATCAAGATGGGATTTGCGAGTGATTTACCGTTGGCGAGTCGGTGCCGCATCGTCAGTTACGCTGGAAAAGAGATGAAAAACGAGCTGTGACGAAGTCTAGCGCGGATATCTTATGCGCACAGGTATCGGATGCCAAAGAAGAAAATGATGGCCTCCCACAGGTTTAAGCGGGCCTCAACAGGTCTCATAATCTGTTGGTTCAGGGTTCGAATCCCTGCGGGGGCACCAACTAAGCTTCAACCCTACTTTTGCGCTCCGTGAGTTCCTCGAAGTGTCTGACCCCCAAAACTTCATTCCAACAACCTTATTTCCGTCTTGAGGTTGATTTAAAGTCATATAGATCTGATTCCTTGATCCACCCTCTGCTAATTTTCTTGGCTCCATATTCAGCCAAGACCCATTCAGGCATCTGAGAGAAGACTCGAATTACGTTGTCCTTAGTAAGATAGGCTCTTTTTTGGGTCTGCTCATTTGGCTTACTATGAAAATAGGCTCTTCTTACTTTTACAAGTCTTATTGATGTCCAGGAACCCGGTTTATCTAAGGCATGATTGCTGGGACGATCTTTATCAGCAAAATGGTTAACGTTCCAACATCCGCCATGCTCATTCTCCAAGCGTACAGAAACACTGCCATCAGCGTTAAATGTTAGGTCTCCATTGATAGAATCGTTGCGATCGTCTCCAGGCCACCAGGTGATTATCTTGAACGAGTCTCCCCGCATCTCTCCGTACAAATAAAAACTGCACACAAACCTCGGGCCCTTAGCTTCCTCATCCCAACCTGTACCACTATCATAGAAGCCTGTTATTACTCCTTTATTTTGATCTATTCCGATTAGTAACTCATCGTACCAACCTGAAGTGGCCTTAATCTTGTCTTGGCCCACTCCTACGATTCCCATTGATAACACTAATGCTATCGCCATGACCGAGTTTTCGATGTTCTTCATTTTGGTCTGCTCTGAAGAGGAATCAACTCAACTTATTGATGCTGGTATTGGATTGCAGCCAACAACTTCAGGTGGAACAACAGGCGAGCTGCCCTAAAGGTGCAGGGATTATACGATCACCGCATTCTGGGGCAAGGCTGATGTTGGGTGTGTTGTACTCGGCACCGATATCTGAACGAGCGAACTACGCGAGGCATAGGTCGCGTTCCTCGGAGTTCGCCGTGCCGGTCTTGACTGCTGTCGCAGGCCTGCGGGGTTTAGTTCGGTGTCGGAGAAGTCCGCGCAGTTTCAATCGAGCCTTGTGCAGTTGCGACTTGCATGTTCCAACTTTGCAGCCCAGGATGTTTGCGATTTCGAGATGGCCTAACCCTTCAATATCATGAAGGACAAAAACGGCTCGATATCCAGGAGCCAATTTTGCAATAGCCTCGTCTATCGCGATCCGATCAAGTATCTGGAAGCTTCTGAAATCGCTTCGACGTTTGATTATGTACTCCGGCAATTCGCCGTCCTCGGTCGGTTGATCTTTTCTGCTGCGAATCTTGCGGAAGTGCATCAATACTTGGTTGATCGTCAGGCGATGAAGCCATGTCATGAAAGTACTTTCGCCGCGAAACGTATTCAGTTTGCGAAAAACCTGGACAAAGACTTCCTGCGTTAAATCTTCCGCTTCCGCGACGTTTCGCGTCATTCGAAGGCACAGCGCATAGACTCTTCTATTATGAAGTTTGAAGAGCTCCTCGAAAGACTCTAACTCGCCTCGAACTCTTCCTTCGTCTTTGACCAGACCACCGACTGACATAATCCCACTTCTCCACAGCAGCGCATATTTCGCGAGCATTGCTGGTTCGAGTTCAATCGCCTTGCGCCTCAGCGCACTTCTTAATCTGTTCCGCCACAAAGAGTGGCGCGTTTACTTCTCGGACTCCGCGCGTTATCAAACTCTTAATAAGCACGAGTCCTTCACAGTCGATGAAGCAAATGTTTTCAAGATCTAGAGTGAGTCGCATTCCGAGCTCCAACACCGATTCCGCGGACTCACGCAATAGATCAACCCATTGGCCAGTGACTCTACCATCCAATAACAGCGTAATTGCGTGGTTCGATTCGACAACTTTTGTAATCTTCAACATCCATTCACTCGCTTCAAACTGAAAGCATGTCGCTCCAGTCTCGATCCGCTTGGCACAATTGCGACCGGTATCCGATGTCACCTGCCGGCTGGAAGAATCACTGGGGCGGAGGAGCAAGACTTGCATTTACGCATTGCCTCATGGGAGTAAGCACATACTCGATGCGTTACACCTAGCCTTGCTCCTCGCCTTCGACAAGCGAGTTGCAGCCTTTCGTCGGACCCCCTAGCTGCTATCTCGCTTGTCGAGCGCAGGACCTCTTGCTAATTCTACGGAAGCGCTTTTGGCTCGCCGTAAATGAAGTCGTCCATTACGACAATATCAGTATTGCTGTCATCGTCCGGACCTGGTGCAACGTCGCCTGTAGTTATTAGCACGCGGGCGATCCGAGCGTCGTTAAATTTGACGCCAAAGAAGGACAGACTCGCATTACCAGGTGAGGCTGGGACAAAACTGCTGAACAACAGCTCACCGTCAACGCCGAAAAACTCTATGAGAGTGCTGGCTCCACGGTTGCCGTGCTTGTTACCGGGGCCACTCCCATCCGGTTGATCGACGTCGGTGAAGACCGCACCGAAGCCCGTAACGGTTGCTGGAACATTTCCGTTTGAGCCGGGAAGAAAGAACAAGCCTTCGGTGATATTGCTTCCGACAGGCGTGAAGAGGCGCAAATTGCTGAAGGGTTTGAAAATGGTTCCGTAGCTCGGGTTGTTAAAAAGAACTGCGAGCCCGCCCTGTGGTCCACCTGATGCGGGTGCCTGCGTAAGTCCGATCCCGGGTGTAGTGAATTGGCTGCCGCGGGTGTTCAGAAACACATTAAACGGCGTTACCGGATTCGTAGTGGAAGTGTCGACTCCGCCCGCTCCATCCCAATTAATCTCGCGGTGTCCGGTATCGAGTGGTCCCGAGTTTCCGTTGTTTGGATTTCCCAGTTCCGCCCGGAACGCGTCGACTGTGCTTTGAATCGAGGCGACGTTGTTACCGGCGGCCTGGAATACTGTTGGCGGAACAAAATCTCTGGTTGTGTTCTGAGCGTTTGTTGAACGAATTGTGATCGGTAAGCTAATCGACAACAATCCAAACGCGGCAGCTAATGTTAAAAGCGAATACTTCTTCATGGGGTGCATATCCTCTCTACATAAGTGGGTGGTGGCCTCGTGAAAAGGCCTGACATTCATCTAGAGCCAACTCGGATCGGTGTTCAGATCCAATGTGTCGGCGACGCTACCCTTGTGATCTTCAGCGTTCATTTGTTTCCCATTGAAATGCGTCGCCAGCTTGTCAAAGTGCAGGTTCCGTGCCGCCCATGCAGGCAGAGAAATTTCACGGCCAGTTCGCGTCATTTAATTGGAGATTGTGAGAAACTCACCGACGAGACACGTCCATCGACTGCGCCGATGCCGAAAGGATTCGCGCGTTGTCCACGATATTTGGTAGTTAAGGAGATTTAACTTTGGTGGGCGAGCTACGATGCGCGGTAGGCTGAGCGTTTGATTCCCAACTTCTCCATTCTGTGTCTCAGCGTATTTGGATGCATACCAAGTGTCCTCGCGGCGCCGTTTGCGCCTTCTATCACACCGTGGGTCTGCTGCAGCACATTCGAGATGTGAGCCCGCTCAACTTCTTCCAAAGTTTTAAGCGGAGAAACGGATCCGGCAGGCTGAGCAACTTCGCCAACTTCTCCAGCGGTATCGCGAAGCACTCCGGAAGGAGAGATGCTGATTAAGTCGCGATCTAACTCAAGAATCGGGCCTTGCCCGAGGATCAGAGCCCGCTCGATGACGTTTTGCAACTCGCGGACGTTGCCTGGCCAAGCGTAGCTCCTTAGGCTTTCCGTGGCTGCCGCGGAGATTCCGTCAATCCTTTTGCCGAGATTACGAGAACATCGAGTAAGGAAGAACATCGCGAGTTGAGGAATATCGGAACTGCGCTCACGCAACGGCGGTACTTCAAGCGGGAAGACATTCAATCGATAATATAGATCTGAGCGAAAACGTCCTGCCTTAACAGAATCCTGAAGATTTCGATTTGTGGCAGCGATAATCCGCACATCAACACGTACGGTACGGTTGCTGCCGACTGGCTCGAACTCACGTTCCTGTAGAACGCGTAGTAACTTAACCTGAGTCTCCAAAGGCAACTCACCCACCTCGTCCAGGAAAATTGTGCCACCATCGGCGAGCTCGAAGCGGCCGATGCGCCGCTCAAAAGCACCCGTGAAAGCACCCTTCACATGGCCGAACAGTTCGCTCTCCACCAAACCCGCGGAGATGGCACTACAATTGACCTTTACCAGCGGGCGACTTTTACGGTTGCTACGGTTGTGAATTGCCCGCGCGATCAACTCTTTCCCGGTGCCCGTTTCACCGTAGATAAGTACGCTCGTATCAGTCGGAGCGACGTGGTCAACTCGTCGCAGAAGCTCGAGAAGCGTCGGGCTGTTACCCACGATCTCCTCAAAGTTATGTACGGTGCGAATCTCCTCCTGAAGATAGACATTCTCTTTCTCAAGCCTTGCTTTCAACGCAGCAATCTCTTCATACGATCTCATATTTGCGATCGCTAATGCGCACTGATTCGCGACTTCCTGCAGCAACTCAACATCAGTTTCAGAATATCGGTTTCTTGTCTCACTCCACACAGTAAAGGTGCCTAGGCTTTTGCCCATCACCACGAGTGGAATGACGCAATAGGATCGAATGCCTTCGGTGACAAGACTCCGGTCGCCAGCGGATTGTTGTTCCTTTTCGAGATCGCCACGCACGACAGGTTTTTGATGGTCAAGAACCCATGCGGAAATACGGGTCTCCTCGAGATCGTATTCCTTTCCCAAACGGAAGAACTCAGACTCCGCGTCACTGTCCATAGAGAGGAGCTTCAGGGTTTTGTTTTCCGGCTGATGAAGAAGGAAAGCGGCGCGGTCGAAGGAGACGACGCGACGAATAGCTTCATAGGCCGACGCGAAAAGCGCTTCTTGAGTGAGGTTGTTTATGATGGCATTGTTGATCTCGAGAAGGCTGCGCTTCCGTTGTTCGCTCTTGCGCAGCTCCTCTTCCGTTTTTTTTCGCTCAGTGATGTCGAAGAAGGTTATGACGGCGCCAACAGTTTTGCCATCATGGACCATGGGGTGGGACCAATACTCTACCGGAAAACTGGTACCGTCCTTTCTCCAAAAAATGTCATCGTCAATATGGACTCCGCGGTTTTCATGGAACCCCACATAAATGGGACACTCCTCGATGGGAAATGGAGTGCCGTCTTTACGAGTGTGGTGCTCGAGCGCATGCATGTTCTTGCCGAGCAATTCATCAGTTTCGTCGTAACCGAGCAAGTGAGCTGCAGAAGGATTGCAGAACAGACAGGTGCCGTGAGGGTCGCAACCAAATATTGCTTCAGCAGTGGAATCGAGAACGAGCCGGACTCGCTCCTCGCTGCGCGCGATTTGTACTTGCGCCTCGCGTAAAGCTTGTTCGTTGAGCTTATGTTTTGTTACGTCGCGCGAGACGGCTAGCAAGCGTTCTGGTTTACCCTGCGCGTCGCGAATGGGGCTGACGACGACATCCCACCACCTGGGCTGGTTTGTAATCCTCGTGGGAAGATACCCGGTGAAGTGACCAGTGTTACCATTGGCGGCTGTATCCACGGCGGCTCGAGCTGCCCCCTGGTCGTCACCGGTCCAGAAATCAATCCAGGAGCTGTTGACCAATGGGGCTAAGTCGCAGATTTCCAGCGCTTGCATCCCGCCTTCGTTGATAGACACCAGGTGGCCCTGAAGATCAAGCACCTTGATGCAGTCCTCACTGCAGGCGATGAGGCGACGCTGGAACTCCTCAGCATTACGGAGTGCCTCCTCTGCCTTCTTTCGCTCAGTGATGTCCTCCGAGAGGGCCATGATGAATTGCGGCATACTCTCAGTGCCCGGAACCAGGGAGACGTTGTTCCTCACCCAGATAAGACTGCCATCCTTACGCCGATATTGCTTCTCGATTTGAAACTGCTCTCGTTTCCCGTCAAGCAGTTCCCTAACCAGAACCGAGTTGGCCTCGCGATAATCCTTATGAGTGATATCGAGAAGTGAGAGCGTTTGGAGTTCCGACTCCGTGTAAGCCAGCATTTTCTGGAAGGTGGGATTTGTCGCCAGGAAGCGGCCAGTCAGATCGCTTAGCGCGACACCAATGGCGGAATTCTCAAACACGGATCGCCATCGCTCCTCACTGTGTCGCAGAGCCTCTTCAGCTGGCTTCGGCTCCATAACGTATTCCGAAGGAGGTTGACCTTGTGATTTCCCACTATTTGGCCCAACAAGCCGCATACGAATGTTGTACAGAACTTTGAGTGGTGGCGGATCTTGTTTCACGCAACGTGGGGAAGTCAAGCGGACCCTATACCCTGAGCCATAACCGAAAACGACCCCGCCTTCCTGAGTAGTTCAACGGCGAGTGACGAACACGTATTCCCGGCTATCGTCCGTAAACGGCTCTCCTGCGAAGCCACCGTATAGCGCTTCCAACTTCAGACCTGCAACGTCAATCAGCCCAAGCCACTCATTCTTCGTAGCCCACCACAAAGAACTCTTTCC
>JBKPAC010000019.1:0-26859 GCA_046726175.1 Acidobacteriota bacterium
GCGGGCGAGACGCCCGCGCTCCCAGTTAATTTGGTTGTGCTCACCGCAATCGGGTGTCGCCCATGAGGAACCTATCTGCTCCCCTCGCCGCGCGCCTGCCATCCGCTATGGCCCACACAACAAGTGACTGGCCGCGTGCCATGTCACCGGCGGCGAAGATTTTTGGGATGCTGGTCATTTTGTCCTCATCAGTAGCGACATTCCCTCGCTGATCGAGCTCGACGCCGAGTTGATTCAGCAACCCTTCAGTTTCCGGACCTTCGAAACCCATTGCGAGCAAGACCATCTGCGCCGGCCACTCTCTTTCCGTTCCGGGGATTTCGATCGGCCTGAACTGACTTTTTTCGTCTTTGGTCCAATTGATTTGAACTGTCCGCACCGAGCTGACTCTGCCATCTTTGTCGCCGACAAAACTCTTGCTCATCATGCAGTAAGTGCGGGGATCCCGACCGAAGAGAGCCGCGGCCTCTTCTTGTCCATAATCGAGGCGGTAAACCTTCGGCCATTGCGGCCACGGATTGTCAGGAGCACGCGTCTCAGGTGGCTTCGCCAAGATTTCAAATTGCACGAGACTTCTGCATCCCTGGCGCAAAGCAGTGGCCACACAATCTGTTCCTGTATCGCCACCTCCGATCACGATCACGTCTTTGTCTTTCGCCGAGAGATAACATCCATCTTTATGATTGCTATCGAGCAGGCTCTTCGTGTTGCGCAGGAGAAAATCCATTGCGAAATGAATTCCTGACAACGATCTTCCTTCCAGAGGGAGATCACGCGGCCGCGTCGCGCCTCCACAAAGGACTATTGCGTCGTAGTTTTTCAAAAGCCGCTCTGACGGGTAATCGCGTCCGACATTTGTGTTGACAACAAACTTGACGCCTTCAGCTGACAACAGATCCGTACGGCGCGTAACAACTGTCTTTTCCAGTTTCATGTTGGGTATGCCGTACATCAGCAGACCACCCACTCGATCTGCACGCTCAAAAACCGTGACCCCGTGGCCGGCCTGGTTAAGTTGAGCTGCTGCAGCCAGGCCCGCTGGTCCAGAACCTACAATGGCGACAGTTTTTCCTGTGCGAGTGGATGGAGGCTGTGGCACCACCCACCCGGCTTCGAAAGCATGATCAATGATGGCCTGCTCGATGCGTTTGATCGTCACGGGCTGATCGTTGATACCCAATACGCATGAGCCTTCGCATGGCGCAGGGCAAACTCTCCCGGTGAATTCTGGAAAGTTGTTGGTGAGGTGAAGTCGATCCAAAGCCTCGCGCCATCGACCTCGATAAACCAGGTCATTCCATTCCGGAATGAGATTGTTGATGGGACAGCCCGACGCAGCACCTCCGATCACATTCCCCGTATGACAAAACGGCACGCCACAATCCATGCAGCGCGCGCCCTGATTACGAAGTTCAGCTTCACAAGAGCGATCATGGAATTCGCGCCAGTCGGCCACGCGCTCTAAAGGTGGTCGTGCCGCAGGAACGGACCGTGTGTATTCCATGAATCCTGTTGGCTTGCCCATGATTTATCTCTATCCCGAAAGATCCGCCGATCTGGCCAACCCTGCAATTCGCAGTTCGAAACCGATAGTCCCATTCTCGGCCTCGAGCACTCGCTTGTAATCGAGTGGAATTACGCGAACGAACTTGCCGATCATTTCGTCCCACGAAAGCAGCATCTCGGTGGCACGACGGCTACCCGTGTATTCGGCGTGGCGAAAGATCATGTTTTTAACCATTTCGATCTCGGCCGCATCATCGATGTCACTCAGCTCAACCATCTCGCGGTTGCAACGACTCAGAAAGTCGCCGCCTTCGTCCAGCACGTATGCGATTCCGCCGGACATGCCTGCAGCAAAGTTACGGCCGGTTGGACCAAGAACTACGACGCGCCCACCGGTCATGTATTCACATCCGTGGTCACCAACTGCTTCGACGACTGCAGAAACACCGCTGTTTCGCACGCAAAATCTCTCGCCTGCGATCCCCGAGATGTAAGCTTCTCCACTCGTGGCTCCGTAGAATGCAACGTTGCCGATGACGACATTCTCATGAGCGTGAAAAGTTGAAGCCTTTGGCGGGTAAACAATGATCTTTCCTCCCGAGAGGCCCTTCCCGAGATAATCATTTGCGTCACCTTCGAGTGTGAGCGTCAGGCCACGAGGCACGAAGGCCCCAAAACTCTGACCAGCCGATCCCTTGAAAGTGAGTTGAATCGTGTCTGGCGGGAGTGCATCTGCGCCGTGGGCACGCGTTACGTAACTGCCAAGCATCGTGCCGACTGCTCGATTTGCGTTTCGAATTGGAAAGGCTGCTGTCACGGGTGTTCCGTGATCGAGAGCCGGCTTACAGACCTCCAGCAATGTGGCCTTATCCAACGATCTCTCGAGCCCGTGGTCCTGCGCGATCTGGCAGTAACGTCCAACTGTGTCAGGCACTACCGGCTGATAAAGAATATTTGAGAAGTCCAGCCCGCGCGCCTTCCATTGTTCGATCCCCGGCCGCATGGTGATGCATTCAGTGCGGCCAATCATTTCATTGATCGTGCGGAAGCCTAGCTGCGCCATCAATTCGCGCGCTTCCTGAGCAATGAAGTTCATGAAGTTGACGACGTGTGAAGGATCACCTGTGAACCTGGCGCGTAGAGTTGGATCCTGAGTAGCAACGCCGACGGGACAAGTGTTGAGGTGGCAAACCCTCATCATGATGCAACCCAAACTCACAAGCGGCGCTGTGGCAAAACCAAATTCCTCCGCGCCGAGCAAGGCTGCTATCACGACATCGCGACCGGTTTTCAGCTGGCCGTCCGTCTCGACCGTTATTCGACTGCGAAGATCGTTCAGCACCAGCGTCTGATGTGTTTCAGCGAGTCCCAACTCCCATGGAACTCCTGCATGCTTGATGCTCGAGAGTGGTGATGCACCAGTGCCTCCGTCATAACCGCTGATAAGAACAACGTCTGCGTGCGCTTTCGCAACTCCTGCTGCGACCGTCCCAACACCAACTTCAGCTACAAGCTTCACACTTATGCGTGCGTGCTCGTTCGCATTCTTCAGGTCATAAATCAACTCCGCCAGATCTTCGATTGAGTAGATGTCATGGTGCGGTGGCGGTGAGATTAGACCAACGCCAGGAGTCGAGTGCCTTACCTTTGCAATCGCCGGATAGACTTTATGGCCGGGCAATTGACCACCTTCGCCGGGCTTGGCCCCCTGTGCAACCTTGATCTGCAATTCGTCGGCATTGACCAGGTAGTTACTGGTGACACCGAAACGTCCTGAAGCGACCTGTTTGATACTGCTATTCCGTGAGTCACCGTTCGCTTCTTTGGTGAAGCGTTCAGGATCTTCGCCACCCTCACCAGTATTGCTTCTGGCGCCGATGCGGTTCATGGCTATCGCCAGCGCTTCATGCGCTTCTTTGCTTATCGAGCCGTAGGACATGGCGCCAGTCTTAAACCGCTTCAAGATCTCTGATACTGGCTCGACTTCGTCGATCGGGACAGGACCATGTAACGGCCTTAGTTCCATCAAGCCGCGCAATGTACAGAGTCTGCGTGACTGATCGTTCACGAGCCTGCTGAACTCTTTGAAAGTGGTGTAGCTGTTGGCACGGCAGGCGTATTGAAGTTTGTGGATCGTCTCGGGGTTAAAGAGGTGAAATTCTCCGTCGCGCCGCCACTGGTACTGACCACCCTGAGTCAGCGACTTCTCCAGCTCGGCTCCGTCCGGGAAGCCGCGCTTGTGACGCAGCCTCGATTCTTCCGCGATGACTTCGAGCCCAACTCCTCCGATTCGGGATGGAGTCCACGTAAAGTATCGATCGACAAGATCTTCTTGCAGTCCGATGGCTTCGAACACCTGGGCACCGCAGTAACTTTGAATGGTCGAGATTCCCATTTTGGAAATCACTTTGACCACGCCCTTGTTGATCGCCTTGATGAAGTTAGAAATTGCTTTGTCTGCATCAACTGATGCCAGTTGCCCTTGGGCCGTTAGGTCACGAAGAGTATCGAAGGCTAGGTAGGGATTGATCGCGGCTGCGCCGTAGCCTAATAGCAAAGCAAAGTGATGTACCTCGCGAGGCTCACCGCTCTCGAGAACAAAGCCGACTTGCGTCCGTGTTCCTTCTCGAATCAGGTAGTGATGAATACTCGAGACTGCGAGCAGTGCAGGGATGGCTGCTTTGTCCTTATTGAGTCCGCGATCGGAAAGAATAATGACGCCATGCCCGCTCGCGATTGCCCGGCTTGACTGGCGACAGAGTTCGGTTAGCGCGCGTTCTAAACTTCGCCCTCCTCCATTCACGTCATACAGCATGGGCAGGGTGATTGATTTGAATTTTGCCCCTGCTGGTCCGCTCGTCGCGTCGCCGAGGTGGCGCAGTTTTTCCAACTCCTCATTGGTAAGAATTGGTGAAGGTAGTCTGATTTGCCGCGCGCACTCAGGCGTTGCCTCGAGCATGTTCGCTTCTGGACCAACTGTGGTGTCGGTCGACATGACGAGTTCTTCACGGATTGCATCTACCGGCGGGTTGGTAATCTGTGCGAAAAGCTGCTTGAAATAGTTGTATAGAAGTTGTGGCTGTTCTGAGAGCACCGCCAGCGGCGTATCAGAACCCATCGAGCCAACGGCTTCTTCACCGTTCGCGCCCATCGGAGTCAGAAGCAACTTCAACTCTTCGGTCGTGTAACCGAAAGCCTGCTGTTGTTGTAACAGGCTCGCCGAACTTTGAAGCGGTTGTTTGGAAGGGCTGGGAAATTCGTCCAAAGACACCTGATTGTCACGCAGCCACTCGGCATAGGGATACTCGGTTGTGACCTGTCGCTTTAATTCCTCGTCGTCAACCAATCGACCTGCTTCGGTGTCCACTAAAAACATCCGTCCAGGCTGTACTCTTCCTTTGCGTAAGACCTGCTCCGGCGGTACATCAAGCACGCCGACTTCCGATGCCATGATCACCAATCCATCTTTCGTTACGTAATAGCGAGATGGGCGAAGGCCGTTCCGATCCAGGACGGCGCCGATCTTGATCCCGTCAGTAAAAGCAATCGAAGCTGGTCCATCCCACGGCTCCATCAAACACGAGTGGTATTCGTAGAACGCTCTTTTCTCCGCGCTCATCGACTCATGACCGGACCAGGGCTCGGGGATCATCATCATCATTGCGTGCGGCAAGCTCCGGCCCGTGAGGGTAAGCACCTCAAGAACGTTATCGAACATTCCAGAGTCGCTCGTGTCGCTGTCTATGACCGGAAGGACCTTCTGCAGTTCCGAGCCAAAGAACTTCGAACGGAACTTACTTTCGCGCGCGCGCATCCAGTTGATGTTTCCGCGGAGTGTGTTGATTTCCCCATTGTGGGCGATGTAGCGGTACGGGTGAGCTCGTGCCCAACTGGGAAAGGTGTTCGTACTAAACCGCGAATGGACGAGGGCCAGCGCCGATGCGACATCCGAATCTTGCAGGTCAGGATAGAACGACGACAACTGGTTTGCCGTCAGCATCCCTTTGTAGACGATCGTGCGCGACGAAAGGCTGGAGACGTAAAACATTCCGCGCTCGTGAATACCGCGCTTGGCCGCTTTACTGATCCGTTTTCGAATCACGCAAAGCTTGCGTTCGAAAGCGAGATCATCATTGATGTCTTTGCCCCTGCGAATAAAGACTTGTTCGATGACTGGCTGAGAAGCTTTTGCGCTTGCGCCTAATGTTGAGTTTTCTGTGGGAACACGACGCCACCCTAAAACTGACTGACCTTCTTCACGAATGATCTTTGCGAACTGCCGTTTGCATTGTCGCAGGCTCTCTTCTTCCGTCGGCAGAAAAACCATTCCAGCAGCGTACTCTCCCGGAGAAGGCAGTTTGATCTTGCGCTTTTCGCATTCACGAGTGAGGAACTTATGAGGTAGTTGCAACAGGATCCCGGCGCCGTCGCCCGTGTTCTTTTCACTGCCACTGGCCCCGCGATGCTCAAGATTCAGCAGGACCTGAATTGCCTTTTCGATGATGTTGTGCGATTTCCGCCCGGCGATGTCGACGACGAAACCAGTACCGCACGCGTCGTGTTCGAACCGCGGATCGTACAAACCCTGCTTTTGCGGATGGGCCAAGTGCGTCACTTTCGAGACCATCTAATGCACAAAAGCCATCAACTTTGTTTCGTTGATGGCCTGTGCAGGAGCTTCATAATCAGCCGGAGGCCATCACGTGCTGTCCTTTGTTACTACTACCGAAATAATTAGAACGGTGCGGGCCAGGATCTTTGGCTCTGCGCAGCCTGATATTCTCGGAGCAGCAAAAGGTAGGAACGGCGAAGAAATCTTCATATCGGCTTCCATAACCCATGGCCCCTAACGCACAAAACACGGGCCTTCACTTTTGAGCCATGTCGTTAGCAATCTACCTCTTTATCGCTCGCCAGCATAATTGATTTTTTTTTGCTCCTTATAAATTCCGCGACTAGATGTCAAAATACATACTGAACTCGAGCGGGTGCGGTCGCATTCTCAAAGGCTGGATCTCCTTCTCGCGTTTATACCCAATCCAGCGCTCAAGCAGCTGCGGCGTAAAAACCTCGCCTTTCAGCAAGAAGTCGTGATCGGCTTCCAGAGCGTCCAACGCTTCGTCGAGCGATCCTGGCAAGCTGGGAACGTCCTTCAGTTGCTCGGGTGACAAGTCATAAATGTCCTTGTCGAGCGGTTCGCCTGGGTCAATCCGGTTTTGGATTCCATCGAGACCTGCCATCAACATCGCGGAAAAAGCCAAGTAGGCATTGCATGACGGATCCGGTGGACGGAACTCAAGCCGTTTCAGTTTTGGACTGGTCGAGAACATCGGGATCCGGATCGCGGCTGAGCGGTTGCGAGCAGAGTAGGCAAGGTTGACAGGAGCTTCGAACCCTGGGACCAGACGCTTGTAACTATTTGTAGTCGGCGCTGCGAAGGCTGCAATTGCAGCAGCATGCTTAAGCAATCCGCCGATGTAGTACAGAGCTGTGTCCGAGAGACCTGCATAACCGTCACCTGCAAAGAGTGGCTTCTCGCCCTTCCAGAGAGACTGGTGACAGTGCATACCGGAACCGTTGTCGCCAAACAGTGGTTTAGGCATGAACGTGGCGCCCTTCCCGTGACGCTGGGCCACGTTTCGTACGGTGTACTTGAAGAGCTGTAGATTGTCAGCGGTGCCGATTAAGGTTGAGTAGCGAAAGTCGATTTCGCATTGGCCGGCTGTTGCGACCTCGTGGTGGTGGCATTCGACTTGAATACCCACCTTCTTCAGTTCGTTAGCGACTTCGGAACGAAAATCCTGGAGCGAATCGAGCGGTGGCACCGGGACGTAGCCTTCCTTATTTCTAATGTGGTACCCGAGATTACCGTTTCCGTTTTGCCCATTCGTGTTCCACACAGCCTCGGGACTGTCTAACGAATAACCGGCGGCATGACCATCATTGTGGAAACGCACCTCGTTGAAGACAAAGAATTCCGCCTCTGGACCAAAGTAGACGGTATCCGCAATGCCGGTAAATTTCAGGTAGCTCTCCGCGCGCTGCCCAACGCCTCGAGGGTCGAGCCAGTAACCCTGCTTGGTGATCGGATCGATAACATTGGCGATCAGACACAACGTCTTCGCGCCCATGAAGGCGTCGATCCAGTATCGTGTTGGATCGGGGACCAGGAGCATGTCCGACTCATGGATTGAGGCCCACCCACGTAGTGATGAGCCGTCGAATCCAAAGCCGTCTTCGAAAGAGCTTTCGCTCAACTCGCCGATTGGGAAGGTCAGATGATGCCAGGCTCCGACTAAGTCAGTGAAACGCACATTGACGTACTCGACCTTCTCATCTGCTACAAACTTCAAAACATCTTTTACAGCCATAGAAAATTTCACTCCTTTTGTTTGGATTGGTCAGTCGGCAGTGGGCAGTCGTCCGTGCTCCGGCTTTTGGCCTTTGGCTTTTGGTCTTGGCTTTTGGTCCAAAGGCCAAAGCCAAAAGCCGAAGGCCAAAAACCAGACCACTGACTACTGACCACTGACTAACGACAAAACTAGAATGTTATTCCGTAGTAAACGAACAACGCATTGTTGCCCCGGCCCTGGTTGCCAATGCTGTAGCCAACGTTGAGCAAGCTGCTCTTCGGTAACGCGAACGAAAATCCGGGGGTCACGTAACCGAACGCGTTCTTGCCGCTGAACCAATCGACAACGAAGGTCGCTTTCTTGGTCAGCGGTTGCTCGTAGCCGACAATTGCTCCGCCTTGGGTACCGAGGCCATCTCGCAAACCGGGTAAGCCATAAGCGCCACCAGTCAATCGTGGACCGTAATCAGCCTTGACCTTCTTGCTGACGACTGAATAGATGAACCCATACGTGTCAGCTCCTGAGCGGTTTGCAATTGGGGTGTAAAGCAAACCGCCTGCCGCAACCGCGATACCTTCTCCTTCGTTGTTATAGAACTGCCATTTCACATTCGGTGAGATGTAAACAGGCTGATCCGGCGTAAAGGAGTCGAGGAAAGAGACGTTGACACCGACTTCGACGCTTTTACCTACGCCGAAGACAGCTCGAGGCACGTAGACTTGAAAACCACCGTCATCGTGGCTTTTGAGGTGTGAAAGAAAGTCAAACTCGAGGTAGGTCTTCTTCTTCGGTACCACATCCGTCGAGGGAATATTGAAAATAGTTGACTGAGCAACTACTGATTCGTTTTGCAGGAGTGGAAATATCAACGAGACGCCCAGAAACGCCACGCTTCGGGCGATTGCTTTAGGCTTGCACATTGTTGTAGTTTGTCTCCCATATCGTCTCAAAGCGGACGATCTCAGTGGCCTATCCGAGCGCGCGCCTGTCAAAGCCAGCTCGGGTAGGCCATGTTTATTTGGTTGTGACCAGCCCCGCAATCTCAAACCTCAGATCTCAAATCTCAGATCTGAGCGAGCAGTCACACTAAGGTTCGCGACCCTCGTGTCAACTGCTATGCCAATAACACGCGACCAAAAAGCATTGAGCTACTGAACTCGCAAGCTTGCTGAATGCTTCACATTTAGGGATTGAAGTTGTTGGACGTATGGTAAAAGGAAACTACATTTTTGTGTTTTCTGACCTGTGTGGCGACAAAAGTGTAAGACGATTTTCGATTGTCGATCGTCGATTTTGATTTACCGCGGATAGCTGAAGGCAATTGAAAATCGGCAATCGACAATCACCGGACTCGGCGCTTCCGAGATCGGTTCCTCGGTTTACCGCTTCGGTATGATCCTTGCTCTTCCTGTTCAGTGGTGTGATCCGACTTATGGCAACAACCGAAACCTCGGCTCTTCCATTTCGTCCTGAGCAGCTTTCTAGCCGTAAGGCCCTGCTGCACCCCAACGCGCGCCTACCATTGAACGAGCTTTCAACGGATCCCGCTGAGATTTCTAAACAGTTTCGAAGTTTTCTGAAGATTGAGGATCAGCGACTGAAGATGGCCCATCGCCGAGGGGCCGCAGGTTGCGAGACCGCCGCTGCAAGATGTTCGGTTCTGGACGTGGTAGTAGAGCGTGCGTTTCAAGCGGCACTCTCTTCAATGCAGAATCCGGGCCTCGCCGTTTTGGCGGTGGGCGGTTTTGGGCGAGGCCAACTCGCTCCCTACTCAGACCTGGATCTCCTCTTCCTTTACGCTAATCACCGCGCTGCTGAGGCACGGAAGTTCGTCGAGGAGATGTTACGTGTGCTGTGGGACGCTGGCCTGACCGTTGGTCATGGCTTTCGTGGCGTTAGCGATTCCGTAATGGCGGCTCGCGGCGATGCTCACTTGCGAACGGCATTAATAACGACGCGGCTCCTGGCAGGTGATGGGAAGCTGTATCGTTCGCTGCTTGACCTTCTTGAAAAAGACCGGCGCAAACGAGCTGAAGCTCTCATTGCTTCGATTCAGCGCGAGCGAGATGAAAGGTACGCAAAATTTGGAGCGGCAGTTTGTCTTCAGGAACCAAACGTGAAGGAAAGTGCGGGTGGCATTCGCGACCTCCATACCGCTCTCTGGTTGGGCTACGCTCGTTACGGATGCTCGACACTGGAAGACCTGCACGCGCGCGACATTGTTTCGGCAGCCGAAGTAAAGAGTGTTCTACGCGCTGCAAACTTTCACTGGCGAATTCGCTATTCCGCTCACCTTTCAACGCGCAGAAAAACCGAGCGCATTGACCTCGACTTGCAAACCACTCTGGCCAGAGAGCTTGGCTACAAGCGGAGCGATCTGCTCGCTTCCGAGAAGCTCATGCGTGACTATTATCGCCACGCGCAAACGCTGCATCTCTTTAGCGAGACGATGCTCATTCGGGTCCTGGAAAGTGCGCCCAAGCCAATCCGGTTTTGGAGCCGTAGAATTCCAGCTAATCAAGTTGAGGCACTCTCAATCTCCGACGGGCGTGTAGATCTTGAGAAGGGGCCGGAAGTCTTTGCCCACAATCCCTCTCTGTTTTTTGATGCGTTCGCGTTGGCGCAGGCTGCGAATGTTCCTTTCAGTCTCAAGCTGCGTGAAGCGATACGCCAAAATCTGGCGAGCATCGATGGGAAGTTCCGCTCATCACCGCATGCCGAGCGAAGCTTCCTGAAATTGCTTGCGCGACGTGGACGTGGCGGGTTTGCACTCCGACTAATGCACGAAGTGGGCTTCCTCGGGCGTTTTGTACCTGAGTTCGGACGCATCAGCCAGCTGATCCAACACGATCACTACCATCACTACACGGTTGACGAGCACACAATCAAAGCGGTCGAAGCGCTGGATGAATTGCACGCCAGTCAGGACAAACAGCGAGCTCACCTGCGAGCCGTCTTTGATGAGGTTGAGGATCCGGCCCTGCTGTACTTGTCTGTGCTTTTGCACGACATCGGCAAAGGTCGTGGTCGCGGTCACATTCCTCGCGGTGTGAAAATCGCAGAGGCAGTTTGTAAGCGATTGGGACTTAGCGTGCATGATTCAGCAAAGGTCGTCTTGCTGGTTAAGTACCATGTTGCGATGTCGCAACTAGCGCAGCGTCGCGATCTGAATGAGCCTCATGTAGTCGCCGATTTCGCGTCGCAGATCGTGACACTTGATGCGCTCAACTTGCTGTTGTTACTGACCTACGGCGACCTGAATGCCGTCGGCCCGGGTGTGTGGAGCGAATGGAAGAGTACTTTGTTGTGGGATCTGTACCGGCGAACGAGGATCTTGTTGACCGGCAGCGAAGCTCCTCCGGATGAGGCAGAACTAACAGCAAGGTTTAAGGAACAGGTATCGAACAGCCTGTCGGGTTCCCTGCCTCTCAGTGAGATCGAGCGGCACATCGCCTTGTTGCCGGATCGTTACCTTCGCGTGACGCGGCCTGATGCCGCCGCAACACACCTTCAACTGATCGAGGAATTGAAGACTGATACTTTCACCCGACGGTGGATCGGTCACGGCAGCACAACAACGGAACTGACAATCTGCACTCGGGATAGGCATTCACTTTGTGCTGATATTGCCGGCTCACTGTCCGCCCAGGGCATCGAAATCTTAAGCGCCGAGCTCAACACGCGCGAGGACGGAATTGCTCTGGACGTCTTCATATTGCGTGAGGCGTCGACGCATCAGGCAATCGACATGAGCAAGTATCCGTCTATCGAGCGAGGTTTGCGCAAAGCGATAGAAGGTGAATCCGACATTCCTGCGCTCGTAGAGCGCTGGCGCACAAAAAATGCGCCACGGAAACGGAGGACTGACGTTGTGGCAGCGTCGCAAAATCTCCCGCAAGTAGTTTGCGACAATGACGCATCCGAATCTCTGACATTGGTTGAAGTGCGAGCAATAGATGAGCCCGGTTTGGTTTACAAGATCGCCAACGGACTGGCGTCTCTCGGTCTTGATATTGTCTGCGCCAAAATAGCAACCGAGAAGAGTGACGCTCTCGACGTCTTTTACGTCACAGATGATGATGGCATGAAACTTTCGGATTCGAAGATGAACTCCATAAAAGCTTCGCTCACAGAGTTTTTATCAAAAAGTCAGGAGAAAAGTAGATGAAAAAGCTTGAGGCGATTATCCGACCACACCTGCTGGACGCCGTTAGAAGCGCGCTGCAGGAGATTGAAGTAATCGGAATGACTATTAGCGAAGTGCAGGGTTACGGACGTCAGCGCGGCCATACCGAAACCTACCGCGGCACGGAATACAAGATTGAATTCATTCCGAAGATCAAGATCGAAGTGATTGTGCCGGACGAAATTGAGGATTCGGCTATTCAGGCGATCATCAAGACGGCACGCACAGGTAAGTTCGGCGACGGGAAAATCTTTGTTCTCCCGCTCGAGGACGTCATTCGCATCCGCACAGGAGAGAGAGGCGAAGCCGCTCTTTAAAGTCGACGATTCTAGCGCTCCCAGGAAAAGAAAAACCTATTTATCATTCATCATTTGACATTAATCATTTTTCATTTGGCCTTGGGCCTTAAGTCTTTGGCCTTGGTTGATGTTGGACTATAGCACCAGAGTCAAAGACAAAGACCCAGGGGACCAAAGCCAATGATCCAAAAGCCAACGGCCCAAATGAAAATTGATTATGTCAAATGATGAATGATAAATAGGTCTTTTTTCTACTCCGTAACTAGCTCCGTTGACACTGCACGCGTCTGCACAACACTCTCATCCGCGCTGCCCAGCGACAATATCTCAACATCCATGTTGTATGCCTCTTCGCTGTGCTGGCTGAGGTCAAGTCCCCGTAGTTCATCCTCTTCAGAAACTCTTAGTCCGATTAGCAGGTCGACAACTTTTAGTATCGCGAACGTTGCCACAATCGAAAGCGCGATCGTGAGACCTATAGCAGTGAGTTGATTGATTACCTGGCCTCCGTTCCCATCAACGAGTCCGACCGGAAGCGGATTCCCTGCTGCGTCTTTAAAGATCGCATTCACCGCACTGGTTGCAAACACGCCTGTCAGAATCGCGCCGACAGTCCCGCCAACACCGTGAACGCCAAAGGCATCTAGTGAGTCGTCGTACCCCAGCCGCTTCTTCACTTCGGTAACCATCAGAAAGCAAGCCAGCCCGGCCACGAAACCGATCACCAGAGCTGACATTGGAGTGACAAAGCCTGCTGCCGGAGTAATTCCAACGAGACCTGCGACTGCACCGGAAATAGCGCCGAGCACCGTCGGTTTGCCCAGTCGCAACCATTCACCGATCATCCAGCCAAGCGTTGCCGTAGCGGCTGCGAAATGTGTCGCTACAAAAGCGCTGCTCGCGAGCGAACCTGCTGAGAGCGCGCTGCCGGCATTAAACCCGAACCAGCCAACCCACAACATGCAAGCTCCAATAACGCTGAGCACGAGGTTGTGCGGCATCATTGGAGCCCTGGCAAATCCGAGTCGTTTCCCCAGATATAGCGCACAGATAAGAGCTGAGAAGCCGGAAGAAATGTGGACAACGGTTCCGCCCGCGAAGTCGAGAGCTGGTATTCGGCCACCGAGCACGGCGTTGAAGAAACCTCCCTTGCCCCAAACCATGTGCGCAAGCGGGAAATAGACTATGGTGGACCAGAGCACCATGAAAACCAGCATTGCGCTGAATTTCATGCGTTCGGCAAAGGCGCCGGTAATCAATGCGGGTGTGATGACTGCAAACATCAACTGATAAATCATGAACGTCTGCTGTGGAATCGTAGCGGCGTAATCAGCGTTTGGTATTGCTCCTACGCCTTTAAGAAACAGATAATTCAGATTCCCGAAGAACGATGTTCCCTCGGAAAACGCAAGGCTATAGCCGTAGATCGCCCAAAGCACAGTGATGACAGCCATCAACGTGAAGCTCTGCATCATTGTCGCCAACACACTCTTCTTCCGTACCAGGCCACCATAGAACAGCGCGAGTCCTGGTCCAGTCATCATGAGAACCAGCGCAGCGCATGTAAGCATCCACGCGTTGTCTCCGGCAATCTGTGCGGCGCTTGTTGCAATCTCTAGTTTCGTTAGTCGCTCATCCGCGGTTGCGGCCGGCGCCGTCTGGGCAAAACCAGTGATACTCATGGCAAGCAGGAGGCATGACGACGCGCCTACGATGATAATTCTCTCGTAAAGTCTCTTCATCTGTGGGGTCTCCTTTTCAAATTCATCAGCCCAGGACTCAGTTAGTCGATCTGGTTGTAAACATACCACGTGCTGCTGGAGTGCCACGTTCGCCGCTAACTACTCCTCTCAGGTAGTTAGCCGCGAACGTGAGCAGTCCGCGGGGCAAAGCCCCGCGGATACCAGCAGCGTTGAAAAACCCGTCAGGCAAATCTTGTGGAAGCCATTGCCGTGGATTATTTGCAAAGTCCCACGGTTAAGCGATAGAAGCCTGAGTCTCTACCGGCACTATCTGGTCTACCTCCTGTTTACTCTCGACTTTGCCGGTGTCGCTGTACGTTGCAGCATGATAGAACTCTGGATAGGCCAGCACTCCTACCTCGGCTAAATCGAGTCCTTGGATCTCTTCTTCAGCCGGAACGCGGTTGCCAAGGAGAGCGCCCATCACCTTGAAGTAGCCGAAGAAGGAACCAAAGATGAACAGGAAGCAGGTTGCCGTGCCGATTGCCTGGGCAATCAACTGGCTCGCTCCTCCGCCATAGAGAAGTCCAATTACAGGAGTCGCGACCCCGTTGTAGCCGGCGCCATAAGAGCCATCAGCGAACAGCCCTACCGCCAAAACACCAAAAGCGCCGTTGAGACCATGCACAGTGATCGCTCCAACGGGATCATCAATCTTCAATTTGTGTTCGACGAAATAAACCCCACCAACCAACAACATACCAGCGATCAGACCGATCACAACTGCGCCGAGACTCGAAACGAAGGCGCATGGTGCAGTAATCGCGACCAGACCAGCAAGCATTCCGTTTCCCATCAGGGCCAGGTCAGGCTTGCCAAACCACTTCTGAGCAACAAGCATTGCTGACAATGCGCCGGCGGCGGAAGCGAGCATTGTGTTGACCGCTACCACTGAGATACGCAGGTCAGTGCCAGCTAGAGTTGAGCCGGCATTGAAACCGAACCAACCGAAGGCAAGAATGAATACACCGAGAATTGCCATCGGCATGTGGTGACCCGGAATGGCGTGTACTTTGCCGTCGCTGGTGTACTTTCCAATTCGCGGTCCCACAACGAGTGCTCCTGCCAATGCCGCAACGCCGCCTACCATGTGCACGACCGATGAACCAGCGAAGTCTACGTGACCATGACCCAATCCAAACTGGCTACCCAACTGAGATAGCCAGCCGCCGCCCCATACCCAGTTACCGAAAATCGGATAGGCGAACATCGACATGAAGAAGCAATAGATGACAAACGAGCCCCACTTCCACCGTTCGGCAAGAGCGCCTGTCGGAATCGTCACTGCCGTATCCATGAAAACCATCGCGAACATGAATAGTCCGAAGACCCCAACGTCGTAGGCATCTCCTCGCAAAAATAAGCCTTTGGTGCCGAAGATATTCAGGGTGTGTCCGGCGATGTTGATTGAGAAGGCGGAACTCAGCGGCGCCGTCCCGCCCAGCGCAGTTACCGCTCCGACACCCCCCATCATGAGCGCAAAACCGCAGATCCAAAACCCTAACATTCCCAGGGGATAACACATGAAATTCATGGCCATGGTGTGCGCGGCATTTTTCGCGCGTGTAAATCCAGTTTCTGCGAGCGCGAATCCAGCCTGCATGAACATGACAAGAAAGCACGCAATGAGTGTCCAGACGAAGTTGACGGAGATCTTGGTGTGACCAACCTCGGTTGCTACCTCCTCGAGAGTTGGTTCACCAGGCTTTGCAGCAGTGACTGCGCCGGCATTTCCGGTAGCAGAACCATTCGGATCACCAGCCATCACCACGAGCGGTAATGCAACGAATAGGGTGACAAAAAACAAGCAACCCACGGCTCGACGCGCAAGCCGGCTAACTGAGGATCTGTTTGAAAAGATGAGCGCCGAGACGTGCTTGCCTCGATTTGATCCCTGTCCTGTCTCAATGATGTTTCCCTGAACCATCTGTGTCTCCATGTTTCCTGGAATCGAAAAGCGTTCTAGCCGACCCTCAGATTGAAGAAAGTCGTTGCAAAGACTCGTGCAATGTTCTATGGAGCGATTAACAATCATCGTGCCACGGCGAAACGGTTCATGCTTCGGCCTCATCCGCCTCACGAGCAAAGTGATTCTTTTGCGTTGGGATTGAGTGATGCAGACTACTGACGGATGCGTGCTGAGCGATATATCGTCCGAGATCGGCGGTTGAGTACGACAACTTTGTCGCAATGTGGCCAGCAAACGACAAAATTGTAACTTAGCCAGACAAGGCTATAGAACAACTAAAGAGGATTGGCTGTTGGCGAAGCGGGCCACGCATGATATTTTTCTGCTTCCTCGCTTCCCACCGATTCGGCAGGGTTTTTGGGTTCACAAAAGATGGAACTAAGCCAGCTTGAATTTTTCATCATGGTGGTCGAACAAGGTAGCTTCTCGAAGGCTGCCGTCCGGGTGTACCGCACTCAACCCGCAGTTAGCATCGCAATCCGTCGCCTCGAAGAAGAGATCGGCGTGTCGTTATTTGATCGTTCTCAAAAAACTCCGACACTGACAGAGGCCGGGCAGGTCGTTTACGATTACGCGCAGCGAATTCTGGCTTTGCGCGATCGGGCGCTCAACGTAGTCTCAGAGCTGCGAGACCTGCAGCGGGGGCTCGTTCGAATCGGCGCAAACGAAAGCACTTCGCTGTACCTTCTGCCACATCTGATACTTGCCTATCGTGAACGGTATCCGAATGTGAAGGTGGAGATTTTTCGAAACGTTTCAGAGGTGTTGCCGCGGGAGGTCCTGAATCGCAGCGTCGATTTCGCTCTCCTGGCATTTGAGCCTGAAGACAGTGATCTTGAGTCATTTCCGATTCTTCAAGACGAACTTGTGCTGATAATGAGTCCCGATCATCCGCTGGCAAAACGCGAGTCCGTAACGATCAAAGAGCTAGGGGACGAGTCGTTTGTTGCGCACAACGTGAAAACGGCGTCTCGTCGGAAAGTAATCGAGACCTTCGCTCAATATCACACTCCTTTGAACATCACGCTTGAGCTGGCAACAGTCGAAACTATCAAAAGGTTTGTGCAACTCAAGATCGGGCTGGCGTTCGTGCCTCACATGTGTGTTGCCGAAGAGTTAGAGCGCGGCACACTGGCTTCTGTCCCGGTTGAGAATCTAAATTACTTTCGTACGCTGTGGGTCACTCACCGCCGGAATATGACTTTTTCACCTGCTGCTGCTGCGTTTCTTGCAGTGATGCGACAGGAAGCAAAAAGCAAAATCCCTGCAGCTTCTAACTAACGTCCATTCAATCGTCACGATAAGGATCGCAGATGTTTTCGACTGGTGCGTCATAATTGTGGTTTTGCATTAGCAGTATTTATCAGTCGATAAAAATTATCGTCTTGAGATTGACGGCCAGAAGTATTAGCGAGTACTCGCTTGACTATGCGCTCAGCGTGTCATAACAATTTTGTATTTCGTTCCAGCAACAAGTGACGAAGTCGTATTTCGCTCGTATGACTGCCACACGAACGACACCCCAAGCGGCCGAGGCGCGAAAACTCGCTACATTTCTGGAGATCGGACAGGTGTTGGCGGGTCCGCTGAAATTGAAAGAGGCGATGACACGCGTGTTGGCGATACTCGCGCGGCATCACGGGATGATGCGCAGCTCGGTAATGTTATTTGACCAGGATACGAACGACTTACACATCGTCGCTTCCCACGGTTTGGATGAAGGAGGTGCACGACGAGTCAGATATCAAGTAGGGGAAGGCATTACTGGGCGTGTAGCGCAAACCGGAAAACCAATCGTCGTCCCGCAGATTAGCCGGGAACCGATGTTCCTCGATCGTCTGGGAGAGCGAAAGAAAGCACTAAAGCAGCGTGAGTTGAGTTTTATTTGTGTTCCAGTGCTGGTCAACCGCAAGACCGTTGGCGTGTTGGGTGTTGATCTCCAATACAAAGCGGATCGCGACTACGAGCGTGCCACTACATTTCTGGCAATCATCTCAGCAATGATTGCTCAAGCGATCAAAGTTGATCACTTAATCGAGGCGGATAAACAGCGGCTGCTGGATGAGAACATTCACCTTAAGCAGGAACTGCGTGAGCGGTATGACTTCAGTCACATCATTGGCAACTCGGGCCCGCTGAGGCAAGTTTATCAGCAGGTTACTCAGGTGGCGCGAACGAACACGACGGTTCTGGTGCGTGGTGAATCAGGTGCCGGCAAGGAGTTGATTGCGCACGCGATCCACTACAATTCTCTCCGAGCAAATAAGCCCTTTATCAAAGTAAGTTGTGCGGCTCTACCGGAAGCCTTGATCGAATCGGAATTGTTTGGCTACGAGAAAGGAGCCTTCACCGGCGCTCACGGGCGAAAGAAAGGTCGGTTCGAACTGGCAGAGGGTGGAACTCTCTTCCTGGATGAGATTGGGGATCTCAATGTTTCAACGCAAATAAAGCTTTTGCGAGTGCTTCAGGAGAGAGAATTCGAGCGGCTTGGCGGTACTGAGACAATCAAGATCAACGTTCGTCTCATCGCCGCGACGAACAAGAATCTGGAACAGGCCATTGCTGCAGGACAATTCCGAGAAGATCTCTACTATCGCCTGAACGTCTTCACGATCTTCATGCCACCCCTTCGTGAGCGTAAGTCGGACGTACTGCTTTTGGCGGATCACTTTTTGGAAAAGTACGCGAGGGAGCATGGAAAGAGTATTAAACGCATCTCGACGCCGGCGATCGACATGCTTGCCTCATACCACTGGCCGGGAAACGTGCGCGAGCTGGAAAACATTATCGAGCGCGCGGTGCTCGTATGCGAAACGAATGTAATTCACGGACACCACCTGCCGCCGACGCTGCAGACAGCCGAGGGATCGGGCACCGTGACTCGACTTTCACTGGAATCCACAGTCGGAGCTTTCGAACGCGACATCATCATGGATGCCCTGAAAACGACTCGTGGCAACCGGAAGCGCGCGGCGAAACTGCTGAATACTACCGAGCGAGTCATCGGCTACAAGGTGAAGGTTTACGAGATCGACTGCAACCGCTTCCGGACTTGAATACTTTGAACGACATCTGCCTTCGGAATCGAGAGTAAAGAAATGGCAAATATAGAACGCATCGGGGTACTGACTGGTGGTGGTGATGCTCCCGGCTTGAATCCCGCAATCAAGGGATTGGTCTACCGGGCATCAGAGCTGGGAATCGAAACTGCGGGCATTTACGACGGTTGGAGAGGATTGCTAAATCCCTTTGCCGACCTACAACCTCTCGATCGCACTAAAGTGCGCCGGTGGGATCGAGATGGCGGAACTAATCTCGGGTCTTCGCGAACAAATCCTTTTAAGACTGTCAACGAAGCAGGCGAGCGCATTGATAGGTCCGCCGAGGTGATCGAGAACATTGAAAAACTCGGTCTGGATGCAATCGTCGCCTGTGGGGGTGAAGATACCTTGGGCGTCGCCGCGCAGCTTTCAGCGCGCGGCGTACAAGTTGTCGGTGTGCCAAAAACTGTCGACAAAGATCTGACCGGCACCGACTACACGCTTGGTTTCGACACTGCATTAAGGAATGTCACTGAGATCATTGAGCGTTCGCGTACGCCGGCGGGCTCGCATGGTTGGGTGCAAATAGTTGAAGTTATGGGACGACATGCGGGACACCTCGCCCTTTGGTCAGGAGCTGCTGGTGGCGCGGATCTAATATTGATCCCTGAACATCCGTTTCGTTATGAAAAGATCTTCCAGCATCTGGTAGAGCACCTGGGAGATACGACAACTGCCCATGTGCGCGATCCCAATCGCACTGGTTACTCCGTCATTGTTGTTGCTGAAGGTGCGTATTCGGAGGATGGCGAGGTCGTCACTGTTGATGATCGTCACGATGCCTTTGGGCATGCTCGTTTGGGAGGGATCGGCGAAGTGCTTGCGCGCCGGATCATGAGCGAGACGCCTTACGATGCTCGTTCGGTAATGCTTGGCCATCCGCAACGAGGCGGATCGCCGTCGCCGATTGACCGAGTCATGGGTTTGATGTTCGGAGCAAAAGCTGCCGACGCTGTTTTCGAAGGCGAGTTCGGGAAGATGATTTCCGCTCGAGGAGTTGCTCCGGCTTGTGATCTGTCGCTCGTGGATATCTCGATGGTGCTCGGTAGCCTCAACACAGTCGACGTTCAGCGGCATTACGATACTGAGCGATATCACTTTAAAGGCCTCGGCATGTGAGATTTACTTATTCGGATGCGCCTTTTGCGGCAAAAACAAACAACCTGTATTATGTATTCACTCGAAAGGGGAGTAGGTCACCCAAGTAAAATGGGCTGGTGACGTCGTCAACACGGTGCCAAGCGGCACCCGGTCCACCAGGTAGAGCGATAAGGCTCAATCGACCAAGACCTTTTGCGGCTCGTAGCGGCGCGCAAAAGGTTTTTTTCTTTTGCGTGACTGGCCGCCAGTTGTTAGTTGGCACGCGAAAGGAATGTAAATGGTCGAGTTGTTTCCGCTTTCCGAGTACTGGTGGCTTTATCTTTCCTTCGTAGCATTTGTCCTCTTCCTGCTGGGACTTGATCTCGGCGTCTTTCATCGCAAAGCACACGTTGTAAGTTTCCGTGAGGCATTGACGTGGAGTGGGGTGTGGGTTGCCCTCGCCCTGCTTTTCAACGTCGCGCTTTACTATTACGCGCTTTGGAAGTTTCCTCAGGACGCGCGGTTAATGGCCATACCCGGGTTCGATCCGAATGCCGCAGCATGGCGTGTTTCGCTCGAGTACCTCACCGGCTACGTAGTCGAAAAATCGCTTTCCGTCGACAACATCTTCGTCTTCGTGCTGGTGTTCAGTTACTTCGGTATTCCCGCCAAGTATCAACACCGTGTGCTGTTCTACGGCATTCTGGGAGCTCTGATCTTTCGCGCGATCTTCGTGGCGATGGGTTCAGCATTAATGCAATACCACGTCGTAGTCGTGTTGTTCGGAATATTCCTGGTGATTACCGGCGTAAAGATTCTCGCTGGCAAAGAGAAGCAGCTCGAGCCGGAAAAGAATCCCTTGATCCGGCTCTTGCGCCGATTCATTCCTGTATCAGATGAGATTGAGGACAAGCACTTCATCCACCGGCGAGAAGGAAAACTGCATGCGACTCCACTTTTAGTCTGCCTCATCTTCCTCGAAGCGACAGATATCCTGTTCGCGGTCGATTCAGTTCCCGCGATCTTCGCACTGACGACCGAACCGCTGATCGTTTTCACATCCAATATCTTTGCGATTCTGGGCCTGCGTGCGATGTATTTCCTGTTGTCGGGCGCGGTCGATTCGTTTCACCTTCTCAAATATGGACTCGGCATCGTACTGGTGTTCGTAGGTTTGAAGATGGTCTGGTTGGATTCGTTGTTCGGAGGGAAAGTACCAATCACGATCTCGCTTGGAGTGATAACGGTGGTAATTGTGGGTTCGATTCTGCTTTCACTGCTTTTCCCGAAATCAGCGGCGGAGGCCTCAGAACAATCCTGACGCCGCACGAACACGTCGTTGTGTTCTTAGGACAAGCTCATTTGAAGTACCACTCGGAGTCTCAAGTCTGGAATCGCTGTCCAATTCTAGCTCAGAAGGTCGGCCAATTGGTCGCCAGGATTAGTTTCAACCGGATCGCACCCGCGGCGGAAGATGCGAGCGCCCGTCGAGCCTTTCAATGTCATCGATGGACCTTCAACGCGTACCATTGCTCCTTCGCGTAAGCCGGCAACGGGCGTGTCATTCTCTTCCAGGAACTGAATGATTCTTTCTTCCCTTGTCTCTCCCTTGTGAGTCGAATTTGGATCTGGATCCAGAAAGTGTGGATTGATTTGGAAGTGGACGAGGTTCAGGGCGTCGAAGGATGGCGGCTGCACGATTGGCATATCGTTAGTTGTCTTTATAGTGGGACCCGCGACATTCGACCCTGCGCTTGAACCGATGTAGGGCATTCCGTCATTGACTCGATTTCTGATTGCGGCCAGCAGATCGTAATCATACATAGCCTTGAGCAACCGAAATGTGTTCCCGCCGCCAATGAATATTGCGTCAGTCTCAGCAATTGCTTTTTGCTTGTCGGTAGCCGTGTGAATCGAGCTTAACTCATACCCCATCTTCTGAAAGCGTGAGGCAGCAGACGATGCGTAAGCATCGCGACCGTAAAGCGCGAAAGGAACGAACAGGACTTCGGGGACTTTCCCAAGAAAATCTCGGATTTCACTTTCGGCGTGGTCCAGGTAACCACTTCCGTAAAGAGTGGAGTTGCTAATCAATAGGACTCGTCTGTCCTTATTCGACATGATGTTCCCAAGCTAGTCGCTGCAATCCTTGAACAAAACCCCGCTCGATTCAAGTGTGATGCCTGCGGCTTGCCCGCACGGAGTCTCACGTTTGCAGCTACCGCTCAGCTTGCCACTCCCTTTAATGATGCTGCGGGCAAGCCGCAGGCATCTGCTGCAAAGTTGTGCGGCGCTGGTAGCAACAAGCGTGAGGCTCCTGCGGGCAAGCCGCAGGCATCTGCTGCAAAGTTGCGCGCCGCCCGGTAGCAGTGCAAATGTGAGACTCCCGCGGGTGAGTCACGGGCGTCTCATTCAGTAAAAACTCTTGCTGTCCAACTCCTTCAGATGTGATATTGATCAGCAAAACTAACCACTCGCCAGCCAACGTTCGGAGGACATCCCCATGACTCTTTCCGCGGCGCAGACGTTTTCGGCCCAACCGACACGCGAGGACGCGATCTCCACTGCCTTTGAAGATCAATTTGCCCAGGAGATTCTGAAAAGCGACAAGCTGCGAGTGACCATCCTGATCGCAGCGCTCAGCTCGTTCGTCGTAATACTACTCGTCCTGGCGCTCTTCGCCTTTGATCAATTTCAACAGACGTTTCACGGTAACTTCAGGAGATTTCTTCTAATCTTTCTCGTGTTCTTTTCAGTAACGATCGGTTTTCTGCTCGTCGAGCGGACTCTTATCGTTCGGCGCGTTAAAGAGCGAGCGAAGGCGTCCGAATTCCTGCAATACTTGAGCGCCTTCGTCGAAACCAGCATACCCTCGATCGGTGTGCTCGTTGGTGTCCAATTTCTTGGCCCAATCTATACTCTGTTTACACCTGCGCCATTTGTATATCCGCTCTTCATTGTTCTCTCCGCCCTTCGCCTTAATTCGAGGCTGTGTGTCTTCACCGGAGCGGTCGCGGGCCTTGAATACTCGATTATCTCAATGTACCTCGTTAGGACCGCTGGGAATGTGTCAGTCGAACCAATTCTTACCGCAACTCCTCATCACCTTTTCAAAGGGTTCTTGTTGTTCGCGGCCGGAGTGGTAACCGGCCTGGTTACCCATCAGATCAAGAAGCGCATACTCAGCTCGTTTGAAATGATGGACGAGAAGAACCGGATCAGCAGGACATTTGGCGAGTATGTTTCACCCGCTGTGATGGACAAGCTGCTCACTCTGAAACCTGACCTGAGAAGTGAAAAGCGGAATGTCTGCGTGATGTTTCTGGACATCAGGAATTTCACGTCGTTTGCCGAAACCAGAGCGCCCGAGGAAGTAGTGAATTATCTCGAGTCGCTGTTCGAGTTTATGATTGAGATCGTCAACAGACATCATGGAGTCATCAACAAGTTTCTCGGCGACGGTTTCATGGCAGTGTTCGGCGCTCCGCTGTCTGAGGGGACCGATTGCCTGAATGGTGTGAAAGCGGCGCGTGAGATTCTTGTGCGAGTGGACGAAGAAGTCTCAAAAGGCAAAGTGCTGCCTACAAGAGTCGGCATTGGTCTTCACGCCGGGGAAGCCGTCACCGGCAGCATCGGCTCGTCGCTGCGACGCGAATATACGGTTATCGGTGACGTTGTGAACCTGGCGGCGCGCATCGAGAAGCTAAACAAACAATTCAGCTCGCAGCTTTTGATCTCAGAAATGGTGTGGCAGGCGTTGGGAAAGGAAATGACTGGAGCAGTTCCAATGGGCGAGGTGCAGGTAACAGGTCGTCAAGCACCTATTCAGATCTACCAGATGACCTGAGCAGCCATTACCGATCCACGAAAGTCCATGAAAGTCACCGAGACGTATCGGCAAAGAAAGTCAGCCCACTTTCATGTCATTTCGTGGATCGTTTGTTTACTAGAGCTGCTTAGGCAGAGTCACCAGGATTCGCTGGACGAGCCTTCACTCTCTTCGTTGCCTGCGCTTGGGGCGGCGCTGGATTCTGCAACGGAAGCTTCACTTTCAGTTCCGGCGCCACTTGGGCTTTCGACAGGAGCGCTCTCAGCGGGAGCAACGCTGGCGGGTGGCCTGGAAGTAGCAGCACGTTTAGCTGAGCGGGCTTTGCGTGCTTTTGCCGGAGCCTTCTTGGTAGTTTTCTTTGCAGCTTTCTTTGCAGCTTTCTTGGTGGAGCGAGCGGCTGCCTTCTTCGTGCCCTTCTTGCCGGCTTTGCCGGACTTTCGCGAAGCAGCTTTCTTAGTCGAGCGCGCGGCCGCTTTCTTGCCGGACTTCCTGGCAGCCTTCCTGGATTTCCCGGCTCGCGACTTCTTCCCGGCCGCCTTTCTCGTGGCCTTCCTTGTTGCCATGCGTGTCTCCTTTGTCGATTATGTACTTTTAAGAGCTTGGCTCAGCAATATAGGGCTTTACTCGTTAAAGTAAAAGTGCAGAGCGGCACAGAAAGCGGCCGCGGATCGACGCGGATCTGGGGCTTTGTAAGCCAAGTCATTTTCCACGTCACTTTCTTGGTCAATCTGTATTATCCGCGGGAATCCGCGGCTAACTTTTTCTTAAGTGGGCGGCCCAGCCACCGCCTGGAGCCATTTGGATTTTGACCTTCATGGTTTTCTCGACAACACTCTTTACTCGCTTATAGTCGCTGCCGAACCGCGCGGCGTTCACGCCATCCTGATACTGGTCCAGCTGGAAACTACCGTCCGGCAAAAACGACAAATCTATTTCGAGTTCGCGCGGCGTCCAGTCAGTCATGGCACCGACATACCAATCCGCTCCATGACGGCGCGCAATCACAACATAGTCGCCAATCTTTCCATCCAACACTCTTGTGTCGTCCCAGACCGTCGGTACCGGACCGAGAAACTCCATCACTTCGGGTTCACGCAAGTAATGTGAGGGACTGTCTGCCAGCATCTGAAGCGGACCTTCGTAAATCACGTACATCGCCAGCTGATGACATCGCGTACCCAGGCTCATCGGTCGTTCGAACACTGCCGCGAAGTTCTTTTCAACGCCACTGTTCACCATCGCCCCTGGCGTGTAGTCCAACGGACCCAGAAACATTCGCGTGAAAGGTACCGTCACGTTGTGCTCGGGATTGGAGTACTTGCTCCACTTGTTTTGCTCGAGTCCGCGCACGCCTTCAACATTGATGATGTTGGGCCAGGTGCGAGTCATGGTTGCCGGTCTGATCGCTCCGTGATAGTCAACAAGCAGCTTTCGTCGAGCAGCCTCGCGAGACACTTTGTGATAGAAGTTGATCACGGGCTGGTCGTCGCGCTGCATGAAATCGACTTTGATTCCCTTCACTCCCCACTTTTCAAATTGATTGAAGGCCGGCTCGAATTGATCGTCGAGCGTCTTCCAGATAACCCAAAGAATGATGCCGACGTTCTTCTGCTTACCGTAAGCGACCAGCTCCTCAACATTCATCGCAGGCACAACTTCAAGCAGGTTCCCAAGCTTGTACCAACCTTCGTCGAGGATGATGTAGTCAATTCCGTACTTCGACGCGAAGTCGATGTAGTACTTGTAGGTCCGTGTATCAATTCCGGATTTGAAGTCCACTCCGTACAAGTTATTCGCGTTGTACCAGTCCCAGGCGACTTTCCCGGGTTTGATCCATGAGGTGTCCTGTACCTGTGAAGGCTTGGCAAGCAAGTAGACCAATTGGTTGGTGATCAACTCCCCATCTTTTTCAGCGATACCGAGAATGCGCCAGGGATAAGACCGCGAGCCAGTGGTAACTGCGATGTAATCGGCTGCTTCGGTGACCTTAAAGTCGCGATCGCTCTTCGCGGTCATTGTCTGCTTCAACGGGTAAGGCGGAAAGACGCCGACCAGAGTGGTATCGCTGTTTCCGCGTAGCCAGAGTCCCGGATACTCGTCGACATCCGATTCGCCGACGATAACTTTTGGACCTTCTTTTGTATCGACGACGGCCGGGAGACTGGCGATTGATTTCTGATCGACATTGCGTAGCGGGAGATAAAGAAATTCCCTCTCGTTGTGTGAAAAGAAACTGTCTTCTTTGGGGAAATAGACGTTGTAGTCAGCTGGGAAATTGAGGAGTAGTTCTTCAGCGTAGACTTTTACCTCACGCTGCGGCAGTGAAGTTTCAAATCGATAGGCAACGCCGTCGTTGTACGCACGGAATACAACTGCATAACCGTCTGACATCTCCAGCCGCAGCTCGTTGTAGTTTTCTCGGAGCTTTGCGAACTTCTGCGGCACAGGCACTGTAAGTTCACGATCCACCTTATCGCGTTTTTCAGATACGACCTTCGGGGACGTTCCCAGCGACTTGTGATCGATGTCGAGGGCGAGGCGCGAGTCTTTAAGTATTACTTTGTTATTGAGCAGTACGTCGTACTCGAGCCGACTGTCAGTCCGCAGTACGACTCGAATCTTGCCATTGGGAGATTGGAGGTCGTAGTTGGTGATCGCTGCCGCGCTATTTGCAAACAGAAGGATGCAGATCACGACAAGAAGGACTTCAGTTTTCATGTTATTAGTTAACCGACCTGAGGATTTTCACGGCTAGCGCGATGAAGTCAGTACCGAAACGCGGTAGCGTCGGGTC
>JBKPAC010000020.1:0-52445 GCA_046726175.1 Acidobacteriota bacterium
CGACACCGCTTTGGTTTCTGCCGGTCAATTTTACCAAAAGCGGTGTCGCGCTTCGCTTGCCACCGCACTCCAAACCTCACGAGGCTGCGGGAGCGAAAAGTCTGCGGACGCTGCCTACTACCTGTCGAAAGAAGCGGAAGATTTTTGGCAATACAAGCGCGGCGATAACTAGGCCCACCGCCACGACCACAAACAGCAGAACCGGAACGAACAATGCGAAAACAATCGAGAGCACTGCGAGAATGTCTTCCACGGTGCTGACGACGACGTTTGATACAGGCTCTGGACTCGTATTTACAACTGCTCGGGTTGCTGCCTTAGTTCCGTGAGAGGTCAGGGCCAAACCGCCGCCAATAAGAAATGCGATCGTCTGAACAGTCTTGTCGAAATCTCCGAAAGCAGCGGCAGCAAGCACTGCGCCGGCCGGAACCCTGATGAATGTATGAACAACATCCCAAACACTGTCGACAACGGGAACCTTGTCAGCCACAAATTCGACTACGTACAGACCAACAGCCACGCCGATCACCCACCAGTTGGTCAACACCTCTAATTCACCAGGAAGTTGGAGATGAGCGAATCGACTCAAGAGCCCGAGGGTCGCCACGCAAGCGTAGAGATTTATTCCAGAGACCCAGGAGGCGCCCATCGCGATCGACAATGTAGAGATAAAGCTCATAACTTACCCTTCCAGGTACAGTACGACTTTTATGACCCTTGAGTTGAGGCTTTCTCATGATCCAGCAACTGTCCGGGCTTTTTCTTCGAATCGATTAGATGGCGCCAGCCGACCATAAAGCATCCTACTGCACAACCCAGGACGAAAAAGTTTGAGCACAGAAGATACAGAAACAGAAAGAAACCCGAGTACGCTAACAGCTCAACCGATGAAAGCCGCAAGCTGAGCCAATGTTCGTACTCAATCTTTCCCATCATTCCCTCAGAGCGCTGGGCATAGCCAAAAACCGCCAGGTTCCGAATGTGCCGCAGGTGGATCGTCAGCTGGACACCAATCAATAACCCCCAGCTGAAGGCGAACATCTCTTTCATTCCAAGCGCGTAAATCAGGACAAGCAGCCCGCCAAACAGGATCAATAACAGAAAGAACCGGTAGCTAAACCGTCGAAGAGCGGCAATATCCTTTTGAAACACCGGATTCAATTCATAACCGCCTCCGAAAGCGATATGGTTCTTGACGCCGGTCTCGTAAAGGCGCGCCGCTTTGAGCGTAAGTAGATAGTCCAGCGCGTAAAATACCGCCCACAAACCAATCGCGGCCCATACATTGGTAAGAAAGAAATCAAGCAGCATAAGTGTTAATCAGAAATGATGTTCTTCGGACGAAGCAATGATTCGCTGCCGTCACAACGAGGCTTTTTGCTTTAGAAATTGTTCAAAACCATCCAAGTCCACGACACTGTTGTCGAGTACGGCCCGGTAAATCAAATCGCCGGTAACAGTGTCACGGTATTCGGGTCGTTGCCAGTAGGCTTCTTTGATTGAGAGGATTTGTGCTCGCGAGTCTGCAGTTAGTCGTTCGTTCATGCGCGCCGTGTATGCCACATGGTCGTCAAAACCGTGCTGGTCCAGAAACCACATATCCAGTTTCCAGGCGCCCTGCAGAATGTCACCCAGCTTGATGCCCCAGTACAATCCGTCCGGTTCACCGCCGACATTGTTAGTGAACCGCGACTTGTTTGCGTCAAGACGCCGCGTCACTTCATACGCAACATCAAAACACAACTTGAGATCATGTTCCGAATCGAGAATATAGATGTCGAGGTCGCGCCAGCACATCAGGTCGTAACTATAACTGCCACCGATGAACCAGCTTTGATAACCGGCGAGCAGCTGAGGCAGACGGCACCTCAGAACCACCAGGTCAGCCTCAGTCTTTAACCTTTCGTTGCTTGTCACTTGGCAAACGGGATGTCGTCCGGCGCTGACCTACACAATCTTTCGCGGGGTTAGCTTTAGCTGTAGAGTCTGCTCTCCACGTCGCACTGTTAATTGGTAAGACTTCTCTCGCTCAAACATCTCACGTATTTGGGTCAGATTGAATTCCGTCACTGGGCGGTTGTCGATCGAGGTGATGATGTCGTTCACTTGCAGCCCTGCCTCTGCAGCCGGAGTGTCCGGGATCACTTCCCTAACGCGGAACGTTCTGTAATCTTTGCCTTCTGCTGCCAGGCTCAGTCCATCGAACGCCCGGTCGAATGGCTTTCCAAAACTCGCATTTGGTTCAAAGATGATCCGTTTCCGGCCATAATCCAGGAACAGCCTGAACTTGCTCGTGATTTGCGTGCCGATATTTCCCAGTAGCTCAGTATTCGCGAAGGCACCAGCTTTATCTTCCGAGAACATTGTAATCGGATTCTTGATGCGGAACGTGCCAATCTTCAATTCTGTCACGCGGCCGATCTGACCTTTGATCTCGCCACCTGCGCCCCCACCAATCGCCTTAATCGTTCTTGGTTGATGCGCCAGCAGCTGGCCGTTGGCAACAAATGGACTGTGAAGCGCAAGAGCACCACCTGAACCGATATCCAGTATGAACTTGCCCTTCGTCGCTGGACTGCCCAGGGGTGTTACTTCCGCCTCGAGGATTGGATGTCCTGCCTGGTTCACTTGGATAGGAATGCTCTCACCGGGTCCCGAATAAATAAACTTGTCTTTATCATGGAGCTTGATGTGGTTCGTTTCATAGTCGATCTCTACCACGAACTCTTTGATGAAGTCGCATCCAATAATTCCATCAAAGTCCTGTCCCAGCCGTGGCGCCATTCGCGAGGTCGGAAGGGCCAACTTCACGAGCTGAGAAAATCCTTCCAGACCGGGAATGCTGAACGAAGCGTTATCTACGAATGCTCCCATCACGGTGTCGGCACCTGCGCCGCCCATTCTTACGCCCTCGCGAAGACCCAGACCCAGTTCCTTCGCCACACCGAGATCGACAATCGCGTACTTATCTCCTGTGTCCAAGACAAACGAGAGCGGTCTCGAGTTGTTGACCTTGACCTTCAGCATGATGTGTCTGTTGGCCATCTCAAAAGGAATCGTAGTTGGCTTCGGAAGAGATGTTTGCTGCGTCGATTGGCTGGAACGTGAAACGACGCTAATTGAAAGAAGGAGGCTGAGTATCAGAATCAGAGGCTTCCGTTTCATCTTAATCTCCGTTGCTTCGGCTGATTTTCTCACTGGGGGCGCAGGCGTCTCGCCTGCTCTGTACATGATTATCGACGCGGCAGACGGGCGAGACGCCCGCGCTCCCAGTAGCATTGAGTTTTTGGCGGATCTATACCAGGCCGGTGCTGGACTCCGATCATCTAACGCTGGTCCAGCGGATGAGTTGCGTTAAGTTCTTTTGAAGGGGACACCGGACATTACCTGGCTTTAACTTCCGCACGTTTTATGGAAAAGCCTCTGATTTTCTGTAAGCGCTGAATGATTGAATTAACGTATTTGACGATGCCTTGATCATAATGGCCCTGCCTGTATAACTCGACAGATTGATCACCCAGTTCTTTACAAACGTCGTCAGGAAGATCCTTTTCCAGGCTGCGACTCACTTGAAGACGCCATTGACGATCTTCGACGGCTAGCAGTAGTAAAAGCCCGCCACCGATCGACGTGTCCTTTGGGCCAATTCCCCAACCCCTGGCAACGGCGAGTGAATAATCAAAGATCGGTTGCCCGTTGGTTGTCTTTATCGTAACTACCGCAAACTCAATACGAGAGTTATCGCGCAAGTCTGTCAGCAACGATTCAAGCCGCCGTTTCTCGTTGGCATCAAACACGTTGGCATAGTCGTTGACAAAACCTGTCGGAGCCGGCAGTGGACTCTGAACTTTAGGCTCTGCAGCGGCAACCTTGTTCGTCGCTGGTTGAGGCTGTTGCACGCGAGCGCTGCACGCGCAAATAGCGACTAGGACCAGCACAGTAGCTAAAGGTTTACGATTCAGACCCATCTGGATACCGGCTTAACGATCAAAACAACTGTAATCGTGAGAAGCGCAATTAAGCTTATGATTGCGGCTATATAACTGCTCCACGGTTCGGTGAATTTAACTTCGACGGTGGTTTGCTCAGCAGGCACCGCAAGCAGCAGAGCTCCATCAGGAGCCGGTCTCGTTGTTAGTTGGGTCCCGCTCGCTGTCGCAATCCAGTAAGGATAGTAGTAGATCTTAAGGCGTGCTTCAGTTTGTTCTCCCGGACCGATGGTGAACACCTTGTGCTCGGCAGACCAATCAGCGACGGTCACCTCGCGACTTCCCGCGTTCACCGGAGTAGTCATTGCTAGCGGTTGTCCCTCGGCCCAGACCGGCAAGAAATCCTGATTCGTAGCCGAACCTCGCTGCGCCTCGACCCGCTGATTAAACGCGGCCCGCTTGAATAAAGGTGCGCCTCTGATCAGCTGCAGAATCGTGAAGCTCGTGGCGATCGCGACCAGACCTATCAAAGCCAGCGCGAGCGGCCGCCAACGCGAACGCCATAGCGAAGCAAGTTCAGGCAAACTGACAGTGACGAGAAGTGATATACAGGCGGACGTGATTGTCATCCACCGCCATGGGAACTGTGTCTCCTGCAGAATCGATGAACTGTCCCAGATCGGCTTCGAGAGCGGAGTCGACATCAGAAACGCAAGCAACGCTACGACTGCGGGAGCGATTGCTTCCGTGCGTCGTTTGGATATCAGCACCAATGCCGGGAGCGCCAATGCGATTGTCGCTCCCGCCAGCATCGGCAAAAGAAAGTTACTCATGACGCTTGGTGAGTGATGAAAAAGAAAGTTGTTTCTGTAATCGAACCAGGCGCCCTGTCCAACGCCGCTCGGATACTTAAATTTCAACTCTCTTAATACCGGCAGCCAGTAAAAACAACTTAGCGCAGTGCCCAGAAGTACTCCCGCAGCCATACGGTAAATGGCACGCATGCTAAAACATTGAAGCAGCCTTATGAGTGCATAGATGCCAACTGAAATCGAACCAATCACTGCCAGAGGCACATGAAAGAGAATTACCAAACCATATGCCAAACCGAGCGCGGCGACATTGCGGTTGCTGCCGCCGCGTATGATGCGTTCGACGGATGCGAACACAAACGGCAGCAGGTTTCCAGCGCCGTATTGGCCGTACATTCCCGCTTGGTACATTTCATTCGCATGAAACGGCGCAAGCAGATACAGCAACCCGGCCGCCAGCGCGTAGTAGTGAGTCGTGAAGGTGCGCGCCCAAAGATACATCCCCAGCGCCCCCACAGTTGTCAGTAGCATCGACGTGAAGAGGCTTGCGAGGAACCAGTCGCGGGTAATCAGGCGCGCACCGCATAACAGGAAGTAGAGTGCCGGCGGGTAGAAGCGAACGCTTGGGTCTCCGTAACCGCCGTTCGTACTCGGATGCCAAGATGGATAGTAATTCCCATGCAGAATTGATTCGTAGAATCCAAGTGCAGTGCGGAAGTGATGCGGAAGGTCTCCAACGAACGGGACACCGTAAGCGTACAAGGGCACACACGCTACGAGGCCGACTGCGATAACGAGCGGCCAATCGCGTGTCAGAGACGACAAGTCAAGTCTTGCCAACTCCTTGCTGGGAAAAGCGGACATAGGCGGGAAGTTTACTGCACGACGCACCGGTCAGATCTTCTTTACCGGTTCGCCGCGACGAATCGTACCACCCTGCACAACTTTCGCATTGATGCCTCGCAGGCAAAGTTCTCTTCCGATTGCAGAGTTCACGAACTTCATCGCGTCGAGACCGAAGCGCGAGACGAACTTTTGGCAACCGGTGTGGGGATAAGGAGTGACTTCGACGATCGCTGAACCCAGGGCCAACTGAGTTCCGGCGGGAAGGTTTTTGACGCTTAGATCCAGATCAAGGAAAAGCTGGTCACCAGCCAGAGGCCAATGTTCCTTTTCCTGAGCGATGAGGCAGATGACTCGCGAGTTCATAAGGTTGAGTTGCATGTCAGGATGAGGCGAATTATCAGGTGTGCGCGAGCTGCCTCGAAACTTCCAGCTATCGCCCACGAGTCCCTCCGTAAGATCGAGAACTCCTTCCTCAAGCACTTCTCGTTCGTTTACTCGCGGACGTCGCACGATCAACTCTAGCACTCCATCATTCGCGGGTGACTGGCGGATCAGATCGAGACCGGCTTCAAGCTCTTGCATTGTCAGGTGTTTCATTTGTTGTTTTCATCCGAGGGGGTTAACGGTATCAGTGAAGTCCTTCGAGCGGCTGGCCATAAGTGAATTCGATCAAATGACCATCGGGATCGCGGACCATGGTGAAATAGCCGACGACTCCGCCATGGTCTTCAGGTGGCAATTCGAGGATTCCCAGCTGCCGGGCTCTTTCGGCGATTTGATCCACTTGCTCGCGAACGTCACATTGGAATCCGAGATGGTCTAGCCGGTAGGCGACTTCACCTTTGGAGATGACCATGATGAACGTGGGATTTTTACCAGCTTCGGATTGAGGACCGAGCCACACAGTTCCGCCGCCTTCACCACGACGATCGCGCAACACTACAAGATCGCAGAACGACTCATAGAACTCGATTGAACGATCAACGTCGCTGACTGCAAACGTAACGTGCGTCCACCGAGCCGGCATGCTGCCATCCTTCCAACTAAGCTGGGAAATATTAACGCGTTCGGTTTTAGAATGGCGAGCCCTCGAAAGTACCAGCGGTGATTAGTCGTCAGTGGTCAGGGGCAGTAGGCGGTAGGCAGAAGGCAGTAGGCAGTGGGCAGTGGTTCAGTTCAATGAGAGATATTCGTGTTGATTCGTGTCTTCGTTTCGTGTCTTTTCGTGGATCCGTCTTTTCTCGCCCACCTTGCGATCCACGAAAAAACACGAAACCAAGCCGAAAACACGAAAAAACACGAACATCTCTCACTGACTCCTGACTCATGACTCCTGACCACGGACCGCTAATCGCCGAGCTATAACTTTCGATGAACCACCACGGGTTACTCGACCGAGCCGCCGGTCGCCGCGCAGAACCAGCTCACATGCTTTATATGCGTACTCTTCGAAATTTTCGTTCTTCGTTGTGAGCACTACCCAGCCCTTATTTCCCGACTTCCAAAAATAATGCCGGGAAAGCAAGGGGAACTCGCGACGAAGACTGTCGAGATGCTCAGCTTCCGTGAAGATCCAAATTCCGTTCGTATTGGGCTTGGCCGGCTGCTCGCGAAGGCCGAATAGAAGCCTGTCGTCAAGATACAGATAGGTGAAGCCAAACATCTGCTTCACGACGGGACGGATGGACATGAGTTCATCGAGGACGAACTGGAAGGGAATCCTCTTTTTCACGACAACTTGTCACTGATGCTTCACGCGATAAGTTACCAGCACGCAACCATTCTTGAAGGGCTTACACTCAATTAGTTCCAGGTTGATCTGCCGCTTCATCTCATGGAACAGCGGGATGCCTGAACCCAGCAGGACGGGATGAATATTAAAGCCAATTTCGTCGATTAAGTCTGCCTCGAACAAAGTTTTCGCAAAATCGCCTCCGCCCATCAGACAAATATCTTTGCCATTCTCCGACTTCAACTTTTTCACAAATTCAACGGCATCTTCAGAAACGATTTCAACGCCTTTGTCTTTTCGTCTCGGTAAGGTTCGTGAAAAAACGTAAGACTTGATTCCAGGATACGGATTGCTTTTGCCTTGGCTATTTTTCATAGACACTTCATACGTCCTCCGTCCCATGAGGATCGTATCTATAGTTTTCCAGTACTCGGACATGACCTGTGCTGCTTCGTTGCTCCAGAGCAACCAGTCAACAGCATCGTCTTTTCGCGCGAAGTAATTGTCCAGACTGTTGGCGCCGCCAAACGTAACTTTACGCATGGTTAATGTCCTCCTATTACAAACTCGCGTAGTTTAAGAGACACCGAAACGTCGCGTCTTGGCGTTTTTTGATATTGAGTAGAACGGTTGAAATCTTCGGCCGAACAAAATATTGCAAGATAGAACCCTTTATCCTATTCTCAACGCGCTGGTTTCAATTTTTTCATGTCTTCGTGCTCGACCGGGTCTCGGCTTTTCAACCTCGAATGATCGTTGGCACCGAATGGATGATTGATGCCGCAGGCTGTAGCGACGAAGCTCTTCGCGACGTCGAACAGCTTCGAGCAGTCTTTCAGCGCATCATCGCTGAGCTGCATCTGCAGGTTGTCGGCGAGATGGCCTGGCAAAAATTTCCTCCTCCCGGCGGCGTCACCGGGATTGCGTTACTGACGGAGTCACACCTTACCACTCACACTTATCCGGAATTCGGCGTAGCAACGTTCAATCTCTACTGTTGTCGCACTCGGCCGAGCTGGCCATGGGCGGATCGCTTGCGCGAGATGCTCGGAGCGCAAGAGGTGCGAGTGCAAGTGATTGAGCGTCGTGCACCAGCTGCAGATGAACAACAGGCGACCGCCGGGGGCATTTCATGAGCGCTCTCACCGCGAACTGCCCATCTTGCGGCGCGCCCATCACTTTCAAAAGCGGCTCATCAATCGTTGTGATTTGCAGTTATTGTCGTTCGGCAGTGGCGCGGACCGATCGCGCTCTGCAGGACTTTGGTCGTGTAGCAGAACTCGTCGAGACCGGCTCGCCTCTTCAGCTGGGGCTCCGTGGATCGTGGCGCGACACACAGTTTGAACTGACAGGTCGCGCCCAGATGGGACACGAAGCTGGTGGAGTGTGGGATGAGTGGTACGCGACATTCAGCAACGGCTGGGTTGGCTGGCTTGCTGAGGCCCAAGGCCGGTTTTATTTCACTTTTAAGCAGCCAGTCGATCCGAGCGCGATTCCAGCGTTTGAAAACCTCGAGCTCGGCGCGCCCTTAAACTTTTCCCCGAGCGGCCCGCTCGTCGTTGCGGAGAAAGGCCGCGCACAAACGCTCGGTGCTGCCGGCGAGATACCGTATCAGTTAGTTCCTGGTGAATCGTTCTACTATGCCGACCTCTCAGGCGCCGGGAGCACTTTTGGCACGATCGACTACAGTGAAACACCGCCGGTCGTTTACGGTGGACAGGAAGTAACGCTTGGCGAGCTCGGGTTGGCCGGCGTACGTGCGCCTGAACGCGAAGCTCGTGCGGATTCAGCTGCTACTCTGTCGTGTCCGAACTGTGGTGGAAGTTTAGAACTGCGTGCTCCGGATCAGAGCGAACGTGTTACATGTCCCAACTGTAATGGTCTGTTGGACGTTAACCAGGGACAGCTCAGTTATCTCAAGTCGCTCGGGAAGCCCAAGTACTCCCCATACCTTCAAATTGGTTCCACCGCGGAATTTGAAAAAGTTCCGCTGACGATAATTGGTTTCATGGTGCGGAGCGTTGAGATTGAAGGCCAGCGATATTATTGGGGCGAGTATCTCCTCTACAACCCGCAGGTTGGTTTTCGCTGGCTCGTTCACAGCGATGATCAATGGAGTTTCGTTCAGGCGATTCCTCCCGGAGAGGTCAGCGAGACTAACGGAGCGATCTTTCGAGGTAAGAGGTTCAAGATCTTTCAGGACGCCGGCGCACAGGTCGAGCATGTTGCCGGAGAGTTCTACTGGAAGGTTGAGGTCGGCGAGAAAGTTTGGGCGACAGATTATGTGCGTCCACCCTTGATGCTCTCGAAGGAGGTCACAAGGTCTGAAGCGACAAAAGGAGCTAAAGCTGCGACAGGCGAAGTCAACTGGTCGTTGGGAACCTATGTCCCATACAAAGAAATTCAGCGACTATTCAATGTAAAGCTGAACGCACCATCGAACGTTGCTCCCAACCAGCCGTTTCTTCACAAAGGAATCTACAAATATTGGGGCATTCTCCTGTTTCTGCTTTTCGCTGTAGCCTTCGCTACTACAGTTGTTGGCGGTTCGAACCACGTAATGACGCAAACGTTTCAGTTTCCACCGCTGGCAAACTCTCAGGCAACTCAGGTTGTGTTCAGCGAGCCATTCGAGCTTCAGGGCAGGCGCAACATAGCGATTGAAGGGCAGGCAGGAGTCAATAATTCCTGGCTGTTCGTCGCCGGAGATTTTGTGAACGAGGAAACGGGATTAGTTCAGACGTTTGAGTTGCCGATCGAGTACTACTTCGGCGTCGAAGATGGCGAAAGTTGGAGCGAAGGCGGACAAACAAAGAAGACTCAGATCTCTGCGTTGCCGGCAGGCAAGTATTCGCTTCGTCTCGAAGCACAGTGGGGTGATCAATGGCAGCAGCCGGCCAACGTAGCAATCAAGATCGATCAGGGTAACGTCTCGGGCTTTAACTTCTTAATCGCCGCAATCGGGCTCTCGATCATACCGATCATAGTGCTCATTTGGCATTTTAGTTTCGAGCGGAAGCGCTGGTCCGAAAGCATGTTTGGTGGTGGTTCTGGTTCCGACTCTGATTCGGATGATGATTAAGTTCGGCCGCAAGAAGGCACAAAAGGCACAAAGGGAGTGAACGAATAGAGTTGCTGGAAGGGAAAGCTTGAGTGAGTTGCATTGATTTTCCATGTGTGCCTTTTGTGCTTTTTTTGCGGCAGATGATTTGAGGGTCTAAATGTTAAAGAAACTCTACTTGGTGCTGGGTCTCGGAGTGGTTCTGTTTTACGGCACTGCGAGTTTTATGGGATGGGAAATGGGAACTCCCGGTCGTGAAACTTTGCCCGCCGATGCGCGCGGACCAAATGGCTACCGATCTTTTCACTTCTGGCACTATGGCTTTCGTGGAGGGAAATAATGCTCATCGACACTTTGCTTAACAGGATCGCGCCGGCAGGTCAGGTTCGCACTCTTGCGATCGTGGTGCCGGCCGATCAACTTCTGAATCTCGTGATCCAGACGCTGATCTTTTCCATCATCGGCGTAGTGATCTTTGCACTCGCATTTTGGATCATCGTGAAAGCCACTCCTTTCTCAGTGCGTAAGGAGATCGAAGAAGATCAGAACGTGGCCATCGCGATCGTAATCGGCGCGATAATTATCGGTATCGCTCTTGTCGTCGGCGCAGCAATACAGGGTTGAGCTTAAATGCACCGCACGCCGTTGCTTTTCCTGAACGTGATGATCATCGCCACGTGCGGGCTGGTCTATGAACTCCTCGCAGGTACGTTAGCCAGCTATGTGCTGGGCGACTCAGTCACTCAATTCTCACTCATAATCGGTATCTATCTCTTTGCCATGGGTGTGGGCTCATGGCTGTCGCGCTTCATCGACAAAGCTCTGGCTAGACGCTTCATTGAGATTGAGCTCGGTGTAGCCGTGCTCGGCGGAACCTCAGCTCCGCTGCTCTTTCTCGCCTTCTCGCGCATCAGTTATTTCTACGTGGTTCTCTATTTTGTTGTCTTTGCGATCGGTGTTCTCGTCGGCCTCGAGATTCCGCTACTCATGCGGATACTGAAAGACAATCTGAATTTCAAAGACCTCGTTTCGCGAGTACTCGCCTTCGATTACATCGGCGCTCTCGTCGCCTCGTTGCTGTTTCCGGTGTTGCTGGTTCCGAGATTGGGACTCGTGCGCACATCACTGGTGTTTGGTGTTCTCAATGCTGGCATTGGTTTGTGGGGTACCTGGCTGATGCGGCCGTTGATTAAGGGAAGTGTGTCGGGGTTGCGCGGACGCGCCGTGATCGTAATCGTGCTGCTGTTTGTGGGCATCATTAAGGCTGACCGGTTAACCGCGCTTGCCGAGGAACAATTATTTGCAGACGACATCATCTACGCGCGAACCACTCCGTATCAGCGAATCGTCGTCACGCGAGGCCGCGCGGGATTTCAACTCTTTCTCAATGGGAATCTGCAATTCAGTTCGGCAGACGAGTATCGTTATCACGAGGCACTGGTCCATCCGGCCATGATGCTGGCCAATAATCCAAAGCGAGTGCTGGTGCTTGGTGGCGGGGACGGGCTGGCATTACGAGAAATTCTGAAACACCCTTCGGTTGAGCATGTGACGCTCGTTGATCTTGATCCCGAGATGACGACGCTCTCGCGCAAATTTCCTCCGCTTGCAGAGTTGAACAAACATTCGTTTGACGACGGGCGCGTGCATGTTGTGAATCAGGATGCGATGATCTGGCTCGAAGAACCCGGGCAACCTTTTGACGCGGCAGTCGTAGATTTCCCCGACCCAAACACATTCGCTCTCGGCAAACTCTACACCACGCGTTTCTACCGGCTTTTGAAATCGCGCCTTACTCCTGAGGCCGCCGTCAGCATTCAGTGCACATCACCGCTCTTTGCTCGATCTTCGTACTGGTGCATCGTCAGGACTATCGAAGCAGCCGGACTAAACGTTCGCGCATACCAAACATCAGTTCCGTCTTTTGGAATCTGGGGATTTGCTCTCGCGAGCGCAAAGCCTTTCGACCCGCCGTCACATGCGCCCGCCAATCTGCGTTTCCTGGACGACAAAGCAATGGCTGCGATGTTCGTGCTGCCTGTGGACCTTGGGCCAGTCGATGTTGAGATAAACCGGCTAGATAACCAGGCTCTCGTCCGCTACTACGAATCTGAGTGGCGCCGATATGAGTGATAATTTTTCAAGGCGTGAAATTCTCGCAGCATTCCTCGGTATCCCGGTAGCCCTTGCTGCGTGCCGATCGAACATCGTTCCAACGTTTCCTTCCGGCGAGATCGTCGGCGCATCGGATGTCCTGGGTCACAAGGTGCGCGACAGATTGAGAATCGAGCCTTCAAGCGATGGTTGGCAAAATACAAAACTCGTAATCGTTGGCGGTGGGATTGCTGGATTGTCGGCCGCGTGGCGACTGTTGAGGGCGGGCTTTGATCAGTTTCTGTTGTTGGAGCTCGAGCCTGCACCCGGTGGAACGTCGCGCAGTGGCAGTAGTGAGGTGGCCGTTGTCCCTTATCCATGGGGAGCGCACTATGTGCCTGCGCCTTTGCAGCACAACATTGAGCTTATCAGCCTACTTTCGGAGATGGGAGTTGTTGAAGGTGTTGACAACGCCGGCGAACCGGTAATTGGAGAACAATTTCTCTGTCGCGATCCGGAAGAGAGAATCTTCTACAAGGGCCGGTGGTACGAAGGTCTGTACCTGAATGCCGGCGCCAGCACCGAAGATCTCGACCAGTTGAACCGTTTCAACGCAGCGATCGCTTCATGGATTGACTGGCGAGATTCCAACGGCCGGCGAGCGTTCACTATACCGATTTCTTCAGCGTCAGATGATGCTGAGGTCACGGCGTTGGACCAAATGTCGATGGCTTCGTGGTTGAGCTCTCGTGGTCTTAATTCCCCACGACTCCGTTGGCTCGTTGATTATTCGTGTCGCGACGATTATGGATTGACAGTGGACCAGACGAGTGCGTGGGCCGGCATTTTCTATTTTGCTTCACGAGTTAAGAAGGGCGGCAGTGACTCGCAGCCATTGATCACCTGGCCCGAAGGCAATGGACGGCTGGTCTCACACCTGTACAGTAAGGCAAAGTCGAACGTGCGATTGGGGTATGCCGTGACGGACGTCGTTCCTCGGGATGCGGAAGGTAAAGCTGGCATCGATGTGATAGCGACTGATGCTCAGGGTGGTGCACTCGGAATTCATGCCGAGCGGGTGATCGTTGCGGCCCCGCAATTCATGACGCGTTATTTGATTCGGCCGTTCCGTGAAAAAGCACCTGCGCACGTGGCGGAATTTCAGTATGGTGCGTGGATGGTTGCGAACCTTGTGCTAAAGGACCGACCAAAGGATCGTGGATTTCCGCTGGCGTGGGACAACGTCCTGTACGAAAGCCCGTCGCTTGGATATGTTGTTGCAACTCATCAGCGAGGTCTCGATCGCGGTCCGACGGTTTTTACTTACTACTATCCGCTATGCGATGACGATCCGAGGAAAGCGCGAGCGCGTTTGCTCGAGACTGATTGGCGGGGGTGGGCCGATGTGGCGTTGACTGATCTTTCTCGAGCGCATCCCGATATCCGGAATCTTGTGACGCGGCTGGATGTGATGCGTTGGGGGCATGCGATGATCCGTCCACGGCCAGGCTTTATGTGGAGTGGGGCTCGAGCAGCAGCGCAGCAGCCGTTCCGAGGAATTCATTTTGCTCATACCGATTTATCGGGCATCGCGATATTTGAGGAAGCTTTTCATCACGGTATTCGTTCCGCTGATGAAGTTTTAAGGGATTTTAGATTTGCGATTTAGGATTTGGGATTGGTTCGTGTTCTTTCGTGTCTTCGTTTTCGTATTAATTCGTGGATAGCGTTTATCGCGGCGGAAGAAACGATCCACGAAGTGACACGAAACGCAGACACGAAACAACACGAAGGTCGACTGACTACTGACTACTGACGACGGACCATCTTGGCTACCACAAACGCACAACTCGACGTCATAGAGGCGCTGCCGGCTGCGTCAGTATCGCACCATCCCCGGTGGTTGTTCTCTGTACGTGTTGACCTCCTCGCCTTTCTGGGCAGCGCGGTAGTCTCGTTGCTGGCGCTGTGGATTGGAGCCCGCGCCGGTGTCCTGAACGATGATTCGCCCGACTGGACCTGGATTCCTTTCGTTCTGCTGATCGATGTGGCCCATGTCTACGCAACCGCATTTCGCGTTTACTTTGATCCGGTCGAGTTGAAAAGACGACTCTGGCTCTATGCACTCGTACCGGTGCTTGGTTATGCCATCGGAGTTGCATTGTACTCAGAAGGAGACTCACTCTTCTGGCGCGCACTTGCATATCTCGCAGTGTTTCATTTCGTTAGACAGCAGTATGGTTGGGTTGCGCTTTATCGTGCGCGACTGGGAGAAAAGGATCGGCTCGGCTATTGGATTGACTCAGCAGCCGTTTACCTCGCGACGATCTATCCGCTCGTCTACTGGCACGCGAATCTTCCGCGGCAGTTCTGGTGGTTTCTGAAAAATGATTTCGCTTCTTTGCCGGTTCACGCGGCCACGGTTCTTAAACCAATCTACTTGCTCGCCCTCGCTCTTTACGCGGTAAAGGCCCTCTATGACTGGCTAGTAAAAGGATCCGCTAATCCGGGCAAGCATATCGTCGTCGCAACGACCGCGATCTGTTGGTACGTCGGTATTGTTGCCTTCAATTCGGACTACGCTTTCACTGTGACAAATGTTGTGATTCACGGAGTTCCATACCTGGTCCTGGTCTACTGGTACGCGCGAACGCGACGTGACACAGCGAGTGGGCCATATAGATTCCTGGCGCGCGGGCCAGTGAGTTTCATTCTGACACTGTGGTTGCTTGCGTATGTTGAAGAGATGTTCTGGGATCGTAGTCTATGGCACGAGCGCGGCTGGCTTTTTGGATCGGGTTGGATTGTGGACTCACTAAAGGTTTGGTTTGTGCCGTTGTTAGCCTTGCCTCAACTTACGCACTATGTGTTGGACGGATTCATCTGGCGAAGAAAGAACAACCCTGGCTTTTCTTTGATCGCGCCAAGCTAACTCTCTCTCTGTGTAAACATCTGTTGCTCCGTGTTTCCGTGTTGAATTTGCACATGAAAGCTAAACCACAGAGGCACAGAGGCACAGAGGTTACACATAGAAAGAAAAATGAGAGTACTAAAAAGATGGCTTCTAGAATCAACTCGTTAATTTCATATGCTTTCATACTACTCTTTTCTGTGAGCTTCGCTTGTGCCAGGTCCAACAGCGGTGCGCCGAGCAGCGGCGTTTCACCAAATCCACCCAAAAGAGCCAGCGAGAGTGCACAGGCCGAGTTGGACCAAAAACTCAAGGAGATCGCGACAACAGCAAAGGGTCAAGTTGGAGTGTACGCAGTCGTGCTGGAAACAAACCAGACGCTGTCCTTAAACCCGCAAGATCACTTTCCCATGCAAAGCGTTTACAAGCTGCCGATTTGTATGGCGGTGTTGCAGCAGGTCGATGCCGGTAAGCTCAATCTCGATCAGAAGGTGCGTGTACTCAAAAGCGATTTCATTGGCCCGAACGCACACAGTCCTGTGCGTGATCGGTTTCCAAAGGGTGTCGAATTGACGGTAAGCGAGCTGATTCGGTTTGCAATCGCTGAAAGCGACGGGACCGCTTCAGATGTAGTGATGCGACTCGCAGGCGGACCAAGCGCGATCCAGGCATATCTCGACAGTCTCAATATCAAGGACATCGTCGTGCTGAATTCGGAAAAGGAACTTAGCCAGAAACCGGACATTCAGTACGACAACTGGGCTACTCCGGAAGCTTCAGTCGCTTTGCTGCGGGCACTGCAGGAAAAGCGTGGGCTGTCAGATTCGAGCCAGTCCTTGCTGTTGAAATACATGATCGAATCAGCGCCAGGACCTGGACGGCTTAAGGGATTACTACCAGCTGGAACAATCGTTGCGCACAAAACAGGCACCTCAGGAACTCGGAACGGAGTGACCGCGGCCACGAACGACATAGGAATTATTAATCTACCGAATGGCCGTCATCTGGCGATTGCGGTCTTTGTTTCTGACTCTCCGGAATCTGGACCCACACGCGAAGGCGTCATCGCGAAAATTGCCAAAGCGCTTTTTGATGCATTCTCTTCGTGAAACAAACAACGACTGGAGTTCTCAAGATGAATCGCTCGTTTTTGCTAATGCTAATTCTCGTCCTTTTCTCCTGGCTTGTAGTAACAGGGCAGGAGCAAACGTCCACAACTCTCAAGATTGGGGACTCACGGCCAGAGTTGAACTTCAACTTGTCGAACGGAAGCCGCGGCCCATCGTGGTACGAACTTGAGGGAAAAGTGGTGGTTTTCGATTTTTGGGCAAGTTGGTGTGCTCCTTGTATAGCATCAATCCCGAAACTTAATGACCTCCAGAGCAAGTTCCATGACAAGCCAGTCAAGTTCTACTCGATTACTTACGAGTCGCCACAGAAAGTGGCGGAGTTCCTGCGAGCGCATCCGCTCCGGACCATCGTTGGCTTCGATAACGATTTGGCGACCTTCAAATCGTTTCGCTCGTGGGGCATCCCGGGTATCTATATGTTCGATCGCAAAGGAAACGTCATCGCTGTGACTGGTACCGAGGAGTTGACAGAGGCGGTTGTCAATGACGCTCTTGCCGGACGGATTCCCAAGGTCAAACAGTACATGGGATGGCGAGATCCAGCGGGTGCTGAAAAGTACTTTCGCGAAACAATGAATTCCAACAACCCGGTAAAGAGCACTCCGCAGTAGGGTATCGAGTCTGCACGTTAGCGCTCTCTCTAATGAACCGTCGGGTAGAACGGGTCGAGGATTGAGAGCGTAAGAAACTCGGCCCTCGGATTAACGGAGGTCTGAGAGGGTAAGAAATTTGGCCGCGGATTAACGCGGATCTGAAGACCTAATGAGCTAAGGTGACACCTCTGCTGAGCTATGCTTTCAGATCCGCGTAAATCCGCGGCTCGATCTTCCGCGTTAATCCGCGGTTACTTTTCTGTTGGGCGCAGAATTGTCTTGCAAGCTCCAGGCGATGTGTCAGTGGTTTTGCGGAACTGTTTGTAGAAGCGGCTAAGATCGTTGTAGCCCACGTCGAGCGAAATGTTCACTATCTCTTCACCCCGGGCCAGCCTTAGTCGTGCATCGGCCATCCGCAGCTGACGAAGGTAGTTGCAGGGACTCATTCCAAAGTCGCGCTTGAATTGTCTCGAAAGATGTTCGTGGGTTACGCCAAGACGTGCCGCGATACGAGCTATCGATGGATAAACAAGATAGTTTTCGTCAATAAGTCTTTTTGTCTTAAGCGCAAGTAGCGAAGCCTTTGGATTGCTTTCGATTGACTGTGGTCTATCAGCTGCCCGCAGCACTTCAACAACCTCCGCAACCGTCGCCGGTAGCCGAGTGTTGTTTAGCTCAAATAAGGTTGGTACAGCGGGAACGTCCGGAGGCATTATGTCGAGCGCGGCCACACCAAGTATGCTGCCGCGTGTTTTGCTCAATGCGGGCTGAGCGATTGAGAAAGATGGGTAAAAGACACCGAACCGTCTTGTTAAAGGTCGAACTTCGTCCTCACCACGAATGAAAAAGAGTTCGCCGGACTGCAGTTCATAAAACTCAACCAACCACGCATTGCAGGTAATGATCGTGTCTTTTAGAACACCGGTAATATTGAGTTCGTCCTGAAACCGGTAAGCTCCATCGCGCAGGAACTCAGTCTTCAACCGAGCCAGCGAACCGGCTTCGCCAAAATCAACCTGAAACGCGGCTTGATGCTCCTCTTTGCTCATGACTGGTAGTTGCAGAACTATTTACCATTTTGCATGTAGATTATCTATTCTCCATTGACTCACTTCTTGCAGTGAAAAACCACAGTCAGGAAGGGGGCAAGCGGTCGCTTGCTCTTAACTGTGATTATCGAATGAGAATGAATATCGAAGCTTTATCTGCCGCTCGGAGTGAAAATAGAATCATCAATTGCGACATTCAGTTTTACTTCTTCGACTGTAAACGCGATCGCGAAGTGCGGAGACGAGCGAGTGACCCGGAACGGAATCTTTACACCTTCAACATCGCGCCAGTCATCGTAGTAGACTTCGACTACTCCTCGCTCGCGCCAGTTTGATCGAACACCATCCCAACGAATCAGCGTTCCTGACTCCGCTTCAAAATAGAATTTGTCTGGCTCGCCAGAGGTAGGTTTCGCCTCAACCAGATAGGACTCGCGAAAGCCGACTTTCACCCTACCAAGCAGCTGTACCTCTACGTAGTTAACCCTTAGCCTAAGTGGCGCATAAAAATCGCAGTCGCGCTGCAATTCAGCCAACTCGCCTCCTTTTAAGCGCCGTGCAACACTAGCTCCGACCTTAAGCCAGCCGGCGGTTCCATCGAATCCTTGCGCGAGAGTGGTCGCGTGTTCCGGTGTAATAATCACCCGCGATTTGTTCGGTGACTTCTCTGAGATTTCGAACGGGGCATCACGAAATTCACCCGGTACTCTCGCCTTTCCGCGGATAAGCCGGCTCGTAAGTTTTTGGATCTTCTCGTGACCACCGAGCGTCGCCATGTATCTCTTTAGAACCTCATCGAGCGTTGGCAAGTTCTCAGTGTCGATCTTTATTCCGGTCGACGCACCGCCGCTAACGCCGGGTTGGATCACAGAAACAACTCGTGACGGCGCAGCGGTTGAGAACTGTGGAACACCAGCTCCAGCGACAGAGGTGCCTGAGAGCAACAGCTCGGCCTGCGCTCGCAGCTGTGCGTCATCACTCTGTCTTGCCAGCTGTTCCAGGAGCCTTCGGGCCGACTCTTCATCGTGCTGCTTGCGATAGATTTGTGCCAGCACCAGTTTTAGATCCTGTCGATTCGGCTGCAAGCTCATCGCTCGTTTCATCAGCTCCACCGACTGGTCAAGTTGTTCGTTAGCGACAAGGTTGACGAATGCCAGCAGGTGATAAGCTTCGGCAAAGTTGGGTGCCAGCTTAATTGTCGTCTGAAGTTGACTGCGAATCGTCTGCAGAGTTTCGGCTGAATAGTGCGAGACTCTGCCATCCTCGCTCATACCCTGCCGGCTGAGAGCATAGGCGTAAAAGAAATGGACCAGGTGATTGTCAGATGTGGGCGCGGCACGCTGAAGATGCCGCAACGCTTCTGCTACTCGTCCTTGCCTGGCACGAAGCATCCCCAGAGCTGCGTGCGCTGGGATCAAATTTGCATCGAGTGACAGGGCCTCGACGAAATAGCGTTCTGCATTAGCTACTCGGCCAATGTGCAGCAACAGATCGCCGAGGTAATAGTCGGCTTCAGCTTGACTAAGAGCTTCGGTCTGGATACTGCCGAAGCTGTCTGCTCGGCCGATGCCGACACGCTGCGTCGGGAAAGTATCGTGACGGACGTAGTCATTCAACTCTTTCTCCATAGAAGCAAGACTTGTCTGAAAAGCCGAATTAAAACTCGCTTCAGCTGATACTCCTGCGGCGATGAGGCTCAGATAACGTCCAACCTGCGCCCGTCGCTGCCCATTGTTTGCCAGCATGAGGTAGTGGACCAGAGCCCAGGATTCCGCATAAAAGATTCCTCGCTTGTCCCGATCATGATAGTGAGCTGAAGCATTGCCAACGGAAAGCAGAGTGCTAAGAGGCAATAACTCACTGCTTCGAAGCAGCCGGATGTAGCTCGAGATTGGCGTGCCGACCACGGCATCACCACTTCCCATTGATACAGTGCTATAAAAATCGGCAAGCCCCTCATTCAGCCACAAGGGCGCTTGCGGCATGCTGTCCTGAACAAACAGGTGAACGTATTCGTGAAAGACGGCATAAAGAGGCTCGCCGGGTTCAAGCGGAATGGCGATGTAGTTCACGTCGTCGCCTGGTTGAAAGAAACCACCCATGTCAGCCGGCTTACCCTGGTAAATAGGCTTGAATTGGTCAAACTCTCTCACGCTGCGAAAAACGATTCCGACAGTTGGAAGTGACGATTTGAACGACCGTCTCGAGAGTAGTCCCGAGACTGCTGAATGAAACAGCTCGAGCCAGGTAGCTACCTGACGTAGTTCAGACGGGCTCGCGTCGCTTATGAGGAAAAGGTTTCTGGTGCGCACGCTGGTCCAGGATTCCGATGGTGACGACTGAACTGGCGTTACTAGCGCGCAGCAAAGAATTATGGAAAGAAGAAAATGAAGACGTTTCATTATTTTTCAGGTTCCCCATTGTGAATAAGGACGTTTCAACAACTGTCACGTCGAAAAAAGATAACGCGTTAGCTGAATCGGGAGTGAAACGTCTAAACGGTGAGTGGTTAGGGCAGGGCAGCCGGCAGCCGCCGGGGATCAGTGTATGTGAGGGGTGCCAATCGTGGCAATAGGCGTTTCTATCCGCGTAGCTGTGACGCTCGAAGGTTGAGGATCTTGGGTTGTTGGACCTCCTCGGGCTGTCGCCGGCGTGGGACTGTTTCAAGAGTACGGGTGGTTTGCTCAACAACGCTGATCACGGGTTCGTTCAGCGATCGTGGCGATGTGCCTTCAAGTTCTCTTGTTTGTGGGCCTTTGATTTGGGTTTGCATGGTGATTTCGTTGGTCGTGCGCATCGCTCGAAGCAGCATCCAGATAAAAACCAGTTCTGCCAATATAAAAGGAGTAGCTGCAGCAAAAGCTATCAAGACAATCAGCGCGTCAGCGAGATTAAGATTAAACTTCATCAGCGCCATCAGAGCGATAGTGGCCCCGATGCCCAGCGTGGCCATAGCAACGATGGCCCAAACAAGATTCTCGATCGCCATCTTCGATAACTTGACGGCGGTACTCTCTTTTTCGACCAGATTTGCGCCGCAGCGGTTGCAGTAGCTTAAGCCGGGCGTAAGCACGTTGCCGCAAGATGCACAATACATTTCTCACCTCACAGATATGCTTCAGTGCTGCTCAGTACTCTTTCGGTCGACGTTCAGAAGCTCAGTTGTCCTCTCAGTCACGCTGTTTACAGGTGTGAATCCCGTCTCCGGGAGAAGCTCGTGAGTATCACCTGCCAGAGCCTTCGGTTGCGGAGACTTCTGCTTGGCAATCGAACTGCGCAGCGATTCTCGATAGATTACCAGGAGCAAACTTGTGATTGCCGCGACGAACAGTCCCAGGAAGAGAAGACCCTCAAGTATCTCCCCCTTTACGATAATGATCTTGTAGATGAGTGCCCAGATTATAGCGCCGATAAAAACTGTGAAAGCGGTTCCACCAATGAGTGTCAGAGCACGTTCAACCAGGCGTTGTCGATCCTGCAGATGACGGTCCAACTCCTCAGCGGACAGCTGCTCAGTAAGAGTTTGTGCAATCTTCTCTAGTCTCAACCCGCATGAGCGACAGAATTTATGGTCCGTTGAGTTGGTCTTTCCGCAATGAGGACAGAACATAACTGCCTCCACCGAGTGGCCATTGGGTATACGATGACTGTTTCCCCCAAGTTCAAAAAGCCGAACCTACTGCCCCGGCGAGGTGCTGACAGAAAAGGTCGATGGATTATCCTTGCTCTTTCGAAGGATCCAGAACTGAGTTTCGCTTGCTCTTGCGATGCTATGGAGGGCTTGACGCAGCGTAACATCGTGCAGATTGAGCGAAAACTTTTTCACATCGCGATCCACTTGTTTGCGAGTCGCTTTCGCGTTTCGAAGATTCAGCGTTCGCATGGCTTGTTGAACCTCGGGCAGGTTCATCAACTTATCAATCGCTGCTGAACTATCAAGATCGTTCACCTCGAACGCATTGATCATGACATCCAATAGCGCGCTCGACTGGCCGGCAGGCGAGATGTCGATGGTGTCGTCGTTCCCGTTCCACTCATATTCCGGTCTTTCCTGGACCACCGCATTCATGATTTCTCGCAACGTCACGTCATAGAGCTGAATCTTGATTTGTTGCATCGGTGGCTGTCTTGGGTCTACCTGGAATCCTATGGTGAAGCGGGTATTGACGGGGATAGCAGCCAGGAGGTAGGCGAGGTCACCTGAGTAGCTAATGACGCGTAATTGCTCAACTTTGGTAGCGGTGGTTTGCAGATTCAGTACTTTACCTTCGATCGAGCGCAAATCGATATCGCGATTGAAAAGCTCGTCAACGCTCAGCTTTTCCTGCTCGAGCAGATATTTCACCACCATGTAGTACTTGAAATACTGATAGCCGGTGTCGTTCTCCGGGTTGGCCCTCCAAAGCTTCATGCCCGTTTCGAACGGCAATGTCGATCCGCCCGCGACGTATTCACAAAAGCCCTCGCGTTTCCACGTCGGAAATGTGAGGCTTTGCAAGTACCCGAATCTCCTTCTCAGATGAAGATGTGTTATCTCATGTGCAATGACCCCGCTTAAGCTCCGCTGATTGTTTTCTCGTGCATCGCGAAAGACGAGATCCGAATGCACATCGGTTCTGCTGATGAAAATGTTGCTGGTAGGAAGGACGGGAAAGCCCTTGCCGAACGAGTTTCCGCCCACCATGAGGCTTAACCCCTTGTACAAACGATGACTATCCGTAAGGAAGATGCGTGGCTTTACTTCGGGATTGTTGATCGGTGAGGTCGCGAGCTTGCTGTCTACACGGTCGAGTACGACGTAGATGCTGCTATCGAGTGGTTTCCTCGAATACACGGTGAAGTTCTTGTACGAGACCTGATGTGCAAAGAGTACCTGCGGAAAACTCAACAGCAGGACATAGGCCACAACTATCGTCAGTACTACTCCACGAACCGCTTTGTAAACCCGGCTCTTTGATTTGGCGCTGCGATATTCGCGATACCACGTTAGTAGGTTAGAAAGGGCCTTCATTGCGTTTCTCCTATTGCCTTCGAATCCGGAACACGATCGCGCCTACGACTGCACCGACAATCGCACCCAGCAGGGCGTGACTAATGACGGTGTTCAACGCTCGCCAGGTACATCCGGCACCCTCGCAGCCGTGTAACCATATCACCGCTAGTGCAAACAGCGTCATTACTCCGATACCAATTAATAGACCAGCAGACGCATGATTTTTTAGGGAGACATTCATCCGTTTCGAACTCCTGTAACGGAGAAAGAAGAATTCAATTGAGCCTGGCAAGTAGAGTGTACACCCCGGGACGGTAAGATTTGCTTGGAATTAATTACGTAGTGACCGTGTCTGGCTGGGTTTGGGCTAAATGAATGACGGCACCGAGTCCGCTTCCGAGGCAAACTCCATAAAGGCATCCCCAGAGCAGCATGCCGGTATTTCCGCCAGTGAGATTATTCAAAGCCGATCCTAGAAAGTAACCGGCGGAATTCGCTATGAACAAAATGATAGACAGCTTTACTGCTGAGCCCAGCGCGCCAAAACCGGCCGCCAGGATCGAGCCCATTAACATCGACCCGATTACCGATCCGGCCAGCTCGCCCCACTTCCCACGCAATGAGAAATACGCTCCGGTCCAACCTACGGCATAGGCAAAAAATGCCATACCAAAGAGTAAGTAAAACCGCGGCAGCCTCCAACGGCCGGAAACGAGAAACCCGAGGACGCCACCTCCGAGCATAATGAAAAGGATGGTCCACACGAGGTAAGAACCGATTAACCCGAACTGCGAATACATCCACCGCTCGCCAAAGGCCACGGTAGCGAAGATAAGTAAACTGACGAGCCCAAATCCAAGCGCCCCGAGAATGACAGCTCGGCGAAGAGTGTTTGCAGGCATTACTTAACCTTCAATCTCCCAGACACCGGGATAGCGTGTGACAAACCCCACCTCATTAACTTCCAGATCGGCGACAAACGTCCCGCCTGCGCTCTCATAGCGGTAGGTTGGACCAGCTACATGTCGATAAAGCTGTTCAAGCGGCTCGAGCTGGAATGTCGGAAAGCGAAGCCATGCTGCACGAACACTTGACTGCTCATTTTCTGCAAGTTTGAGTCGCCGAATTGGAAGCAAATTCGTAGAAGGACTAAAGTTGAGATCAATATCGATGCACCCGGACACTTCATCGCACCGTTGCCCATTGAGCGTCCAGCGCCGTTCTAAATCGACATCGATTGCGATATCAATAACTTGGTTATCTACCCAGCCTGAAACCATTGCAGTACGTGTCTGCCACTGTTCGTCACACGCAATCAGATAGCTAAGACAGCAGGGTTGGTGTTCGTGAGCAAAAACTGCTGCACCTGATAACTGGTGATTTGATTTGGAGTGGGACAGGCGTGCCGACTCGTGGCCGGGCCTGTCGATTCTGCGCCACAAGATAGTCTCTGCCATTGCTGTCACTACTTATCTGTTCGGATACCGGGAGCACGATGAGTGTTTCACAGGCACGACGCGACCGCAACAAATACTAACTAGCTCACACCCAGTGCCTTCCGGGCTGCGGCGAGACGCACTGCCTCAATATCCGCGCGTTGCTTTTCGGCGCGTTGGATCAATTCTCCGTAGTCGAGTGTTCGCAGCTCGCTAACTGTTTCGCCAGCTGCTTCCAGACTCCGCCACAAAAGCTTCTTTCCTTCGACACCCAGTGATAGCACTTCCACGGATTCAAGCAACAGCAGCGCGCCTTGACCAGGATCATCCACGCGCAGCTTTACCTCGGTGAACTTCTCACTGATCCAGGCTGAGGCCTTTCGCATGCTGCTTTGCTCAATGCCAAGGGTTGCCATGAGACTCTCAAGCTTCTTGCGGTCTGCTTCGATAGCCGCGCGCAGTTCAGTGAGGAACTTTTGCAGCGGCGTACCGGCATGTGTTGTCTCGAGATGCTCCAGCAACTCGATCGCCACAACAGAACCCGCGACGTGATCATTCAGATAGGTCGCCAGTTGCTCGCTCGCCATATATCACCCGCACTTTCACGAATTACAGATCGAGGGGCCACAGCTATCTTACTGGCGTGCAAAGCGTCTGATGTGCGGGTATTGTCAAGGTTTAGCGGACTCTTTGTGGCGGTCGGCCATGTCGCCCACGGTATAATGAAACGCTTCTTTGAGGAAACGCGTAATAGTCCCACAGGAGGAAGCCGATGTACTGCCCAACTTGCGGTTCAGTCCTGACGCAGCAGATGAAGTTTTGCAATCGCTGTGGATCTCAATTGGCGACCACCAATGAAGTGGAATTAGTGAAGCTCTTCAAAAACCGGATGGATAGTGAGATGGAAGGATTGTTCTGGGTGACAGTCCTGGGTCTCGCAGCGATTTTTGGGGGCTCGGCTATCCTGAAGAAAGTTCAGCTCAGCGAGTGGATAGTCGTTGCTTACATGGTCCTTAGCAGCGTGGTGTTTCTCAGTTATTTTGCACTTGGTGTATAGCAGGTGCGGCGGCTCGCTCGGAACGTGAAACAAGCGAACAATGTCCTCCCGAGCGATCAGTCCAACACTAGCGAGCTCGACCCGGCGAAGAGTTTTCCGATGATTGAAGGAGCAGTCAGCGTAACGGAAAACACGACTCGGACTCTTGAAGCTGTCCCCCGCTCCGCTACATCTCGAGATCAAACGCTTTCCTGATCCAGCCAGTCATTTCCGCGCCAGCTTAAGCTTTTGCCCGAGCCATTCCTCACGATCCTGGCGAGCAGCTTCAATCTCCATCGCATGATCTGTGTCGTACCACTTTACATCCTTCGGCTGCTTAGCTGACGCGTAGAATTTCTCCGCCGCCTCTTTGGGGATGTACTTATCGGTATTCGCAAACTGGAAGAGCACTGAAGCCGGCGCAGCGCGAGCAATCAAATCTGCCGGCTCGAGTGACTTGAAGGCTTGCCGATACGACTCTTTGAACTCATCGGGTTTTTTTTTCAACCAATAATCGAGCGACCAATTACTGAAGCTCCCGATCGCAGCTACGAGCACGTAAGTCTTCACGCGCTTTTCCACGCCCGCCACCAGACTGCCGTACATGGCGCCGTAATCATGGCCCACATAGCCGATTCGCTTACTATCAACATTCGGTTGTGACATCAGCAGGTCGAGGGCGCGGCGCACCTCTATTGCTTCGTCGATCACTCGCTGCCGATCAACTTGACCCTCCACCGGTGCGACAGTCCACGGAAACAAACCCTGAATCAAAAGTGACACAGTGCCTTTCTTAGCCAGTGCGGTTGCTTCCTCAAGAAACTGCGTGCGGTCGCTCTTCTTCTCTCCGAGCCAATGAAAGAAGAGCAGCCCTGCGTATTTGCCATTTTCTTTCGGCCTGACAAGATACGCCTTGATGCGACCGCGTTGGGAGCTGTTCGCCGCATAATCGATGTCCTCAATGACAACTCCGTCTTCCTCTTTTGTCGATACCTGCTTGAGATCAAACGGACGCGTGCTGTCGTAAGTAAACAGATCGGATATCGCATCCGGTGATGAAGGAACTGAGTACGCTGTTGCTAATAACGAACTAACGAGGATGACGACAAGAGAAGTAATTACTTTCATGGGTGACTTTCCATTTCCGATTTTCGATTTCCGATTTCTGCCGCGACCGGGGCAGCAATCGAAAATCGAAAATCATCAATCGACAATCATGCTACGGTTCTGACGTTGTTGCGGCTATATTAATAGAAAGAAACGATCCTGCAAGCGATGAAATGTTTTTCTTCTTCTCGCTTCCAGAAAACTGGATAAGCTTTCGGATTTCCTCTTCATATATGGAGGTCACTGTCAGATGTTCTCATTCAACTCGAGATTAGTTCTTGTCGTTCTTGGAGCGTCGCTGCTAACTGCTGTCAGTTTCGCTCAGAACAAACGGGATCGCGGGTTCGATGTGTCGCGCATGGACCAGAGCACGGCAGCGTGCACAGATTTTTACCAGTACACAAATGGAAACTGGTTAAAGATAACCGAAATTCCCAGTGCATACTCCAGCTGGGGAAGCTTTTATATCCTCGCTGAGAACAACCGGAAGACACTGCACGAGATACTCGAAGAAGTGGCCAAGAAGATCAATGCTCCAAAAGGTAGCATTGATCAAAAAATTGGCGACTTCTACGCAACGTGCATCGATGAAACCGAGCGAGAGGCTGAAGGCGTTAAACCATTGCTGCCGGAACTCGAGCGCATCAATAAGATCAAGAGTGTCGCGGACGTCCAGGCTGAGATCGCCTACCTTCACAAGCGCAATGTTCCAGCTCTTTTCGGCTATGGCTCATTGCCGGATTTCAAGAACAGTTCAATGGTGATTGGTTATGCAGCGCAAGGTGGTTTAAGTCTTCCGAACCGCGACTATTACACCAAGACAGACGAGAGGTCGGTGAAGCTGCGCGACGACTTTGTCACTCATATGACGAACATGTTCAAGCTGCTTGGAGATGCCCCGGAGCAAGCTGCGGCGAACGCCAAAACGGTCATGACGATTGAGAATGAGCTCGCGAACAATTCTCGCACGCCGATCGAATTGCGGGATCCAACTACTCAGTATCACAAGATGGGACCAGCCCAACTGAAAGAGTTGACTCCAGCTTTTTCGTGGGACGATTACTTTCGGGGAATCGGCGCGCCAACGACGGGCGAGATCAATGTCGCGCATCCTGAGTTTTTCCAGGCAGTTAATAAGATGCTGACAAGTGTCTCGATTGCTGATTGGAAGACCTATTTACGCTGGCGTCTTTTGACGGCCGCTGCATCGAGCCTTTCCTCGCAGTTTGAGACCGAGAACTTCAACTTCTATGGTAAGACCCTCGAGGGTCGAAAGGAGCAGTACCCACTCTGGCGGCGCTGCGTAGCTGCTACTGACGCAAATCTCGGAGAAGCTTTGGGCCAGCTCTACGTCAAGCGTACTTTCACAGCGGAGTCGAAAACGCGGATGCAGACGATGGTCAACAACTTGATCGCGGCGTTTCGTGACCACCTGCAAAAACTGACGTGGATGAGCGATGAGACTCGGCGTCAGGCAATCGCCAAGCTCGAAGCCTTCAAGCAGAAGATCGGTTATCCCGACAAATGGAGGGACTATTCTTCCTTGAACATTAGCCGGGATTCGTACGTTGCGAATGTGCTTCGAGCCGGCGAATTTGAAGAAGCACGCGATCTGAGCAAGATTGGAAAGCCCGTCGACCGCTCAGAGTGGGGAATGAGTCCGCCGACCGTGAACGCCTACAACAATCCTCTCTACAACGAAATCGTCTTTCCGGCGGGTATTCTTCAAGTTCCATTTTTCAATCACGATGCGGATGATGCGATCAACTATGGAGCCATCGGCGCCGTGATCGGGCATGAGATTACACACGGCTTCGACGATCAGGGATCGAAGTTCGATCGAGAGGGGAATCTAAAAAACTGGTGGACAGACGCCGATCTTAAGAACTTCGAACAACGTTCTGGATGTATCGTCAAGCAGTTCAGCGCGTACGAAGTCGAGAAGGGGCTCAACATGCAAGGCAAGCTCGTCTCAGGCGAGTCGATTGCCGACCTCGGCGGCTTATCTGTGGCTTACGATGCATTTCTAAAGTCATTAGAGGGCAAGCCACGCCCAGCCAATATCGATGGCTTTACGCCTGAGCAACGATTCTTCCTTGGTTGGGCCCAGGTCTGGGCTGAGAAATCACGGCCAGAGTGGGAGCGACTCATGGCGCAGAGCGATCCGCATCCGATTTCACGATTTCGCGTTAACGGACCACTGTCTAACATGCCGCAGTTCGCCAAGGCATTTAATTGCAAACAAGGAGATCCGATGGTGCGTCCGGCTGCAGACAGATGTGAGATTTGGTGAGTTCGCTAGCCTCTATTTCGCCGGGCCCTTGCGGATGACGATGTCGGTCAGCTTCCTCACTGAAAGCCGATCCGGAAGTCCGGGTGCCGAGCCACCGACCTCGTCTTCCTTGATTTCGATCTTAAACGCGTCTTCGATATCGAGGATGATCTCGACGGCGTCGAGTTCGTCGGCTGGAGACGTCTGTTTCGAGAGTGGAGCGTCGACATCGATGACTTTGGGATCGACCTCGAGCTTGTTGGCAACTATCGAACGGACCTTTGCGAGAGTTTCTTCCGGATTGACCTGCGGTGTTGCCGGCGCTGGCGCAGCGGCCGGCTTCTTCGCGCAGTTGAATTGCGTTGCGGCGAGTAGCAAGGCTGTCGCAAGGATGATGCATGGGCTAGTGATTCGCGTCATGGAGTCGTAGAAGTTTAAATCATCTCTCCATGAATTCCCACGTGCGGGAGTTTTGCATAAAAGTCTTGCGTGATGTTTTGCTGGAGCTCCGAGGAGGTCGATGTTTATAGCCTTTCGACCGCTAAATGTTGTGCGCTCCAGCGGAGCGCAATGTGCCTTGCTGGTCTTTTACATTCCGCTCCTAACGGAGCGGGCAAATCAGCGATGCTGGCGCTATAAACATTTGGCTCCTCCGGAGCAAAGTTCCTCCATCACAACGACATGACTTTTGTGCAAAGTAACGTGCGGGAGTTTCCAGACTGATTATGCTATCCCATGATTTTAACTACACGAATCGCTTTGCAGTAGATCAGTTCCGGATCGCCCTCGTCCAAATCGTGTATTACGCCTGACAGTTTGTAAGTGAGCTTGCGCAACAGCATCTGCATGGGAATATTTGAAAGATTTGTGGAGGTAAACAACTTCGCGGTACGGCAGTACGACTCAAGGTATTTCATCAATGTCAAACCATGCCCTTGCCGGCGATGATCGACTCCGATGTAGACCAGCGGAATGAACCCGTAGCTGAAGAATGAATAGTCCAACACTCCGTAAGCAACGAGCGCTTCATCGTCGAGCGAGCCTATATAACAATTTCCAAACGATACGGCCCGCTGAATGAAATCTCGCCGGACAGCGTCCGAGCGCGCTTTTGGATCTAGTCCATAAATCGAGTCGAGATGGATTCCCGTAGCACGCTGAATTGAAAGAGTCATTCTAGATGCCGACGTCTTGGAGCGGGATTCCCTCAGGCCTTTGGATCCCGGAAGCGGTCGCGTTTACCAGGCCCAGCTTCTTCATTGCTCGGATCGTCATCAGTCCGAAGTCATACTCACTTTCGTCATGACTAGTCCGGAAAAAGTTTGGAGAGTGATGATGATTGTTCTGAAGACTGGCACTAAAGCTCGCGGTAACAGGAAGAAAATCGGTAACGTTCATCGCGTTATCGTGCTCGTCGGCGTAACGTCTCGTGCCGTAACGACGATCATGTGACCAGTAATTCTGAATCATATTGAGCCAAAGTGCGCACAAGCGCACTCCTACCCACAGCGCCAGCGCAAACCACCAATCTCGCAATATCAGATACAGCACGCCGTAACTGGTGAACTGGGCGAAGATTGCGTAGTAATCATTTGAGACCAGCCGAAAGGTCCACGTTTTGAAGATGCGATCCTTAGCAAGATTGGATTTGCACTCATAAGGACAAAAGCAAAGGTAAAGCGTTTTCCAGAAGCCGTCGTCCGCGAGCTTGTTGGGGTCGTTGGGACGATCCGAAAAGGCGTGATGGTGGCGATGGCGATTTACCCACGTCACGGGGTCCACGTATATGCCGAACGTGTTGTACAAAAGCGTGATGAAATTAATGAACCAGGGTTTGAAAGCCAGACTCTTATGAGCGATTCCCATGTGCATCACGTTCGAGATGTACATGCCGCCGAAAAACCAAATGAACACGACATAACCGAACCCGATCATCACTCCAGTTCCAAAGCTGCGACCGGGGCGAGCTGTCAGTCCCGAAGCAAGCAGGTGGAGCGCAAGCATCCCATAACCAATCAAACTGTAGATTTTCATCAAGCTGTCCTCGAAAGGGTAGCAGTCTCAGAACGATCGATTTTTTGTTGGTGAATTACAGTAAAGCGTTACCAGGCTGAAACGATGTGCGAATCTCTCCCGGCCATTTTACACATTTTACGTCAGCGATCCGCCAGATGTTTAGATTGTTTTAGCTCGACTCTTTACGAATTACTACCTACGAGATACTTGTCGTAACCCGCTTCGACAAGTTGCTCATAAGCCGACCAAACTTCAGGCGGAATCTCCTGCGGTATCTGGAAGCCTTTTTCAGCATAAACTCTGATTCGCTGAAGATCGCCGACCATTATTCCGATGACATCCTCTTTAGAGAGATTCTCATTTGAGTAGCGCCGCAGGTATTCCTCAAACGTGACTTGCGGCGACGTCACGATGGCATCCTTTTCCGGCCAAAACTTCCTGAACGTTGCATAACTTCTGCGCTCCATGTAGGGCTTCTGGACAAGAATAAAGCGTTGCGGATTGAGCCCTTTCTGCTCCAGCGATCGTCTGGTGAATAATACGTTCTCACCTGTGTTTGTGGATTCATTCTCGATCAGTATCTGCTCGGCTGGAACGCCCATCTCTACGGCTATGCGCGCAAACTGATCAGCTTCGGGTTCCGACCACAGGTCTTTGGTGATGGCGCCAAGTCCTCCGGAAAAGATCAGTAAAGGAGCCCATCCTTCGAGGAAGACTTGTGCTCCTCTCTCGGCAACCGATTTGTCGTGGCTGCAGAGAACCAGGATCACGTCGGCGTATTCCAACCGGTGATTCATGCGGTGGTATTCCCAAACACGTTTGGCTAGCTCATCGATTTGATTCATCACTGCCCGTTGCTGTTTGAACACTTGTTTGTGCGGTAATCATTCCGCTTGTTGACTTGTGAGCTCGTGCTCGATGCGTCGATCCGGTATCAGCCATACGACAGCAACGGCGACATAAAGCAAACATGAGATCCATGGTTTCACAAACGCGAGCGGGATCGCCGCCAAATAAAATACTGGCGATAACTTGCCTTTGAAGTCTCTTCCCATCGCGTGGGCCAAAGGCGAGTCACTGCCGTGGAGGGCAATTAGCGCGCGAGTCAGGAGCAAGTAAGCGATTCCGGCGCACAACAATACGATGCCGTAGCAGGCCACTGGCAGCGAGGTGAAATGGTTTTCTCCCATCCAGCCAGTTACAAATGGTATCAGTGACAACCAAAAGAGAAGATGGAGATTGGCCCAGAGAATCCGTCCATCCACGTAACGTGCTGCCTGAAGCAAATGATGATGATTGTTCCAGTAGATCCCAATAAACACGAAACTGAGGAGATAACTTAGGACCAACGGTACGAGCGGCCGCAAATCCGCCAAGGTTGAACCATGCGGCACCTTGAGCTCAAGGACCATAATCGTGATGATGATGGCAAGTACGCCATCGCTGAACGCTTCCAGTCTTCCCTTATTCATCTGAGATTGCTCTACGCTTGCTGAGTTAGCCGCTCTTGTTGGATTTTCGCGGAACAGCCTTGTGCGTTCTCCTGTCGATATCGAAATAGTGATATGAGTTTTGAGGCTGCATGCCCGAGATGTTTACGGTCGTAATCTGAATCGACTCTCCATGCCGGGATGAAAACAAGCGCAGAAACACAGATTTTTCCAAACGAGAGTAATAACCATCAAGCACTTGAGTCACGTACACTCGTGGCCCATTTCGATAAAGAATAAATGCGGTTGAGCCGCCATAAGCAGTTTGGTAGCAAGGATCGGATACGAGTATCAGGCGAATGTGGCTGTCTCCCATGATCGGAGGTTGATACTCGAAACCGTTGAACTGCTCGCGTTGCTCCTGGTCCAGCGGACCGGCCTTCCCGCTTAGATAACATGCGTTTAGATCATTTACTGGCGAACTCCACCAAGCGGCATTCGTAAATGATTCCAATTCTTTCATCAAGTCTTTGAGCGCCTGTATTCGAGCAGGCGTCTTCAGAATCCGATCGTCATATTCGTCCGCTGCATCAGTCGGGCAGGAATAGCTCAATTGCGGTAGTGGTTTCAGTGCGTCAAAAACTGCGCTCTTACACGAGACGGTTGGGTTCTTTTTCTGAAGGGAAAAGACGGCTGATGTCGAAATCAATAGAAAACAAATGAAGAGTAACAGAGGCTTTCTGAAAAGGTTCATATAGTTGACCTGGATAGTATGCGCTTAATCTTCACAAGAGGAACCGGCATTTTTTCGTACCTCTTATTCCTCCAGCTGCCTTCCCAGTGGTGAATGCAGTAAGTGTTATCACGTACGCATTCTGGACTGAATTTGCCAAACCAGGGAAACAGATAGAAGTACTCGGCCGGATACAGTGTCACGTCGTGAAGTTCCTGCAGCCCATATTCTTTCAGTCCGCGATTCTTTAACACCCTCGTCACGACTGTGGGTGAGCGGTAGAACTCTCCCGTGGCAGCGAATAGCTCTTCTGTGAGAGCAACGAACTCTCTCAACAACGCGTGACCACCACTGACCTTGCGCAGAGGTTGCCCGCCTGTAGTCAGAATCGAAATCGAAGTTATTTGCGTTCCATTCCTTTATTTCAAAGTCGGGCATGACCCGACGCCAGCTCTCGAGGCACCTCCGGTTAAGGGCGCTCATCGGACGAGAACCAAACCAGCAGAAGTGAATCTTTCGGGGGGATCATCGATTGGTCAGACTCAACATCTGGACCAGTAACTATGGTACTTCGACTGTTATAGCGGCGCTCCGACTGAGATTGAGCACAAACTGTGACCACTTTTTCTGAAACGCGACCATATCAGACTCGCCAAGAACTTTCTGCAGACTGCGATAACCGGTGGGATCGTTCTTCTGCTCACTGTGGAATTCTTTGTAAAAACTCACGAGCAATCTCTTCTCCTGAAGGTAGTAACAAAGGTAGCGAGCCTGACTGTAGTTTACGCCTCTGGTATCACCATAGAACGTCGTAGAGTCCATCGCAGTGAGCTCTTTGAATGTCGGAACCGTACCGGCTCTGACTGCTCGCTGCAGCGCGGGTAGACGCCAGTTCACAAAGCCGTGAATGTGACCGTCGACCTCACCGCATTGTTCGTACAGCGACCCGAGACCTTCATTTAACCATGGCGGGCAAGCGGGAAAATTCGCCTCGATGTACGGATGGACCAGCTCGTGGACCAGAGTCCCGGTGCCGGTGCCGATGTTCATGATCAGTGCCTTATGAGCGGTCGAGTAATAGCCGTATGGTGTGGTGGGTTCATCGCCGAATAGCAGGCCCGTATGTTTTTGGTATGAGTCAGCATCCTTGAATAACCAGATGTCCAGAATCTGCTCAGGATCTTTTGTGAAAAAATCCTGTTTGAGTCGATCGACGGCCCACTTCACATTATCTCGAGCATGCTTCTCTACATCTGGCCGCGGATCGTCACCAATAACGACGAATGGAGGTTGAATCACAATCGAGAACGCATCGGACGGCAGTCGTTTCTTCAGCTCGTTCACGTGCTTCGCGAAGTCGGCATCAGTAAAACCGTTCAGAACCGCGGCTCTGGCGGTCTGTGCGCCCGACTTGAGCTCAGTCTTCGACTCAAGAGGCGCAAACGCGCACTGGCAGATCAGCATAACCGCAAGCAATGCGAGCGCTATCGGGAGTCTTCGTTTGAGAAGCGTAGGAAACACTAGTCTAAGTTTTTTCGCATGGGAACGAATTGCAATTTCAGACCGCCGGCTGCTTCGTACTCGACCGGAGATGCTCCTTCAAATCCGCACGCGCGATAGAGAGGTATCCCTGGTAGTGTAGATATCAACTCGAGTGATCGAAATCCAGCGGCCCTCGCTTCGTTTTCGCACGCATTCAGAATAGCCCGGGCGATTCCTCTTCGCGCAAATTGCGGATGTACGAAGAATGCGCGGATCTTCGCCGGCTCAGAAACCGGGTCAAGCTCAGTTGAGTCTCGTGAGGCATAATCGTCTCCACCAAAAACGGTCCGGCGTTTACTCCATCCACCGCAACCAACCAGCCTGCCGGAACTCTCAGCGACGAAGTACGTCTGATCTGAGATCAATTGCGAGTCGACCCCGAACGCGCCCTTCAGCGCTGCTTCGACTTGCTGCTCGGAATAATCATGTTGAGAAAGGCCGCGCGCAGACGCTGCTATCAATTCCTTAATGGCTTTGCGATCCTCGAGCTTCGCTTTGCGAATGAAGTAGTCCATTGTTCAAGAATACTTCGCCAGGATCCTTCGAACAGTGTTGAAGTTTCTGACGGTGCCCGGCATGCGAATAATCTTCTCGAGCTTTGCCGGTGACGAGATCAGCGAGTCCTTGAATTTTCCGCGACACAGCCAGTATACCTCGCGCCCATTTGCGTTGAACTGATCAACGGGTGTAGCACACGACAGCAAGTCGCGTTTCGCTTCTTTGCTGAGAGCGGCGGCAGTAAACATCACGAAGAGTGTGCTCTTCGGATCGTCATCGGCAAACGCTTTGAATTGAGCTACCTCGGCCAGTTCTTGAAGCGATCTCACGAACGTATCGACGCGGTAGCCTAGAGCTTCCTCGAGTGTCGCCGCAATCTTCTTCTCGAGGGTTGCGATGCTCTTTGACTTTGACTCGAAGATCACGTTGCCGCTTCCGATGAAGGTTTGAACGTTCGCGAATCCCAAGTCCTGGAAGTGCCCTCGCAGCTGGTCCATCTTCACGATGTGCCCACCGACATTTATCGCCCTTAAGAATGCAACGTATCTGGTCATGTCTGTTTATGTTTTTTCCACAGATCGGCGGTTATTGCCCAACGCTCATGGTCGCGCCACTGGCCGCATATTTTAAGATAGTCCCGGGAAAAGCCCTCACGAATGAAACCAGACCGCTTGACAAGAGCCACGGAGGCAACATTGGCGGGTTGAATGTTTGCTTCAAGCCGGTGCAGTTTCAGTTCGTTGAAAGAGTACTTCAGCATTAGCTGTAGCGCCTCGGTCATAAAACCCTGTCGCGCAAATGCCGCTCCAACATAGTAACCGAGATACGCGCTTTGAAATCCGCCGCGCACGATTTCACTAAGGTTGATTGCGCCCACAATAGCTCCATCAACGAGCCGGCAAATGAGAAAACAAACGGCGTTCGGTCTGCGCGATCGTGCCAGGAACGCGTCATATTCTTCGTGGGTTCGGGGTGGTGATACTAAATTGCGGTGCAGTCGCGAGCTTGAGCGGTTTAGTTTGATGAACTCGTCGCGGTCGCTCTTTCGTGGAGCACGAAGCAAAACGCGCTTACCTCTAATGGTTACGGTGTGAGTGTGCAAATCGTGCTGACGAGCTTGAGCATGCATTCCATTAGATTGTTGAGCCGAATAATTTGACTTCGGCTTCGTCTGCTGACATCTTGACCATCCGTTCATATTCGAAGCCGAGTTTCCGCAACAGACGAATCGAGGTCTCGTTGTCTGCACTCACAATGGCCACAACGCGCTTCAGAGCGAAGTCTCGCTTTGCTGAAGAAAGGACTGCTGAGGCTGATTCCAATGCGTAGCCGTACGACCAGAATTCGGGTAGAAACGCATACCCGATGTCCACATCATCAAGCGTGTCGCGCTTCAGCAGACCGCACATGCCGATAGGGATGCTTGCATCTTTTAACTCGACCAGCCACAAACCAAAGCCAAACTTCTCGTAGCTTGCAATGGGGCCATTGTTTATGTAGCCACGGGCATCATCGATCGTCCGTACGCCTTTGTCACCGATGTTCTGAATGAACGAAGGCTCGTTTAGCAGTTTAAGAATGAATGGCGCATCGCCAATCGAAAACTGACGCAGTCGTAATCTGTCCGTCTCGAGAACGGTTGTTAGTGATGCGTTTAGTGGGCAGTTGGTGGACACGATTGACTGCATTTACCCGATTAAATTGTTCGGTTGCCCAGAAACTCGGCAATCTCGCCACGGATAAACGATTTCACTCCCTCGCGTCCAGTTAGCTTTAGCCAAGCGTCTCCACCCTCGGGTTCCACCTCCAATGTGAACCCGAAGAAAGGACAACAGAGCCTTTCGAGCGAAATGAACTTCGCTATCCGCGTAAACGTGTCTGAGTCGGCCGGTAAATGGAATGCGTAACCATCTGTGAGTTCCTGAATATCGATCACCCGGTGGAAAAGTTCTTTTGCACTCTCCAGATGTGAAGCTCGTTCCTCGGGTGCAATTGCATCCATTACGCAAGCGAAAGGTGATTCCATATTCCTGGACATATCAGACTGTCTTTGTATCCCATCCTGAAGGTAAGTCGACGCTATAAGCAAACACCATGAACCACTCGTTATTTCTCTTCACGAAGACATCCATGAATGCGCCAGCTCCGGACTCTTCTTTTCCATCAACATTGCGAACTGTGACTCTTTGCACCCCGGTGAGCACTGCTGTTTCGCCGTAGATATTCACTCTCAAGTTATCACCGGAAATTGAAAGCACCTCGAGCGGAAGGTCCGCAATCCCCTTAAGAAATTCCGAGCGGTTCGAGTCCACTCCGGCGGGTGTCCGGTGCGTAAAGTCCTCGGCGAGGATCCTCGCCAACGCTATGGTGTCTTTTTGTTTGATTGCATCCATCGTTCGCAATTCAATTTGGTGAATAGTTTGTATATCGGTTGCCGACGGGTCAGTGCTTGGCGTCATTCAAGGCTCCTGGATAATTCACTGAAATCAGTAGACACCTGGTATCAAACGCTTCGTGTGCATTGAGTATGCGACATAATGTTCACCAAAAGCGTCGCGTAATGCCTTCTCTTCAACTCGAATGCGATAAAACGCGGCTACAAGATAATGTATAGAACTTAAAGCAAGGCTGAACCAGCTCATAAACGCCAATCCCAATCCTGCATGAGCAATCAATGCGCCGGCGTAAGCTGGGTGCCTTATGTACCGGTACAGCCCGGTTTCGACCAGGCAGTGATCCTCTCTAATCAAAACCGTTCCGGTAAAGTACTTACCCAACGTATAAATCGCTGTCCATCTGATGACGATACCGCCCAGAAGAAGGGTGAGACCCAGGATGCCCGCTACAGCCGGTGGGCCAGGTATTCGGGCAACACCCATAAAGCCAAGAACCAGACCAAGCGGCTCGAGGCCATTAGCGATGTCCCAAACGGTGGCCGAATGTCGATCCCAGTCACGCGCGGGCATCACCCGGTAGCGACGCAGATGTCGGACCTCAACGAGCAGCCAACATATGCGAACTAATACAGCGATGAGAAGAATCGTCATACGAACCACGCGTTGGACCAGGACGATGCGCGGTTTACTGGGAGCGCGGGCGCCTCGCCCGACTGTCGCGTCGACAATTCACGTGACGCAGCGGGCGAGACGCCCGCGCTCCCAGTGACTCGAGATTTATAACAGCAGCGTTTCGACGCGGTGTGCATGGACCATCTCTTCACAGGGTGACCATGCGAAGATCGTAAACCCGCCGTCCTGCGAAGCTACGAGCGCGAGAGCATCTGGCTGATCGTACACAAATTGTGCGGCTGAGAGATGACGCGTGCCTCCGAGTTCCAGTGGATGGATAATCGAAGCCATATTGCCGACCACAGGCTCAGTAACCACTACCTGTTCAACTCGCATTCCACCATCACGTCTTCCGATCTTTGCACCGAAAGCAAGGAGATGATACTTGTCCGTGATAATTGCCGCGCCATCAACCGCGGTCAGACCTGCAATCGCATCTACTGCGTCGATAAGTGCCTCCTGCCATGTTTGCTGGCTTCGCTCTTCCGGACTCTTACTCATGAGCTCCGCGAGCTCCGCATACGGAGGCGATATAAGATACGGCACCGGATTCAGTATTGAGTCGCGCCAGGAATCCGAGCCTTCCGGGACCACCAGCAACGAGCCACCGCGACCGTGCGTGCGCATGGAGACCGCCAGTTGGACCAAGACGTTTACCTCGTCGTCCGCGGAAGGTTGAGACCCGAAGGCGAGCATCCGAGTTAACAGAGCCGGACAATCCTCGAGTCCTGTGCCTCGCTCATCCACGACTTTTATTTGGTCGCCTTTGAGCACGACAACGTTGACGTACTTACCCTGCTCCTGGCTGCGACGGTACTTCACCACCAACAAGCCGGGCTCAATTACTTCGAGCACGAAACAGAAAGGTGGAATCGCGCGTGTTGTTCCCCACAGGCGCAACTCACCTTGATGGGGCCAAACACCAAGGTGAATTCCTGGCCGCTCCACCGCTGGAGCAAGCCGCGAGAGCACGGGCGGCGTTAGTGGCAGTAAACGCTCGAACATCAGCGGTTGCTTCGAATGCTCGGGAGATAAGAAGGCCAGTGAGATCTTTGGAGAGTAAGTTTCTTCCCGGCGCAGACTGGCCCAAAACGTCGCGTCGATGATTGCTTCGATGATCGCAGCGGAAGGACGCAGCCCCGGTTCGACCGGATGATGCTTGCTGGGCGAACTGATGTGAGTCGCGAAGTAGTCTTCCACTGTGGTGGCTACATCGCGAGCGGCCGGGTAAGCAGGTATTGACACTTGATTAATCAGCACTTTTCCAGCCTCTCAAGACAATCTTCCATTTGGTTCGTAAATGATAAAGCCAACCAGCCCTCCATCCGTAGTCGACTCACAACTACTTTTCAAATGAGCGGCAAAGCCATAGGACCACAGCTCCGAATACGCCGACGCCTACTGAATCACAAACTGTCCACCAGAGCGGCAATCCGGCAGTGACATCGATTACGAAAAACACTACTGCAGCAATCACGAACGAGACACCATTGAATAAGATCAGGAGCCGGTAGCGATCGACGTCCGACGCCAGAATGCAAAGGGAAATTCCATGCATTCCGTACGTGTAAGAAGCCTCGCGGATCATAAACATGGTGATTGGCCCGGCGACCATTTCACCCAGACCAAGCCACACGTGCGTTGCCTCCATCCAGGAACGCGGCATGACAACGGCGAAGAATGCCAGTATTTCCGTGACAGCGGCCAAACGCAGCCACCAAGCCAGGAACTGTTGGCGGCTGATTGCGACAGAATTTTGGATTACCGTAGAGGCCATCGGCTTTTTCGGTCTCCCCGCACTCAAGGTTTCGAGAATAAGTTACGTTAACCGAGTGCTGATGGTTCAGCAACCGGAATCTGAGGAAATCGAATTGTACGGATTTCAGGAAAGGACGGAGACGAGTTCCTGCAGGTCGCCGGTCTTACAAGTGCTCGTGAATTGACGAAGTAGCGTTTGCAGTTGATCGGATGAGGCCACAAATCGAGATCGCTCTGAAACAATGTGCTGTTTAGCTCGCCGCAACATCTGGCGGCAGCTGACTGAGCTTTTCTTGATAATCGCTGCAATCTCGTCGTAATCGCAATCAAACACTTCGCGCAGCAAAAAGACGACACGCTCTCTTGGCGACAGTCGCTCGAGCAAAACCAGCAGAGCTGAAGTCAGTGAATCGGCGAGCATTTCTGCATCAGCTGGATCTTGAAAGCCTTCAGACGCTGACTGTTCCATTAAAGGGTCAGAACTGCCTTCTTCCCGTCGCACTCTTGCGGATTGCATCTGATTCAGACAGAGATTCTTGACTACTGTTGAGAGGAATGCTTTTGGGGATCTGATCTTCGCCAATGAGGTCTGTTGCCAACGGAGGAAAGTTTCCTGCAATAGATCTTCAGCGTCCATCACGCTTCCCAACATGCGATAGGCAAGCGTGAAGAGGTAAGACCTATATTCGGCGAAAACCTCCAGGTGGCTCATGAAAGAATCAAAACTCCAAAAGGGTCTCGGAGTCAAGACAGGACAGGCTGCCGTTATGTGACATCGTGTCCGAAAATCTGGCAGTTAAGCCTGTTTCAGCCAGCTCTCAACACCAGTCTTGATGTCCGGTGCCGGGTTTGCCCAGTCGAACTGGCTCTCAATCAGCCCGCCCCAGTCGGCCCGCTGCTTTTTGAACTCTTTCTCCACGAGGTAGAGGACGTTGCGACCCATACCGCGCATCCAACCCCACTCCATCGCGACGTTAGGGTTGAGTTCAGGCAGGTACTTGTCCTCGACGATTGCGATGCCTCGACTGCAGCCCAGCAAATACAGTTCGACGTTGTCCCAGAGAATCGGGTGATACTGCGTGTCGCTCGCCAGCCTGGCAACGTAACCACAGACCTTAACGGCGTCACGCACCGCCTGGATCACAGCGCTGAGTTGAGTGTCCAGCGCCGCTGCTTTCTTGGGATCAGGAAACTTCGTGATCACGAAGACTGATTTTTCAAAAGGCGCAACATTGTGGAATTGGGCCAGCAGTTGTCCATGGCGAGTGTGCTGTGGAGGAAATTCAACGACCTGCTGCATTACCTGGATCATGCGCTTTCGTTGTCGTTCAATGTCCGTCTTCAAATCGAGATCGCGTTCGTCTTTCATCGCCGGGTTCAACTGCGAGTTGAGGAGATCAAGCCGATCGCGTTCGAGTTGAGCGATTCGTAAGACGTCTACCCGAAGTGCTGCAATGGCGTCGTCAATGTCGATCATTCGGCGCCTCCGTTCCGGGCATCTGGTTTCAGGATCCAGATGATTGACTCCAGACTCCGCTGGTCCATGGGATCACTAAACGTCTTGCCTACTGCGCGCATGTCACGAATCGTTGTTTCAACCATCCATCCCGCAGGAGACTGGCTGACCATGGCTTTGGCCCGTTGCTCTGCTCGTGACCAGTCGCGCGCGACTGCAGCCAACTGCAAATCAGTTGCAAGATCCCAGAAGTCGATTCGATCGCCTTCCAGTTTCTGCTGCACCGCAGCACTTACCCGAGGGACCAATGTATCTAGTTCCTGGCGAGCTGCGTCGTCTCCTTTCTGAACCAGAAGATTCACGACATTGATACCGGGATAATAGTCTCGCGGATTTTTCTCGAATCCAGCGCGATACTGCTCGATCGCCTTTTCGAGATTAACGCTAGCCTCGCGAGGATCGCCTTGCTCCTTTGCCTGATCGTAGCGGTCTTTGTAGATGCGTCCGAGAATTCCAAAAGATTCACTGTCGCCGCCCGTCTCAGCGAGTTGCTGCTCCATCATCGTGATTGCTCGGTCCTGATCGCCGGGGAGACCGCGACGATTAAGCGCGAGCGCCAGCAGCTGTCGCATCTCCTGAGACTCAGCGAGTTGAGGCGGTGCGTCGTCGGCAAGTCCGATTACACGGTCCCATTCCGATAGGTCGCGATATCGCTTCATGAGATTCAAGTATTCGCCAGGGTCAACCTCCTGCGAGCCGCGAACTGCTGCTTCAATCCCCTCGAGGTCTCCCTTCGCCTGGGCGGGAGACTCAACGACGCTCTGGACGAAGCCACGCTGGCCTTTCGTTCGCCGGCGGCGTCTACCTGTGCCCGCATCGAGCTCGGCAGGAAGACTCACGTCGAGATCAGGGAAGAACTGGTAAATCGGACTGTCGCTGACTGGTGACCGCTGACCTTCTCTGATAATGGATTTCAGCTGCTCGCGAAACATCTCGGCGGCCGATCCGGTTAATCGTCCGTTTGCGTCTGGCTCGTAAAACAGCGCCCGTAAAGAGCTGATGTTTCCCGGTATGCGCCGTCCTGCTGCGGAGATAAGGATCGTTCGCCCGCGACCCAAAGCGTGCCTGATTCCTAGCTCGTAAAACACATTTGCGTTATCGGACGTGATATCGGAAATCATGAGATCGCTTGAGATGACTGCCGAAAACATCGTCTTGTGCCAGATTGCACCAGGCGGGTAATCATCCAGCCGCCGGCACTCGATGCCGAGATCCTGCACTGTGGGGCGAATCACGTCGGTGTAGAGGAAACCGAAATCGAGGGTTTGCCCATCAGGAAGGGTCTTGATGCCGAACGGAATAGAAACAAAACAGGTTTGCATCTAACCTCCTTTGCGCTCGCTTGAATTCGAACGCTCTTGATTGAGGAAGTATTTATCGAGGCTGAATTTTTCGACGAAGTACTGACTTTGCCAGTTGGGGTTAACTCGATCCAGGAGTAAACCTTCGGCCGCTCCCCACGCGTAGAAAGCTACCCTACGAGATTCTTTGAGGTTCATTGCAGAGAGGCTCTTGATGATTTCCTTTCGAATCTGATCGGCAACTTGCGGGAACGCCGTGAAATCCTTCAGCGCCTGAAACTCTTTGGATGGTTTGTAAGCCGTGGCCGCAAGTTGAGCAATGCGATACTCCGTGTACCTCGCAAGACCTTCCTTCCAGAGTTGAAACGAGAGGTACTTGTAGTCGTCAACGCTCAGTAACTGCCTGAGTTCTGCACGAGCCTGAAGATACGCAGTCAGGTTTCTTGACAGCTCATCCTTTGGTTTGCTTTGCATAGCCGCAACAAGAAGCCGGCCCATGAGCGAAACCTTTTGTCCTACATCATCAGAGTCATAAGGGAAGGGATAGTTGAGCATCCACATTCCCGATTGATCCCCTCGCGCTAAGCCGAGCGCCAATGTTTCCGCATAGGAATTAGGTTGTGAGTCCTGCAGTTGATGAAAGTGCTCGTGCAGGACAGTGATGACCCACGGTGTCGAGGTTTTGGAGGATGTGTTCTCGGCCTGACCGATTACGATCGTTGATACGCCACCGACCGCAGGAAAAGTAGCGAGCAAGTTCGGATCAAACCTTCGTTTGCGAAAGTAGATATCACTCTTCAACGTAGCGTCATTCCCAATGAGTGTGAAATCGTTTGATGGATTCGGATGGCGAATAAGGAATTCATGCTCGCGTGTTACCAGCAGCACGGCAAACGGTGCCTTACTCCAGTCTTTCCAAACTCTGTCGCCGAGTTTATCCGCAATTTGAAATGCTTGAGCCAAACGGATGCGATCAGTTTCAGAGAGATTCGGACTGGATTGCGCTGAACCGCTTGTGCTCGCAGCAAGCAGAATCACAAGCGTTGCAAAAAAGAATCTAAGTCTGTGTGTCATTGTGGAAGTCGAGAGGTTATGCTTTGGGCCGACGAGGCCGTTGTTTGGGAGAAATTGATTTGATGACCATGCGCCCGCGAGTCTTCGCACTGTTCATTGGTGTTGAGGCGCGCTTGAGAGCCAAACCAATAAGATCTTTGACAGCAGGCGAGTCGAGAGTCGAGGCATCCTCGAGCACGAGCTGTCGCACCACTTTGCCGCTACCCTTCAGGAGCTTTTGTCTGTCGGGGAGTGAAGCTCCCTGCAGAAAGAAGAGCGTAACCCAACGTGGATACAAAGCGAGCGAGAAAATCGCATCGGAAGCCCGCTCGGTTGGGCCAAACCCGATCACCAGTGCATTGTAGTTGTCGTAGACCAGTTCAATCGCGCCGGGCACGAGCTTTCGCATCTTTGAAAGAGCTGCTTTAGCTATCACGCGGATTTCAGGTGTGTAACGAGAAAGAAATCCTTCGAATTGTTGCTTTGCAGAGTCCGCTGTCATGACAAGTTGCCTTTAGCCGGCCGAAGTCGGTTCATCCAGTATGCCCATAGCACTACGAGCGTGAAGAAGACGAAACTGGAAATCGCAGCCGTTCCAGGATTTGGTGGCGGAGGTCCGGCAATATTGTTGTACCAAGCGAGGGTAAGAAGTGCGCAGACGCTCCAAAAAGCATAAACGCCCAGGCGGCTCTTAGGTGTAGTCATGCGAATATAAATAATGATCGCCGCTAACCAGAAGCCGCCTTCTACCATAATCGTCAAAGGAATCGATGTCCAAAGACCGAGACCGAAGTGTCTTGATGTGCCTGGCGCGAGCGACATATCGGGCCGGTGCGCAAGAAAATCCAGAAGCCAATGGCTTACTACGACGATTGAGAGAACCAGTGCACCTCGTTTGTGACGACGTATTAGGAAGTATGCGGCCGCGAAAATCGCAGCCCATATTACGTTCGTCAACAGGCTATGACTCAAAGCGGTGTCATAGAAATCGGCATAGTTAGCAGCTCCTCTTCCAGGCTTGATCTTGATGTGCTCCACTCCGGCGATTGCGAAGATGCACCACAGAAAATCTGGGAGCATTGCCGCCCAAACTAACGTGCCAACCGACACTTTAGGCTCAACTCGCTTGGCAAGGAGGCCGGCGGCAAAATGTCCGACTAGCATCAATCACTCCTGAGTGAATGAATGAGGAACAATCGCTACTACTTCCCAGGAAAGAATTCTTGCTTGAACTCTTCATGACGCTTGTGCGCCAGCTCAATCAACGTTGCGAAATCGGCTTCGTGCCGTACGTTTTCAAGCAACGGGTCGGATACAAAGTACGGGTAGCAAAAGAACCCACCTTCTATGCTTCGCTTCAGGACGCGCAACGCGGATGCTTTGTCGCCGAGGATCGCATATGCCTGAGCTACCTTGTAAACGCCTTCTGCGTCACGTACGTTCCGCTCCTGGATCTTTTGGTCCAGGTCGCGAACGAGTGAAAGGCCCTGATCCTTATTCCCGCTGATGCTCTTGCTGAGAGCTGCGCCGACCTGACTGTAAAGAGAAGGATCGAGCTGAAAGGCACGATCAAAATCGGCTGCGGCTGTGGTCCAGTTTTTCAGATAGTAGTTACCAAACCCACGGTAAAAGAGGATGTACGCAATAGTCTCTGTCGCTGGTAGAGATTGAAGGAACTTTGCGTACTCGCCATTGTAGAGATAGCTGTTGATAGCTGAGCTGTGGATCTTCACCTTCGGGTCAAGCTGGCGAGCACGCTCACATTCCGCTATTGATTCGTTGAGCATTCCACCAAAACGGTAAGCATAGCCAAGTTCCCAATGTGCCTCTGCCAAGTTGGGATGCGCTGCAATTGTTTGCCTCAAGAGTGGAACAGCTTGATGCACGCGGCCCGTGTCGGTGAATGTGTTTGCCATAAAGATGCGAGGCTCGACTTGCTCGGGATTCAATGCCAGCGCTTTTTCATACGCGGCGAATGCTTTTTGGTATGCGTCATGTCCTTCGAGTGCAAATGCGGCAGCGGCATTGTATGCGCGCCCGAGGTGGGCCCACGCCAGTGCGTAATTAGGATCGAGGTTCACAGTCTTCTCGAGCATGTTCGTAGCCGTCGAGAAATCGTTTCGCGAATACAGATCGACTCCATGAAGAAAGTATTCGTACGCTAATGCGTTCGCCGGCGTGTCGCGAGATAGATTCTCTTTTTCGGCAGGTGACAGATTTAGTTGTAAGCCTCGGATCACATTTGCCGTGACTTCATCCTGGACCGTGGATAGTTTGTCGTACTTCAGATCCATCGTGTCCTGCCATACGAACTGATTGCGATTTACGTCCACGAGCTGAGCCGTAATCCGCAAGTCGTCGCCCTCTTTGATGAAACTTCCTGTGAGAAGCAGATCGACTTTCAGATCATCAGCGACCTGCCTCGGGTCGATTGTTTGATTTCGATATTTGTCGATGTATGCAGAGGGTCGGACAATCAGAGTGTTCACGTAGCCGAGCTTGGCGATGACAGCATCGGCAAGCGAGAAGCCGAGGAAATCAGTCTCGTTATTCTGTTTCAAGTTACGGAAAGGCAACACCGCTAAGCGGAGCGGCGCCGGCGCGGGAGGAGATTGAGATTTGCGAGCGAAAAGCACGTAAGCGATAACAGCGAGTGCCGTTATCCCCAAAAGAGCCGCCACTCCAACAATCGTCTTACGGCGAACGGCGGAGTGAGCTGCAGTGCTTCCCGATTGAGGCGCTGCGTCCTGGCGAGTCTCAGTTACTGTTCCAAGTCGGCTATCGGCCGGAGCCGGTGTTGACTTTTCCGAGAACTCACTCGCTTGAACCCGCACGACCGGAGCAGTGAAGCGATACCCGAGTTTCGGCAGGGTTTCAATGTATTGCTGACCGCTGGAATCCTCATCAAGCGCTTTTCGAAGAGCCGAAATGTTCTGGGCAAGGCTATTCTCGCCTACAAAACTGTCGGGCCAGAGCTTCTCGATAAGTTCGTCCTTACGCAGCCTGTGACCGCTGTTCTCAACCAAAAGCAGCAGTGTGTCGAAGGCTCTGGGTGTGAGCGGGACAGCCTCTCCGCGGCACAATAAAAGTCGCTCGTCCGGGTCGAGTTGGAATACGCCGAACTCGTACAGCACCTTACTTTGCCTGTCTATTGCCATTTTCAGAACTTTTTCAAAGACAAATCAGAGCACTCTCAAGACTTCGCGCGAACCGATCGTTAGCTTTTATCGCGCAGCCCGCGGTGACGCCGGGAGCAAAGACTGACGAGTTGGGGATTGCGCGAATTCTAACGCAAGACTCACTCGGGAAAAACAATAAGGAGCAAAGAGGTATTTGAAGTATGAAATCGAGACGGTCTAGTGGGGCTATTGGTTGCGAGGGTCGGAGTCGTGCGGTCGTCATCGGAGGCAGTATGGCTGGAATGCTGGCCGCCCGCGTGCTCTGTGATCATTTCGAAAACGTTACGCTCTTGGAACGGGATCACTTCCCGGACGGAGTGGAACACCGCAGAGGTTTGCCGCAGGCGCATCATTTGCACGCGCTTTTGGCTCGTGGGCTCGTAATTATCGAGGAGCTGTTTCCCGGTATTCGCAACGAGTTGGTTAATTCCGGTGCAGAGGTAATTGAATCCGGTGTCGACCTGTCGTGGCTAACACCTGCCGGCTGGGGCAAGCGATATCACTCAGGAGTGGAAGTGCTTTCATTTAGCCGGCCGTTTCTTGACCGGCACCTTCGGCGAAGACTCGCCAAACTTGAAAACCTCGAGATCATCGCCGGTTGTGAAGTCACGTCACTAAGCACGACTTCAGATCAACGAAACGTCGGCGGTGTTTCCGTCAAACAACAAGACGCGTTAAGTGGAACGGAAACTGAACGGTTCCTCGAAGCTGATTTGGTTGTCGATGCGAGCGGACGTCAATCGCACGCACCCAGCTGGCTGTCGGCGCTGGGATATGAGACTCCCAGAGAAACGATTGTTAACGCGTTCCTCGGTTATTCGACGCGAATTTATGAACGACCGAAACAGAACGACCCCGGTTGGAAATGCATCTTTCTTCAAGCAGCGCCGCCCGAGCGAACGCGCGCAGGAATTCTTTTCCCAATTGAAGACGACCGCTGGATTCTGACTCTGTGCGGCGGCGATCGCGACTACCCGCCAGTTGAAGATCGACAGTTCATCGAGTTCGCTGACAGCCTACCATCATCGATGATTAGTGAGGCGATTCGCGATGCTAAACCGCTGACACCGATTCGAAGCTTCAGAAATATGCAAAACAGAATGCGCCACTACGAGGAGATGGCCCATCTGCCCGGAGGCTTTGTACTGCTAGGTGATTCAGTGTGTGCGTTCAATCCCGTGTACGGTCAGGGAATGACGATTGCGGCGATGGGTGCTATCGAACTGGGCCGCACTCTTTCCACATGGAAACGAGCGTTGGATCCGACCTTCGTAAAAACATTTCAGAAGCGCCTTGCGAAGCTGAACACGTTGCCGTGGTCATTGGCTACAGGCGAGGACTGCCGTTATCGAGGCACTGAGGGCGCGACGCTGAACTGGAAAGCAAGAATGATGCACGTGTATGTGGATCAAGTTATTGCTTTGACCACTCGGGACGCGAGTGTCCGCGATGTTTGGATAAGAGTGTTTCAAATGCTCAACCCACCGAAGAGTCTGTTCCGGCCCACGATCCTGTTTAAGGTAATACGTGAGTTGATCTTTGGTTCCAAACCTAAAAAGGAGCGGCAAAGATTGCTTGTGTCTCAGCCTAGCTTAGCTACGACGTCACGTGATTAGCGTCAAATCGAAAATTCGCGCTCCAGATTCCTCAGCAGAAAACAAAAGTCCGACTGGTGAGTATTGCAACTCAGCCAGCCGGACAAACGTCGGGCTTCAAGTTAATTCAGCAGACTAGAACTCAAATCTCATTCCCAATCTCATGTTGAACGGCAGGCGGAAGCCTTGGTTCAAAGTCGTCAGGTTGATTTGAGGTTGCAGAAAGTCGGGATTGTCAGCTCCAAGATCGAGTTGTCGGAATTGATCCGGCAACAAGACTTTTCGGCTGTTCGTTACGTTGAAGAAATCGGCGATGAAGCTGATCTTCGCACGCTCAGTGAGCTGCCACGGATAATCCGCGTGCAAATCAAGCGATGTGAAGAACGGCGTGCGGCCGAGCTTGCCGCGGCCTCCCACAGGAACCTCACCCGCATTCAAGTAAACCGGATGCGGTAGAAATTCGCTGATCGGCAACCCCGATTCCATTCTGAGACCAGCACCGATATTCAAACCATTGAGCCACCGTCCGCCGAAACGATCCTTCGCGAACGCGTAGCTGCCGTACACGTTTGAAAGGAAGCGCCGCTCAGTATTGAGTGGGCCAATTGCAAACTGGTCACCCAGCAGGTTGAAATCACCCGCGGTGAAATCAAATAGCGAGCTAATACCTGGATCGGTTTGACCGTTGTCATTACGAAGGTGACCTTCGTAATTACCCTTCAACCTGGCAAAGCGGGTGTTCGCCAAAACTTGCCAGCCTTCAGAGAAGCGCTTGTTCAACTCGACTTCAATCGCTCGATAACGTCGTTTCGGATCGACAAAGCCGTCCGGTACTCCGTCAGGTGAATTGAACGAGGCGCCGTTCACGATGCCCCGAGCACCGAAGCAGACGTTGCCAAGGCTGTTGCCATTCGCGTCGAACACTTCAGTGCCGAAGTCAGGTGTGCCCGCTACTGTTTGCAAGCAGCCGGCGGGAACCGCTGCGCCTACTGCATACCGGAATGGTGCGAGGTTCGTAGCCGCATCGAGACTCGAACTTACGTTACCCATGAAGTAGGTTTGCGTGATACCTGCATTCGCAGCTTCGGGCGAGAGCACTGCCGCATCTTCAATGATTCGCTTCAACTGGCGATCCTGATAGCGAACCGACAACACAAAGTTCCGCGGCAGCTGTTGTTCAAATCCAATGATGTGCTCATCCGAGAATCCCAACTTCGTTCCTGGTGTAATTGCGCTCAGGTCGGTTGCTGAGATCGTCCCCGCGCCGGGAACGTTACCCGAGCCAACAGCTCCGGTAAGAAGATGCGCTGCGTCAACCGCTGGAATGACGGAACCCAATGGGCTGAGTACCACACGACGAACACCTGAGGCATCCGTTGTGAACGCCGGCGCAAAGCGGAAGCCAGTAAAGTCGCTCTCCGATGAGAGGGAACGTTCAGCCGCATCGAGCGGCAGGTACTCAAAGAATCTACCGTAGTTGTACCAGACCTTGGTCTTACCCTTGCCAAATGGATCGACAGTAACACCAAGCCTCGGCGCCCACTGGTCAGTGAACGTATACGAGTAGCGGCTGCCAGCGGCGTTCGGGCTACCGACAACACGCTCCTGCTCCCAGCGCAGACCTACGATGGCGGAGATGTACTTATTGATCCGCCAGGTATCCTGCACATAACCCGCGTGGTAATTACCGTATGTGTCGAAGCTCGGTGGGCCGAATTCACCACGATAAACCTGCAGTGAAACCGGAACATCAGTTCCACGGACGTTGAACCTTGGGCACAACGTGCAGGCGTCGTTCTGCGCCCGAAGCCGGAAGTGTACGTTGAACAACTGACCGATCGCGGCGGCGTTGCCACCGATATCAGTGATGGGAGTTCCAGTAGCGTTTGCCGCCGGGATGGCGTAACGGGGACCACTTCGCTCGCGGCTGCCTGAGTAGAGTGATCGTTGGAACTGATAGCCGACACCAAACGTGTGGGAGCCCCAGAAGTTCCGGTTGTTGGTAACGTCGAATGTCGTGCGATAGTTCGTACTCTCAGTCGGCTCGAAGAATCCAAGTCCCTGAGCCGCATAGTTGCCGCGAATCGGATCGATCGGCAACCGCACCTGGATCAGGTTCAGATCTGCAAAGCCTGTTTCGTTGAAGTGATTGCGACCCTGGCTGAACGAGGCAGCCAAAGTCCAGGTCGGAGTGAGTGAACCGAAATAGCGAACGGCCATATTGCGAGTGCCATAGTCAAGCTGGCTCTGCCCCGTCGTATTGTCGATCTGCAGCGTGCGGAAATCTGAGAGATTTGTTTTCGTCGGATCGCCAAAGATCGAGAATGCGATCGTGTGATTTTGAGTGACGTTGTAGTCCAGCTTGAAAGCGTAGTTCAACGAGCGATAGCGACGAGCATGGTCACCAAGCTGATTGAACAAGCCGGTGTTGATTATCGATTGATTGCCGGCATCAATGTCGGATGCATTTGCTTCGACACCGCGGACAATCTCTCTTCTCACTGTGGGATTGAACGATCCAAAGAAGAAAAGGTTGTTGCGAGCGCCGGGGATGTAACCGCCAATGTCTACACCGGCGTCATACGTTTCTTCGTGCAACAACTTTCCTTGTTTGTTTACGCGGGTGTCGTCTGGCTGCCGGCGTGTGGCTTCAAAAGCTGACGGCCGCGCAAAACCATAAACTGCTCCGTGGAAATCGTTGCTTCCCGATTGAGTGGTGATATTGATGATGCCGCCTTGCGATTGGCCGTACTGCGGTTCAAAGCCTCCGGTCTTTACCTGGACCTCTTTGATGAAGGAGGTGTTGATGCCCGTACCCAATGCACCGTAAGAACGGTTAAAAGTGCCGATGCCGCCAAATGCCGAGTCAGTTATGTTGACACCATCAGCGATGTAAAGGTTGTCGAGACCTGATGCTCCAGCGATCGATGGGTTGTCACGTCCACCGTTGATGCTGTCAGCGGCGCCGGGTGACAGATAGAAGAGGCTTGAAACACTGCGTTGGACCGGGACATTCTGAAACAGCTGGTCATTCAGGTTTTGTCCGACTGCAGTGCTTTGCTGATCGATTGTCGTTGCGGCGTCAGTGATGTTAACCGTTGCCGAGAGTTCTCCGGGCTCCAGGGTCAGTTGCAAATTCGATTGTTTGCCGACGTAGACGGTGACTTTGGAAAGAACTGCAGTTTTGAATCCTGATTGAGTTACTTTCAGGCTGTAGTCGCCAGGAATCAGATTCTGAATTTCAAATGCACCTTCGTGATTGGCGGCGGCCGTACGTTCGCCGGTCGCACCTTCCACAGTCACGGTAGCGCCGGGAACTGCCGCTCCGTTTGCATCGACCACTTTCCCCCCGATGGATCCAGTGGTCGAAAGATCCTGAGCTATGGCCTGTGAGACTGATAGGCCAAGACAGAGGATCAAAAACAAAATTAACTTTTTCATATTACTACTCCCTTTCCTGCGAAACATTTCTCAGAAGCGCGACGGTATTGACTTTGCAATTCCGAAATTTCGTAACTGGTCCCTCACCGGCACTTCTGATCTCGCGCTCGAATGTGCAACAGCCATGCCCACACGTTCGCATTCAAATTCGGGCGCTTCGTCACACGAGAGGGCCACTTCACGTATTCAACCAGGAATGCTCGCTTGCGGAATTTGGAGATCGAGCAGGAGAGGATTGCTCTAATTGGATCGAATTGTGATTTGCGGATACGTAGTTAATCGATGAAACGCCAAAGTTCTGGATAGCCGTGGAC